>JBKPRS010000413.1:0-2692 GCA_046734695.1 Actinomycetota bacterium | reverse complement strand
GCCTCGGGCATCTGGGTCATGCCGATCACGTGCCAGCCCTGGTCCGTGTACCACTGCGACTCGGCGCGGGTCGAGAAGCGGGGCCCGGCGATCACCACCACGGTCCCCGCGGGGTGGGTGACGACTCCCTCGGCTTCGCAGGCCGCCAGCGCGGCCCGGCGGAGACGGGCGTCGTACGGCTCGGCGAACGTGACGTGGTCGACCGGGGCGAGGCCCTCCGGGGTGTCGGGACCGTCGTGGAACGAGGACGGCCGCCCGAACGCCCGGTCGAAGATCTGGTCCACCACCACGAACTCACCCGGGTGGATGTCCGGCTGCAGCGACCCGCAGGCGAACGGAGCGAACAGCGCCCGCACGCCCAGCAGGCGCATGGCCCAGGCGTTGGCCCGGTAGGGCACCCGGTGCGGCGGCAGCGTGTGGCCGCGGCCGTGACGGGGGAGGAACGCCACCCGCCGGCCGGCCACCTCGCCGATCGTGATCGGCGCCGACGGTGGTCCGAAGGGGGTGTCGAGCTCGAGCTCCTCGACGTCGTCGAGCAGGGAGTACAGGCCCGAGCCGCCGTAGACGCCGACGTCCGCCTGCACTCCGCTCCCCCCAGCGGTGACGGTCACGCCGTGCTGGCCGGCGTCTTGCTGCTCGAGGAGTCGCCGCCGGACGAGCTCGACGACCCGTCGGACGTGGAGCCGCTCGATCCGCTCGACTCGGACGAGCCGGACGAGGAGCTCGACGGGCTGGACGAGGAGCTGGACGAGGACGACTTGGACCGGCTGTCGTTCTTGTAGAAACCGCTCCCCTTGAACGCGATGCCGACCGAGTTGAAGACCTTGCGCAGGGGACCTGAGCACCTGGGGCACTCGGTCAGCGGGTCGTCCGAGAAGGACTGGACGACCTCGAGCTGCTCGCCGCACTCCCTGCAGCGGTATTCGTAGGTGGGCATCGTCGCTCCGCAGGCTGGCACTCTCGACTTGAGAGTGCCAAGGCTAGTGCACCTACGATCGAATCGTCGTGCTCGTCGCCTCTGCTTCGCCCGGTGTGGCGACCGCCGTGGTGGTCGCCTCGTACCTCATCGGGACCTTCCCGACCGCCCTGCTCGTCGGCCGCCGCCAAGGCGTGGACCCGACCCGGGTCGGGTCGGGCAATCCCGGTGCCACCAACGTGGCGCGCACCGCGGGACGGCGGGCGGGGGTGGCGACGCTGGTCGGGGACCTCGCCAAGGGCGTGCTGGCTGCCGGCATCGGGTGGGCCGCGGGTGGCCACGGCCTGGCCGCGCTGTGCGGGCTCGCCGCGGTCGTCGGGCACGTGCTGCCGGTGACCCGGAGGTTGCGGGGCGGCAAGGGCGTGGCCACCGGGACCGGCATGGCGCTGGTGGTCGCACCGGCGGCTCTGGCGGTGGCCGCGGTGGTGTTCGCCATCACCGTCGGGCTCAGCCGCACGGTGTCGCTCGGATCGGTGGTCGGGGCTGCGGCGCTGCCGGTGGCGGCCTTGGCGCTCGGCTCGCCCGGGGATGTCGTGGCGGCGCTGGCCGTGTGCGCTGTGCTGATCGTCGCCCGCCACTGGGAGAACCTCCGCCGCATCGCCCGCGGCGACGAGCGCCGCCTGGGCACGCCCGGCTGAGCCACTCGGGCCGCGCCGGCGGCAGCTGGGGATCACCGCGCTGGTGGCGTCCCGCGGGTCGACGCCGCCACGTTGCGCGGACCGCAGCGGCGGTCCTACGTCTCGCTGAGCGTCACCGGATTCACCTGCCGTGGTCGGGGAAGCCGGACAGCATCGCCCCGCACGGTGCGGAGCGCCGTGTTCGCCAACCGCGCTGGCCAGGGCGTAGCGTCTGGCTCGCCGGGCGGACGGCACGGCGCTTTCTTCGACTCCAGGGCACGAGGGTCTACAGACAAGGGAGGCGACCGGTCCGATGACCGCGGTTCGCAAGGCAGTCATCCCGGCGGCGGGTCTGGGCACCCGCTTCCTGCCGGCGACGAAGGCGCAGCCCAAGGAGATGCTGCCGGTCGTCGACAAACCGGCCATCCAGTACGTGGTGGAAGAGGCCGTGCGCTCCGGCATCGACGACATCCTCATCATCACGGGCCGGGGCAAGCGCAGCCTGGAGGACCACTTCGACCGGTCCATCGAGCTCGAGGTCTCGCTGGAGGCGTCGGGCAAGCACGACCAGCTCAACGAGGTGCGGGGCCTGGCCGACCTCGCCGACATCCACTACGTCCGCCAGGGCGAGGCGCTGGGACTGGGCCACGCCGTGTCGGTGGCCCGCAAGCACGTCGGTGACAGCCCGTTCGTGGTCATGCTGGGCGACGACATCATGGACGAGCACTCGACCGTCCTCACGGACATGATCGCCGTCAACGACGACACCGGCGCCTCGGTCGTGGCGTTCAAGTCGTTCCCGCCCGAGGAGATCTCGTCCTACGGCTGCGCTGACCCCGAGCCCACCGACCGGCCCGACCTGGTGCGGCTGCGGGGCATCGTCGAGAAGCCCAAGCCCGAGGACGCGCCCTCCGACCTGGCGGTCATGGGCCGCTACCTGTTCACCCGCGAGATCTTCGACGCCCTCGACCGCACCAAGCCGGGAGTCGGAGGCGAGATCCAGCTCACCGACGCCATCGCCATCCTGCTCACCGAGCAGCCGGTGTACGGCTTCGTGTTCGACGAGGGTCGCTTCGACATCGGCAAGAAGCTCGACTAC
>JBKPRS010000412.1:0-6459 GCA_046734695.1 Actinomycetota bacterium | reverse complement strand
GACTCCAGGTCGGGCCACAGGTCGCCGAACATGTCCCGGCTGACCTCGCCGTGGAGCTGGGCGACCCCGTTGGACCGCCCGGCCAGGCGCAGGCCCATGACCGCCATGTTGAACGGCTCCTCGGGCTCGTCCCCGGGGCGGTGGCCGAGGGCCACGACGTCACCGATCTTGACCCCGACCTCGTCGGCCCAGCGGCCGAAGTACTTCTGCATGAGCGGCAGGGGGAAGCGGTCGATGCCCGCGGGCACGGGGGTGTGGGTGGTGAAGATGCACCCGGCTCGGACCGCCTCGATGGCCTCGGGGTAGCTGAGCCCCTCGTCCACCACCAGCCGGCGGATCCGCTCCAGGCCCAGGAAGCCGGCGTGGCCCTCATTGGTGTGGAACACCTGGGCCTGGATGCCGACGGCCTCCAGGGCCCGGACGCCGCCGATGCCGAGCAGGATCTCCTGGCGCAGTCGGTGCTCGGTGTCGCCGCCGTAGAGGCGGTCGGTCACGCTGCGGAGCTCGTCGCTGTTCTCCTCGACGTCGGCGTCCAGGAAGTAGAGGGGCACCCGGCCCACCTCGGCCTTCCACAGCTGGGCCACCAGCGGCAGCTCGTCCTGCGCCAGGTCGACCTCGACGCGCACGTTCTCACACAGGGTGAGCGCCATGACGTGGGGATCGAGCAGCGGGTAGCGCTCCTGCTGCCAGCCGTCGGCGTCGAGGCTCTGGCGGAAGTAGCCGTGCCGGTAGAGCAGGCCCACGCCCACCAGGGGCACGCCCAGGTCGCTGGAGGACTTGAGGTGGTCGCCCGCCAGCACGCCGAGGCCGCCCGAGTACTGGGGGACCGCCTCGGCGATCCCGAACTCGGGGGAGAAGTACGCCACCAGCCCGAGCGGGCTGTCGCCCCGGGTCTGGAACCAGCGCTCGCCGTCCAGGTAGCGCTGCAGCTCGCTGCGGACCTCGTCGAGGAAGCGCCGGAACCCGGCGTCACGGGCCAGCGCGTCGAGGCGCTCGCGGGGGACCAGGCCGAGCAGGCGGACAGGGTCGTGGACGCTGGCGTCCCACAGGTCGTGGTCGACCCAGCGGAACAGGTCCCGGGTCTGGTCGTCCCACGACCATCGCAGGTTGAATGCCAACTCCTCGAGCGCCGAGAGCTCGGGCGGGAGGGTGGGCCGGACAGTGAAGCTGCGCAATGCCTTCATCGCTCGCGCACCGTAGTGAGTGCGAGCCACCCCGCGCCCCTGGAGGGGTATCCAGGGGCGCGGGGTTCACCGAGGGTTCACCCGCCTGGCCTCACCGATCACTCGGAGTGAACCCTTACTCGGAGGCGCCGTTGCCACCGAGGGCGAGCTTGCCCGCGTAGTTGAGCGTGTTCTCGGGGGTGAACGGGTGGAAGGTGCCCGCCCGCACGTCCCGGAAGGCCCGCTCCAGCGGCGAGCGCCGGTAGAACGAGCGGCCGCCGAGCGTGTCCATGGCCAGGTTGACGACCTCGATGGCACCGAGGACGGCCTGACGCTTGGCCACCATCACCGTGTTCAAGGTCTCCGGGCCCGCCGTGTAGGCGTCGCCGAGCTCGTCGAGAGCGCCCATCAGCGCCCACCAGGACACCCGCAGCGTGGCGTCCATGAGCCCGACCTGGCGCTGCACCCGGGCCAGGTCGCCCAGGGCCGCGGGGCCCCGGGACCCGGACGCGGTGGCCGCCACCGCCGCGTCCCGGGCCCCGGAGGCGATCCCGTGGTAGGTGGCCCCCACGATCGGCGCGAAGTGCAGCGCCGCAGCCGCCAGCGGCCCGCCGAACTCGCCGTACGGGCGGCGGCCGGCGATCTTGTCCGCCGGGATCTCCACGCCCTCGATCACCACGTCGTGGCTGGCGGTCCCCCGCATGCCGAGGGTGTCCCAGGTCTCGACCAGGGTCACGCCCTCGGCCGCGAGCGGCAGCGAGAAGTGGATGACCTCGGCGTCCGGGCCCGGCTCGCCGACGACCGCGCAGGTCGCCACCACGGTGGCCCCGGGGGACTGGCTGCAGAACATCTTGCGCCCGTCGATCCGGTAGGCGGTCGGGGCGCCGCCGTTCTCGGACACGGGGGTGGCGATGGTGGTGGGCCACAGCCAGTCGGAGCCGCCACTCGTGGCGATGACGATGCCCTCGGCCGCGATGCGGCGCAGCACGCCTTCGGCGTCGGGGGCGCCGGCCCGGCGCCGGAAGCCCTGCAGGACGGTCAGGTACTGGTGCATGGCCGACGCCAGCCCGGTGGCGCCGTCGTGGCGGGCCAGCTCGGCCTGGGCGTAGCAGACCTGGCGCAGGCTGGCGCCGAGGCCGCCCAGCTCTTCGGGCACGGCCAGGGCGAGGTAGCCGCGCTCTCGCATGGCCTCGTAGGCCTCGGCCACGAAGGTGGCGTCGCGGTCGTGGTCGGCCGCGTGGCGGGCCGCGATCTCGCCGATCTCGGCGGCCAGGGGCACGAAGCGGTCGTCGTCGGGCCGGGCGGGAGTGGGATACGTGGATGCGGGACGCGTGGGGGCGTCCGTCAGGGAGGTGCTCATGTCCGCCTTCTCTGGTGAGGTGTCTCCTTGGGACGGTAAGAGCGCCCGGGCGGCCCGGGTAGTACAACATCTGAACCATGCGGACGTACGCGCAGTACTGCCCGATCGTCCGGGCGGTGGACGTGCTCGGCGAGCGGTGGACCCTGCTCATCGTGCGGGACATGCTCGTCGGCTCGACCCGGTTCAACGAGATCTCCCGGGGCCTGCCCGGCCTGTCCCGGGCGCTGCTGACCAAGCGGCTGCGCCAGTTGGAGGCGGCCGGCATCATCGAGCGCCACGACGACGGCAGCTACGCCCTGACGCCGGCGGGCAAGGACCTGGAGCCCATCGTGTTCGGACTGGCCGACTGGGGCGCCCGCCACGCCTTCGGCGACCCCGAGCCGGAGGAGCTCGACCCCGAGGTGCTGATGTGGTGGCTGCACGACCGCATCGACACGTCCGAGGTCGACAAGCGCGCCGTCATCGAGGTCGACGTGCACGACCGCCGCCGGCTGTTCTGGCTGGTCATCGAGCCGGGCGACGCCTCGGTCTGCTACACGCACCCGGGGCTGGAGGTGGACGCCGTGCTGCGCTGTCCCATCGGGCCGCTGTTCCAGATCTGGGAGGGCGAGATCGAGCTGCTGGACGCGGTCAAGGCCGGGACGGTCGACTTCACCGGGCCGCGCTGGATCGTGTCCGGCCTGCCCCGCTGGCTGGAGTTCAGCCCGATCGCCCCGTACGTACGCGCGGCTCGTGGCGGGGCGTAACCCTCCTCTGCCTACCCTGGAACCGTGCTCGGCCGCATAACGATCGACGCCGTCCGCCCCACGACGCTCACCGGTGAGTTCCCGGCCAAGGCGGTGGTGGGGCAGCCGGTCCCCGTGGGCGCCGACATCTTCAAGGACGGCCATGACCTGCTGGCCGCCCGGGTGCGGTGGCGCCGGGCGGGCAAGGCCAAGTGGCAGTCGTCGCCGCTGCGCCCGCTGCTCAACGACCGCTGGGAGGGCTCGCTCGTTGCGTCCGAGGTCGGCCTGCACGAGGTCGTGATCGAGGCGTGGCGGGACCGGTTCGCCACCTGGCGCCACGACGTGGAGATCAAGGCCGCGGCCGGCGACGACCTGGACCTGGAGCTGGAGGAGGGCGCCCGCATCCTCGAGTCGCTGGCCCCCGGGGTCGGATCCCGGGACCGCAAGCGGGTGCTCGACGCCGTGGCCGGGCTGCGCCGGGGAGCTTGCAGCCTGCAGGTCCGGCTCAACGCCGGGCTGGACGACCGGGTGGCCGCGCTCGTGGCCGGGGTCCCCGACGCCGACCTCACGGCCACACCTCTGCGGTCGCTGTGGGTCGACCGCCTGCGGGGCGCGTACGGCGCGTGGTACGAGCTGTTCCCCCGCAGCGAGGGCGGGTTCGCGGGCGCGGCCAAGCGGCTGGCGGCGGTCGCGGACATGGGCTTCGACGTCGTCTACCTGCCGCCGATCCACCCGATCGGCGTCACCGACCGCAAGGGCGCCAACAACACGCTGGACCCGGGGCCGGACGATCCCGGCAGCCCGTGGGCCATCGGCTCGCCCGAGGGCGGCCACACCGCCATCGACGCCCGGCTGGGCACGCTGGAAGACTTCCAGCGCTTCCGGGCCGAGGCTGAGGCCCAGGGCCTGGAGGTGGCGCTCGACTACGCGTTGCAGTGCTCGCCCGACCACCCCTGGGTCCACGACCACCCCGAGTGGTTCTGGCGCCGGCCCGACGGCAGCATCCGCTACGCCGAGAACCCGCCGAAGAAGTACCAGGACATCTACCCGATCAACTTCTGGCCCGAGCGGGAGGCCGACCGGGCGGCGCTGTGGAAGGCGTGCCGGGACGTGCTGCGCTACTGGATCGACCAGGGCATCCGCATCTTCCGGGTCGACAACCCCCACACCAAGCCGGTGGCGTTCTGGGCCTGGATCATCGAGCGGATCCGCCGCGACCACGCCGACGTGATCTTCCTGTCCGAGGCGTTCACCCGGCCCAAGGTCATGGCCAAGCTGGCCGAGATCGGCTTCACCCAGAGCTACACCTACTTCACCTGGCGCAACGCGGCGTGGGAGCTGCGGGACTACGTCAACGAGCTCGCCTACGGGCCGGCCGCCGACTACATGCGGCCCAACTTCTGGCCCAACACGCCCGACATCCTCGCCGGACCGCTGCGCCACGGGCCGCCGGCCGCGTTCCTCATGCGCTTCGCCCTGGCCGCCCTGCTGGTGCCCAGCTACGGGATGTACTCGGGCTACGAGCTGTTCGAGAACGAGCCGGCCGGCGACACCAACGAGGAGTACCTGCACTCCGAGAAGTACGAGATCCGCCGGCGGGACTGGGCGGGGGCGGACTCGATGGTCCCGTTCATCACCCGGATCAACGAGATCCGGCGGCGCCACCCTGCGTTCCAGCGGCTGAGCAACATCCGGTTCCACGGGACCGACAACGACCACTTCCTGGTGTGGTCCAAGGGCTCGCCCGACGAGGGCGACACGGGAGACACGGTGCTGGTGGTCGTGAACCTCGACGCCCACAACGCGCAGGAGACGGTCCTCCACCTCGACCTCGGCGCCCTGGGCGTGCCGTGGCAGGGCCCGTTCTCGGCCCACGACGAGCTGGGTGGCGAGACCTACACCTGGGACGGCCCGACGCCGTACGTCCGCCTCGACCCGACCCAGGGCCAGGTCGCCCACGTCATGAGCTTCGGCTAGAGCCGTCGACACCAGTCGGTAGCGTGGCGTCGTGCGCGGCTCGCAGCTCTTGTCCCTGTCGGTCGGTTCGGCCCTGTCGTGGCAGTCGCTGGGCTCGGTGCTGTCGGCGGCGTCGGTGGGGTCGGTGTTGTCGTTCGGCTCGGCGCTGTCGGCCGGCTCGTTCCTGTCGATCGCCTCGGCCGGTTCCGCGCTGTCGGTCGCCTCTGCCGGTTCCGTGCTGTCGATCGCCTCGTCCGGGTCGGTCCTGTCCATCGCCTCGAACGGATCGGTCCTGTCGATCGGTGGCGCCGGTCGGCCGGCCGGGGCGACGCGGGCGCTGGCCACCGGCCTGACCGTGGCCGCCCTGGTCGCCGCCCTACGCGACGGCCGTCGCTGACCCGGCGCGCCCGGGCGTCAGCTCGCCGTTATAATAACGGGACTTCTCGGGGCTCAGCCCCGGACCACGCGGCGCAGGCGCTGGGTTTCCTGGGAGGGCTCGACGCCCAGGTCGGCGAGGGCGGCCAGGGCACGATCGAGGGCTCGCCGGGCGGCGGTACGGTCGCCTCGGGCCAGAGCCACCGCCACGAGCACGCCGTAGGCCTCCTCGGCCCAGGGGTCGACCTCGACCGCCCGGCGGGCCACCGGCTCGGCCTGGTCCGGATCGCCCCGGCCCACCAGCAGCTGGCCCGCCCGGGTGGCGGCGGCCACGAACCGGCTGCGGAAGTGCTCGCGCTCCAGCATCAGCCAGTCGGCGTCGGGCACGCCCTCGTGCAGCTCGCCCCGGTACAGCTCCACCGCGGCCAGGTGGTGGCCCAGCGCCAGCGACGGCGTGCCGTCGGCCTCGGCCCTGGCCGCCTGGGCCACGTGGCCGTCGAACCGGTCGAGGTCGAAGCGCAGCCGCTCCCCGGTGACCAGCGCCACCGCCTGGCCCTCGAAGCGGACGAAGTAGGCCGACTCCCGGGCCGAGCGCCACGGCTCCAGCAGCCGCAGCAGGTAGGTCAGCGTGACCCGCAGGTTGTTGGCCGCCGCCTTGGAGTCCAGATCGGGCCACAGCGCGGCCACGATGGCGGCCCGGGTCGTGACCCGGTGGCTGACCAGGAAGGCCAGGAGCGCCCGCACCCGCTCCCGGCGCAGGTCCGGGTCGGCGACGGTCTCGCCGTCGCGCACGAGCGCCAGCGGGCCGAGGCAGGCGACGTCGGTGGTGTGCAGCGGCGGCGCGGGCACCGCGGCCAGCAGCGATCGGGCGGGGCGGGCG
>JBKPRS010000411.1:0-7014 GCA_046734695.1 Actinomycetota bacterium | reverse complement strand
GATCCCGCTGGCGACGAGGCCGCCGAGGCTGAAGCCGAAGAGGTCGGCCTCGGCGATCTCCAGGTGGTCGAGCAGCGCGACGACGTCACCGGCGAGGGCCTCGATCGTCATCGGGCGCTCCGTGTCCACCGTGTGCCCGTGGCCCTGGAGCTCCACCGCGATCACCTGCCGATCCGCCGCCAGCGGTTCGAGCAGCGGCCCGAAGTTGAGATCGATGGTCATCAGGCCACCGTGGAGCAGGACCAGAGGCCGGCCCGAGCCGTACGTCTCGTAGTAGAGCTGCAACCCGTTCACCGATGCGTACGCCATGCCGACGATGACGGTGCACGCCCGGCGAACTCATCGCAGAATCGTGCGGTGATCGACGTGGCACTGGTCGACTTCGGCAACGCGGATGTCGTGATGCGGGCGGGATGAATCGGATCAGCGGCGGCTCACTTCTGCAATGAAGGCCGGGACTCGGGGTCGTCGATGGGTGCCAGCGAGGTGATCGGAATCCCGTAGCGCGCTTGCCCTCGCCGGTCCGCGCGGTGTCAACGAGCTCAGGGCTGAGGATCCTGCTGCAGGTAGGCCAGGACCGCCAGGACGCGGCGGTTGTCGCTCTCGGACGGGGGCAGGTCGAGCTTGGCGAAGATGTTGGCGATGTGCTTCTCGACGGCGCCGATCGTCAGCACCAGGACCTGGGCGATGGCGGCGTTGGAGCGGCCCTCGGCCATGGCGCCGAGGACCTCCCGCTCGCGGTCGCTAAGGCGGTCGAGCGGGCTGCCGCGCCGGTGTTGCGAGACCAACTGGGCCACGACCTGGGGGTCGAGGGCCGCGCCGCCGTCGCCCACGCGGTGGACCGCCTCGATGAAGTCGGCGACGTCGAAGACCCGGTCCTTGAGGAGGTAGCCCACCTGGCCGCGGCCGTCGGCGAGGAGCTCGGCGGCATACGCCGGCTCGACGTACTGGGAGAGGATCATCACTGCGGTGTCGGGGTGGCTCGACCGGATCTGCAGCGCGGCGCGCAAGCCTTCGTCCCGGAAGTCGGGAGGCATCCGGATGTCGACGATCGCGATCTCGGGTCGCTGCTCGGCGACCGCGTCCAGCAGCGCGGGCGCGTCGCCCACGGCGGCTACGACGTCGAGGCCGTTGTCCCGCAGCAGGCGGCTCAACCCGTCGCGGAGCAGCAGCTGATCCTCGGCGATCACTACTCGCACGGCATCTCGGCGCGCACCGTCGTCGGACCACCTTCCGGGCTCATGACCTGCAGTGTCCCATCCAGTGCCTCCACCCGCCGCCGCAGGCCGGACAGGCCGGTGCCCGACGGGTCGGCGCCACCGTGGCCGTCGTCGGTGACCTCCACGACGAGCCGGCCGTAGCTGCGCGCGATCCGGACCTCGACCCGGGTGGCCTCGGCATGCTTGCCGGCGTTGGCGAGAGCCTCGGCGGCGACGAAGTAGGCGGCGCTCTCGACCGCCGGCGACGGCCGCTCGCCCTCGACGGAGACGTCGACCCGGACCGGCGACCGGGCCGCGAGCGCGGCGACGGCGGCGCCGAGGCCCCGGTCGGCCAGGATCGGCGGATGGATGCCGCGGGCCAGGTCGCGCAGCTCCTCCAGCGCCTCCCGCGTGCCCTCCCTCGCCTCGGCGAGCAGGCTGCGAGCGCTTTCGGGATCCGTCTCCAGCCTCTGCTCGGCGAGGCCGAGGCTCATCCCCAGCGCCACCAGCCGGGCCTGGGCCCCGTCGTGGAGGTCCCGCTCGATCCGGCGCAGCTCCCGCTCCTGGGCGTCGACGGCGCCGGCACGGGTGGTGGTGAGGACCTCGATGCGCCGTTCGAGCTCGGGGTCGGGCGGCGACACCCGCAGGATCAGGAGGTGGATGACCAGCGCCACCATCAGCCCGAGGGCGGGCCAGATCGGCCAGAAGTAGTCCCACCCGACCCGGAAGCCGGCGAACACCCAGATGAGGGTGAAGAAGGCGGCGAAGATGGCCGAGACCCCGGCCTGGACCATGAAACCGCGGCTGAGGCGGGCCGGGACGAGCTCCGGCCGGGTCACCACCTGGACGGTCCAGGCATGGATCGCCAGCGGCAGGCACAGCGGCAGGATCGGCCACATGGGCCAGAAGTAGCCATGCGTCGTGAACGCCCAGATCACGATCAGGAGGGCGCTGATGCCGCCGATCACGATCCCGTGGACCCTGACGCTGTGGCGGAGCTGGGCCTCGGTCAGCGGGCGGTAGTCGTCGGTCATCCTGCCTCCAAGCAGACGGTAGGCCAGCCGGCCCCAGAGTGCGGCCAGGGGCCGGACGAGGTTGGCGGCGAGGACGAGCAGCACCAGGCCGACGGGGACCAGCGCCAGAGCGTCGCCGAGGGACTCGGCATGCCAGATCCCGAAGTCGAGGCCGTGGGCGCCGCCGTCCTGGGGGATCCAGCGGTAGTGGATCGGGGCCGTGATCAGGAACAGGGCGGTGCCGAACAGCGAGAGCAGCGCGACCGCGAGCGGCAGGCCGGGGAGGAACCGCAGGGCGAGATAGGCCTGGGCCTTCCAGAACGCGCTCCGGGTGACGACGGCACGCATCCGCTGCAGCGGTCCCAGGCCGGCGGCCGGCCCGGCGAGCCGAGAGGCGGGGTAGGACGGGACGTCGAGGAGCCCCCGCACCATGCTGCACTCCGCCCGCGCCGCCAGCTGGACGAAGACGCCGAGGCCGACCACGACCAGGATCACGAGGGGAGTGATCGCCAGGGCGATCGCCAAGGCCAGGCCCGTGACCAGGGCGGTGAACCACAGCGCGCCCAGCGGCAGCGCCGAGCTCAGGAACAGCAGGCGCCGGTAGGTGTCCCGGTCGGTCAGGGGCGTGAGGAGTCGTGTCACCACCTGCGATGGTGCCAGCGGATCCCGCCCCTGGCAGTGGCGCCACCCGGCGTCTTCGGGCGGGTTGCCTGCCGGGACGCCTTCGGGTTATCCCCAGTGGCCGGCGACCCAGGTCAGGGCCGGGTCGCCTGGGCGACGACGCTCACGAAGGACACCGTGAGCTCTCCGTCCTCGCTGCGGGCGGGCAGGAACCCGGTCTCGGGGCCACCGCCCTCCAGCTCGGCGTCGAGCATGGCGATCACGGCCGCACGGTCGGCGACGTCGCTGATGATGGTCTCCAGCGGCAGCGAGCCGGGACCGTGCTGCTCGTGGTGGCCGATCGGCCCGACCCGGGCGTCGAGCAGGCCGGTGATCTCATCGGCGGTGAACGCCCGGACGTGGGACGGATCGAGCGCCCGGTGGACCGCGTCGTAGGTGGACCGGAGGGCCGGGTCGGGCGCCACGACGTCCGACACCACGACCCGCCCGCCCCGGCGGCACACCCGGGCCATCTCGGACACGGCCCGCTCTGGCTCGCCGAAGTGGTGCAGGGCGGTGCGGCAGAACACGAGGTCGAACGACTCGTCCACGAAGGGCAGCCCGGTCGCGGCGCCCCCCTGCAGCAACACGTTGGTGACGCCCGCCGCCCGCAGCCGATCGGCGCCGAGGGCGAGGAGCTCGGGCGTCAGGTCGACGCCGACGACCTGGCGCACGGCCGGTGCCACCTGCTCGGACACGTGCGCGGCGCCACACGCCACGTCGAGCACCACCATCGCCGCGTCGAGCGGTTCGAGCCACGCCAGGGGCGAGCGCGGGCGGCGGGCGAACGGCGAGTCGTCCCCCTCGAACAGGCCGGTCTGGCGCCGGAAGGACTGGCGGACGGTCTCGTCGTGCTCGCTGGGGCTCATGGAGCGTTTGTACGCTGCACGGTCGATGACCGTCGCTGCGCGGCAGGCCGACAACCATGCACGACCGGCCAGCGCGCCCGGCGCGCCGGCGTTCCGGGCGGTCGACTTCGCCGGAACGGCGCCGGACCGGGCCGGGACGTACCCGTTCGACGGCGACGACGTGGTCGCCGACTGGCACACCCACGACCTCCACCAGCTCGAGTACGCCTTCGAGGGCGTCGTCGAGGTCGAGACCGACGCCGGGCACTACCTGCTGCCGCCCCAGCAGGCGATCTGGGTCCCGGCCGGGCTCGTCCACCGCACGACGCTGCGGCAGGTGCGGTCCATCGCCGTGTTCTTCCCCCCGGGCATGGCGCCGGACGCCGGCGGCGACCGCGCCCGGGTGCTGCCGGCGGCTCCGGTGGTCCGGGAGATGATCGTCTACGGCGCCCGCTGGCCGATCACCCAGCCCACGAGCGACCCCCGGGCCGATGCCTTCTTCCGGGCGCTGGCGCTGATCGTGGCCGAGCTGCTCGACCACGAGATGCCGCTGTGCCTGCCCACCAGCCGCGACCCGGTGATCGCCGAGGTGATGCGCTACACCGGCGAGCACCTCGCCACCGTCACGGCCGCCGCGGTCGGCCGGGACGTCGGCTGGTCCGAGCGCACCCTGCGCCGCCGCTTCAGTGCGGAGACCGGGATGACCTGGCGGCAGTACCTGCTCGACTGCCGCCTCCTGCGGGCGATGGCGCTCCTGGCCGAGCCCGGACCGACCGTCCTGGACGTCGCCACCCGTGTGGGGTTCGAGAGCCCGAGCGCCTTCGCCCGCTCGTTCCGCACGGTGGTCGGCGAGACCCCCGCCGCCTACCGCCGCCGGGTCACCAGCCCGCCGGCTCAGGTGTCGCCCGCATCCTCCAGCGCCGCGTCGACGTCGTAGCCGAGCGCGAGCGCCAGGCCGGGCGCCGCCGCCACGACGCGGGTCAGGCCGACTGCCGGGGCCACCGCGTGCAGCGTGCCCACCAGGTCGTCGTCGCTGGCACCGGCGGCGCGTGCCTCGTCCACGACGCGCCGGTACGACGCAGGGCTTGCCTCCAGCGCCACCGCCACGGCCAGGCGGGCCAGCGCCGCCGTGCACGGATCCGGGCGGTCCATCGTGCCGCTCCCCCGCCTCACCCGCCGCCCGGGAGGCCGAGGTCGCGGCCGAGGGCGAGGGAGACGTCCGCCACGGCGGACTCGATCCGTACGGTCCCCACCACCGGCGCCAGGGCCAGGAGCGTGCCGACCACCTCGCCGTCGGTCACGCCGGCCGCCAGCGCGTCGGCGACAGCCGCCTGGTAGCTCGGAGAGGAGGCGCCCTGGGCCACGAACGCCGCGAGTCGCACGAGCGCGGCGGTCCTGTCGTCGAGCCCGGCACGCTCCCCCGGCGCCGGCACTTCGCCGAGCAGCGCCTCCAGCACGGCCGGGTCGCTCACAGCGAGCCGCCGCAGGAGATCCTCGTGCTCACGCCTCACCACACCCTCACGTCATTGTTCGGACAGGTCGGGCGCGCCCACCACACGCGCGGCCTTCGGCCCCCAGTCAGGTCCGCACGGCACCGGCGTGCATCCCCCAGACAGGACGATCCGCAGCCCTCAGCTGGCGCCGTGCAGCCCGAGGACCTCCATCCGCTGGATGGCCTCGGTGCGCGACGACACGCCGAGCTTGCGATAGATGGACGTGACGTGGGTCTTCACGGTGTACCGCGAGATGTACAGCCGCTCGCCCATCTCCCGGAACGAGAGGTGCGTCGGCAGCAGCGGCAGCAGCCGCAGCTCGGCCGTCGTGAGCGAGGAGGCCCCGATGGACTGGCCGGCCATCGTGTCGAGCGTGAGGCGCAGCTCCTCGGCCTGCTCGGGGAGGACGCCCAACTGCGGGCGGCGCTGGGTGATGTCCCCCGCCTGGCGCAGAACCGCCCGGGCCCCGGCGGTGTCGGTGAGGGAGATGTAGGCCCGGGCGAGCTCCAGCAGCGCCTGGAGCGAGACGACCGGCAGGACGTGGGTGAGCAGGGGCCGCAGAGCGACGGCCCGGTCGAGCCAGCCGCGGGCCGCGCTGACCTCGCCCCGGCGCAGGGCGACCCGGGCGGCCCAGGCGCAGACGAGCGCGCTGGTCCAGTAGTCGTCGAACTGGCCCTCGGTCATGATCGCGAGCGCCCGCTCGGTGTAGGCGTCGGCGTCGGGCCAGTGCTGCCGGCCGGCGGCGAGGATCGCCCGCTCGGTCAGGACGACGGCCGTGAGCGGGGCCGCCCCGGCGCTGTCCGCGGCGTCGGCGGCGGCCGCGAGGATCGGATCCGCCGCATCCGGGTCGTCCTCCAGCACGTACGAGAGGCCCTCGGTGAACAGCATGGCGGGGCGGTAGGGGCTGCGCGGGTCGAGGCCGTGGAACGCGGCCTGCGCATCGGCGCGCATCCGAGCTACACCGTCCCGGGCCAGCAGGGACGTGAAATAGGCGTACAGCGCCTGGAGCGGGCTGCCGGCGGCCGGCGGATTCGCCCCCACCGCGGATTCGACGGCCCCGACCCAACGCTCCGCGTCCCCGGTGCTGCCCATCAGTGCGTAGATCAGGGCTCCGTGGATGGCGACTGCGGGATGGTCGGAGACGACGCCGCGCTCCTCGAACCAGTCCATCCAGCGCCGCACCGTGCTGACCCGGCCGGCCGCCCACGCCGGTTGGGCGACCTCGAGCACCAGCCGGGCCACGTCGTCGACGTCCCCGGCGGCCTGGGCGTGGGCGAGTGCCGTCTCGGGCCGACCGTTGGCCTCGCACCAGACCATGGCGTTGCGGTGCAGGGCCGCGGCCCGGCCCGGCTCGCGGCGGTCGAGCTCGGCCCGCAGCAGCTCGCCGAACAGCTGGTGGTACCGGTACCACTCGCGCCGGTGGTCGAGCGGCACGAGCAGGAGGTTCCTCGACTCCAGCTGCTCGAGGATCCGCTGCGACCCGACCGTGCCCAGCGTGGCATCGCACAGGGGCCCCGACAGGGCGTCGAGGACCGAGGTGCGGGTCAGGAACTCGACCTCGCCCGGCGAGAGGTGATCGAGCAGCTCGGACCGCACGTAGTCGGACATGAAGCGGTCGTCGCCGGAGAACATGAAGCCGACGTCGCGGTTCGCCGGCGCCGCCTGCATGGCCAGGGCCGCCAGGTAGAGCCCCGCCGGCCAGCCCTCGGTCCGCTCGACCAGGCCCGCGACGTCGGTGCCCTCGACGTCCACGCCCGCGTAGCGCAGCAGGTCGGGCGCCTCGTCGAGCGACATGGCGAGG
>JBKPRS010000410.1:0-4689 GCA_046734695.1 Actinomycetota bacterium | reverse complement strand
GATCCGGCGGTGCCGGGCGACGACCTGATCCTCACGGTGGACGGCAGCCTGCAGTACGCGGTCGAGAACATCCTGGCGGGCCAGGTGGCCACCACCGGCGCCCAGGGCGGAACCGCCGTGGTCTCCAACCCCGAGACCGGCGAGATCCTGGCCATGGCCAACGTCCAGACCAACCCCGACACCGGCATCGTGGGCAACACCGGCAACGACCTGGCGGTCACCGCCAATTACGAGCCCGGCTCGGTCAACAAGCTGATCACGCTGGCCGGGGCCCTGGAAGAGGGCCTCGTCACGCCGGACACGGTCATCGACGTGCCCAGCGCCCTGCGGGTGGCCGACCACACCTACGGCGACTCGCACGCGGGCAACCTGAGCGTGACCGACATCCTGGCCAAGTCGTCCAACGTCGGGACCATCAAGGTGGCCCAGCTCCTGGGACCGACGAAGGTGGACGAGTACCTCCGCAAGTTCGGCTTCGGCCGCTCGACCGGGCTCGGCCTGCCCCACGAGGAGAGCGGCGAGCTGCTCGACCTCGACGACTGGTCGGGCACGTCCATCGGGTCGATCCCCATCGGCCAGGGGATCTCGGTCACCGCCATGCAGATGCTCTTCGCCTACAACGTGGTCGCCAACGACGGCGTCTACGTCCCGCCCTCGCTGGTCCGGGCCACGGTGGACCGCCACGGCGACCGCCACGAGGTGGGGCCGGGCCACTCGCACCGGGTCATCTCCCCGACGACGGCCGCAGAGCTGCGTGGCATGCTCGCCCAGGTGATCACCTCGGGCACCGGACAGGCCGCCGCCATCGACGGCTACACGGCCGCAGGCAAGACCGGGACCGCCCGCAAGCCCCAGCCCGGCGGCGGCTACAAGGACGAGGCCGGCAACTACCACTACATCTCGACCTTCGCCGGCTTCATCCCGGCCGAGGACCCCAAGCTGTCGATCATCGTCGTCATCGACGAGCCCACCACGTCGCCGTACGCGGCCGAGGTGGCGGCTCCGGCCTTCGCCGAGATCGGCCGCCACGCCCTGCGCCAGGAAGGCGTGGCGCCGACCGGGACGCCGCCTCGGGCGCCGCTGCTGCCCGAGCTCGAGCACGACCGGGTGCGGGCGACCCCGGCCGCGCCGCCGACCACCATCCCGCCCAGCACCACGATCGTGCCCGGCGACCCGACGGCCACCACGGTGCCGCCCGACCCCACCGCCACCGCGATCCTGCCGGCCGACCCGACGGCCGGAGCGGTGCCCGATCCCGACGCGATCCCTCCGGACGCGGCCACCACGGCCACCACGGGTCCGCCCGATCCGGCAGCGCAGGGGCCACCCCTGCTGGACTGACCCCGTGCACCTGAGTGACCTCGCCGGCGCGGTCGAGGGCATCCGGGCCCGCCTCGCCGGACCGGAGCGCGACCCCGCCCTCACCGCCGTCGTCCACGACACCGCAGCCGTGGTCGACGGCGCCCTGTTCTGCTGCGTGCGGGGCAGCCGCATCGACGGCCATCTGCTCGCGCCCGCGGCCCTTGCCGCGGGCGCCACCGCCCTCGTCGTCGAGCGCTTCCTCGACCTCGACGCGCCCCAGCTCGTCGTGGACGACGTGCGCGCCGCCATGGGACCGGTGGCGGCGGCGTTCTGGGGCCACCCGTCGCGCTCGCTCACGGTCGTGGGCGTGACCGGCACGTCGGGCAAGACGACCATGACCCACCTGCTGGCCTCTGTGCTCGCCGCCGCGGGCCGCCCCAGCGCGGTCGTGGGGACGCTGTCGGGCGCCCGCACCACGCCGGAGGGCCCCGAGCTGCAGGCGCTGCTGGCGCGCCACCTCGCCGAGGGCGTCACCGCGGTGGCCATGGAGGTGTCGTCCCATGGCCTGGAGCTGCACCGGGTGGACGCCACCCGCTTCGCGGCGGCGGTGTTCACCAACCTGTCGCAGGACCACCTCGACTTCCATCCCACGATGGAGGACTACTTCGCGGCCAAGTCCCGCCTCTTCACCCCCGCGTTCACCGATCACGCCGTCGTGTGTGCCGACGACCCCTGGGGCCGGCGCCTGCTCGCCGCCCTGGAGTCCCGGGGTGAGCTGGCCCTGCATCCCTACGGCCTGAGGGATGCCAGCGACGTCGAGCTCGGGCCCACCGGCGCGTCGTTCCGCTGGCGGGGCGAGAAGGTCGACCTGGCGCTCACCGGCCGGTTCAACGTGGCCAACGCGGTCGGTGCCGCCACCAGTGCCGCCGTCCTGGGCCTGGAGCCGCCGGTGATCGCCGCCGGCCTGTCCGCCGCGCCGCCGGTGCCCGGGCGGTTCGAGACCGTCTCCGCTGGCCAGGGCTACACGGTGATCGTGGACTACTCGCACAAGCCCGACGCTCTCGAACAGGCGCTGCGCGCCGCGCGCGAACTGGTGAGCCATGATGGGCGCCTCACGGTTGTCTTCGGTTGCGGCGGGGACCGCGACACCGCCAAGCGCCCGGTCATGGGGGAGGTGGCCGTCCGCCTCGCCGACCGGGTCGTGCTCACATCCGACAACCCGCGCTCGGAGGATCCGCTGGCCATCATCGACGACGTGCACGCGGGCATGCCCGCCTCCTCGCCGGTCGCGATCGACCCCGACCGCGGCCGTGCCATCGCGGCGGCTGTGAACCAGGCGGGGCCGGGGGACGTCGTGCTCATCGCAGGCAAGGGACACGAGACCACCCAGGTGATCGGCGACCGCACCATCCCCTTCGACGACCGCGCGGTCGCCCGCGCGGCGATCGAGCGCGCCCTCGCGAAAGGCCCCTGCTGAGTGGTCTCCCTCCTCATCGCCGGCGGCATCAGCCTGGTGCTGTCGCTGCTCGGCACCCGCTACCTCATCGGCTGGCTGCGCGACCACCACGTCGGCCAGCCGATCCACGAGGACGTCCCCGACGGCCACGTCACCAAGGCCGGCACCCCCACGATGGGCGGCGTGGCCATAGTGGTGGCCGCGGTCGTCGGGTATTTCGCGGCCCACGTGCGGGGCGGCCTCGTGTTCACCCGGACCGGCGTGCTGGTCATGCTGGCCATCGCCGGCGCGGCGGTGGTGGGGGCGTTCGACGACTGGGTCAAGGTCAGCCACGAGCGCAACCTGGGCCTGTCCAAGCGGGCCAAGATGGGCGGCCTGCTGCTGGTGGCGCTCGGATTCGCCGTGGCCTGCGTGGCCTGGACCGACCAGGAGACCACGGTCAGCTTCACCCGCTGGGACCAGCCGGGCTGGAACCTGACGTCGGTCGGCTGGGTGCTGCTGGCGGTGCTGCTCATCGCGGCCACCACCAACGCCGTCAACCTCACCGACGGGCTGGACGGCCTGGCCGCCGGGTCATCGATCTACGCGTTCATCACCATGACGGTGGTGGCGTTCTGGGCCTTCCGCCATCCGAGCGTGTACGAGGTCAACCACGCCCTGGACCTGGCCGTGATCGCCGCGGCCATGGTGGGCGGGATCACCGGGTTCCTGTGGTGGAACGCGCCGCCGGCCCAGGTGTTCATGGGCGACACAGGTGCGCTGGCCATCGGGGCCGGGCTGGCCACCCTGGCCTTGACCCTCAACGTGATGCTGCTGCTTCCCATCGTGGGCGCCCTGTTCGTGTTCGAGACGCTGTCGGTCATCGTGCAGGTGGGCAGCTTCCGCCTGTTCCACCGCCGGGTGTTCCGCATGGCACCGGTCCACCACCACTTCGAGCTGGGCGGCTGGCCCGAGACCACGGTGATCATCCGCTTCTGGATCCTCGCCATCCTGTCCATGGCGGTGGCGCTCGGCGTGTTCTACGCCGACTCCATCTCTGCCGGGGTCACGGGGTGACCGTCCCCCACCTGCGAGCCCTGGTGGGCGAGGCTGGTGCGATGCGGTCGCCAGGCGGAGATGCGCGCGCCCAGGAGGAGCGGTGAGCACGGTCACCGAGTCCCGCGAGCGCCATCCCACCGCGCACGTGCCCGCGCCCGGGACGGGTGGGACGCGGCTGTTCCTGGCGCTCGCGTTCCTCATCGCGGTGTTCAACCTGCTCGGCCTGGTGATGGTGATGTCGGCGTCGTCGGTGGTGGCGCTCGACGAGTACGGCTCGTCCTGGTACTTCGTGCAGCGCCAGGCCGCGTGGGCCGCGGTCGGCACGCTCGCCCTGGTGATCACGGCCAAGGTCGACTACCACCGCTGGCGGCGGTTCGCGGGCCCGTTCGTCCTGCTGGCCCTGCTGCTGCTGGCCGTCGTGCTGCCGATCGGCACCGGCACCCGGGGTGCCACCCGCTGGATCGGCGTCGGCCCGCTCACCTTCCAGCCGTCCGAGCTGGCCAAGCTGGCGCTGCTCGTGTGGTGTGCCGACCTGCTGGCCCGGCGGGCCGCGTACATGCACAACCTCCGGGCCACGCTGCGGCCGGTGATCGTGGTGCTGGCGGCCATGGCCACGCTGGTGATGCTGGAGCCCAACCTCGGCACGACCATCGTGCTGGCCGCCATCGCGCTGACCATGTGCTACGTGGGCGGCGTGCCGCTGGGGCCGCTGGCCCGGTGGTCGACGTTCGGGATCGGCGCCGCCACCGCGCTGGCGTTGGCCGCCCCCTACCGCCGGGCCCGGGTCCTGGCCTTCCTCGACCCGTGGGCCGATCCCATCGACAAGGGCTACCAGAACATCCAGTCCATGGTGGGCCTGGCCGAGGGCGGCGTGCTCGGCAAGGGGCTCGGGG
>JBKPRS010000409.1:0-2580 GCA_046734695.1 Actinomycetota bacterium | reverse complement strand
GACTATCGCTGGGTGACCCCGGTGCGGGCGGCCGAGATCCTCGGCATCTCGATCCACGAGCTGTACCGCCGCATCGACAACGGTGAGCTGCCCGCGTATCGCATCGCCGAGGAGCTCAGGCTCCTGAGCGAGGACGTCCGGCACCTGCGCGACCAGTCGCCCGAGAGTGGGACGTGACGGTGGGACCGCTCGATAGCCTCGGCCCATGTGCCGCAACATCACGACGCTGCGCGGCCTCGAGCCTGAGGCGACAACCGAAGAGATCGAGGCCGCCGCCCGCCAGTACGTGCGCAAGGTCAGCGGGGTACAGAAGACGTCGCCCGCCACCGAGGCATCGTTCGAGCTCGCGGTGCGCCGCGTCGCAAAAGCGACCACCGAGCTGCTCGCCGAGCTGCCGGAGCGGCGCCAGCCACCGCCCACGCTGCCGCCGCTGCGGCGGCTGGCCGCACGCGGCTGACGCCGGGCGGCCGCATCGCCGCCGATCGGTGGTAGAGAACGGACGGGAAGGTTCGCTCCGACGCTCGAAGGAGACAACCCATGCGCTACCGCTCGCTCGGCACAACCGGGGTCAAGGTCAGCCCGCTGTGCCTCGGCGCCATGATGTTCGGTCGCATCGGCAACCGCGACCACGAGGAAGGCGTCCGCATCATCCACCGGGCGCTCGACGCCGGCATCAACTTCATCGACACCGCGGACGTGTACTCCGCGGGTGAGTCCGAGGAGATCGTCGGCCAGGCCCTCGCGGGCCGGAGGGACGACGTCGTGCTGGCCACGAAGTTCCACGGGCCGATGGGCGAGGACCCCAACCAGCAGGGCAACTCGCGCCGGTGGATCATCCGTGAGGTGGAGAACAGCCTGCGGCGCCTGGGCACCGACTACATCGACCTCTACCAGGTGCACCGGCCCGACACGAACACCGACCTCGACGACACGCTGTCGGCACTGTCCGACCTCGTGAGGCAGGGCAAGGTGCGCTACCTGGGGTCCTCGACGTTCCCGGCGGAGACCATCGTCGAGGCCCAGTGGACCGCCGAGCGGCGAGGGCACCACCGGTTCCGGGTCGAGCAGCCGCCGTACTCGATATTCGTGCGCGGCATCGAGGCGTCGGTCCTGCCCACATGCGAGCGGTACGGCATGGGCGTCATCCCGTGGAGCCCGCTCAACGGCGGCTTCCTCACCGGGCGCTACCGGCCGGGCGAGGAGCCGCCGCAGACGGGGCGGGCGGCGCGCATGCCGCAGCGCTTCGATCCGGAGCGACCGGGGGTGGCGCGCAAGCTCGATCTGATCCCGCAGCTCGAGTCCGTCGCCGGCGACGCCGGCATCTCGCTCACGCACATGGCGCTCGCCTTCACGCTGAGCCATCCGGCGGTCAGCGCGGCGATCATCGGCCCGCGCACGATGGAGCAGCTCGAAGGGCTGATCGGGGCCGGCGACGTGGCGCTCGACGACGACACGCTGGATCGCATCGACAAGCTGGTGCCTCCCGGCACCAACGTGAACGACGCGGACGGCGGGTGGGTCTCGCCCGCGGTCGCGCAGGCGTGGCGACGGCGGCGCCCGGCCGGCGCGCGCTGAGCTCGACACCGGCAGCGGTCCCGGGATCTCCCGCCCCGACCCGGGACCGCCACCGATGGCACCAGTCAAGACACGGTCAGCGACAACGACACTCCCCAATGTTGGGCGTGCCCGCTGATCACGCCCGATCGAGCTGCACCAGGCCGCGGCGCAATGCCTCCAGGACGGCGGCCATGGCGGTGGGTCGATCGAGCTTTTCGCGGATGGCCTTGATGTGGTCACGGGCCGTGTAGGTGGTGATGGCCAGCTGCCTGGCGACCTCGGTCGGGTTGAGGCCGGTGGCGAGCAGGCCGAGCACCTCGTGCTCCCGCTCGGTCAGGAGCGGGCGTGCCCGAGGCCGGGGTCCGTGCCGGGGCACGGGCCGGGCGCCGAACAGGTGGTCGACGATGGCCGCCAACGGCGTGGCCCGGGACGCCATGACGACGCCCTGGTCGTGGGCGACCGGGATGACGGGCCCATCGTCGGCCACGACGATGACAGGCGCCGGGCCGTCATCCCAGTGGCCGTCGGCGAGCAGGCGCCGCCAGCCGCTGTCGAGCGTGTCCGAGGCCACCACGGCGGCATCAGCACGTCCCACGGTGGACGGGTCCGCAGTCGAGCCGTCGACCGCGGACAGCCCGGGTGTGGCGTTGATGGCGGCGATGAGCGCGTCCCGGACGAGCCGCTCCGGCTCGTCGACGAGGATCAGTCGGGACGTGGCGCGTGCGGCGGTCATGTCCGCACTCGCAGGGCCGTTGGGACCGGGGTCGGCTCGGTGACGAGCCGGGATCGCGGGGCACCGGCAATGACAGTGGCGGGCGCCCCGACGGCAGAGAGGTGCCGTCGCATGGTGCTTCCTTCCCTCGTTCGATGGGTTGGCTGAACTGGCTGATCGACGGAAGCGGTCGATCAGCCGGGAAGGCACACGGGCGCATGGGCGAGGCTGGCGAGCCGCACCTCACGCTCACGCAACACACCGCCAGGGGCGAGGCCCGCACCCGGGGCCCCACCGGCGAGGACGGCACT
>JBKPRS010000408.1:0-9862 GCA_046734695.1 Actinomycetota bacterium | reverse complement strand
GGTGGTCTTCTGCGACCCGATCCTCGTCGGCTACGAGCTCGTGCTGTACCACGAGCCGGTCGTGGTCCCGCTGGTGACCTTCGTGATCTGGACGGTCGCCCGCTATGCGGCCCGTCCGACCCTGGGCTGGCTGGGCCTGATGCTGGCGACCGCCACCGTGCTGGTCCTGACCCGGGCCGTGTTCGTCCCGCTGTGGCTGGTGGCGCTGGTCGTGGTGGTGCTGGCGGTGCGGCGGCCCCAGGCCGACTGGCGGCGGGTCGGCGCGCTCGTCGCCCTGCCGCTGGTGCTGCTCGGCGGGTTCATGGTCAAGAACCAGGTGCGGTTCGGCACGTGGGCGCTGGCCAGCTGGCAGGGCATGAACCTGGAGCGGGTCGTGATGCGCACCGTGGTCAGCCCGGCCGAGCGGGACCGCCTGATCGCCGACGGCACGCTGTCGCCGGCCGCCGGGGTCGAGCCCTTCGCCGAGTACGACCAGTACGCCCCCTACTTCCCGGACTGCGAGGCCCACTTCGGCTCCCAGATGCTGGACCAGCCGGACAAGCCCAACGCCACGCTCGGCTACCGGGCCAACTACAACTACGCCTGCTTCGTCCCCGTCTACCAGCAGGCCCAGCGGGACGCGATCGCCGCCATCCGGGCCGAGCCGGGGACCTACCTGCACACGGTGGGCACCAGCGCGGTGCTGTTCGTCAGCGATCCCCGCTACGGGCCGGGCTGGTCCGGCCTGGTGGGCCGGCCCGCCGGCGTGCTGGAGGCGATCTACCGCGTCGTGCCCGGCGCCCAGTGGTCCACGACCGTGACCTACCCGAACTACTTCCCGATCGCGGCCGACGTGCAGCTCACGGTGATCGTGGCCATCCCCCTGGCCATCGCCCTGGGCGCCCGCTCGCTGGTGCGGGGCCTGCGGGGCCGGGCGACGGCGCGCGACGTGGTCCTGGCCGCGGGCGGCATGACCGTGGCCTACATCACGCTGGCCAGCGTGCTGCTCGACGGGTTCGAGAACGCCCGCTTCCAGGCGCCGCTGGATCCGCTGCTCTACGGCCTGGTGATCGGGGGCGGGTTGGAGGCGGCGCTGCGCTGGTGGTCCGCCCGCCGGGCTCCCGCAGAGCCGGTGGCCGAGCCGGCCGAGCCTGACTCCGAGCCGGACAAGGCGCTAACCTGACGGTCCGTCAGATCCGGGCGTTGCGGTCCGGGCCGAGGGAGGGAGGCCACGTGGCCGTCGTCGACGCATCCGCGCACCCAGCCGCGCTGCACCAGCAGCCGCTCATGCCCGACCTGCTGATCGCGGCGCTGAACCGCAACCTCGACAAGCCCGCGGTGTACCTGGGCGAGACCGTGCTCACCGCCCGCCAGGTGCGCGACGAGATCAGCCGCTACGTGCAGGCGCTGGCGTCCAAGGGGCTGGGCCGGGGCAGCCCGGTGGCGGTGCTGGCGCTCAACCGGCCCGAGGTCCTGTTCAACATGGGCGCGGGCATGCTGACCGGCTGCCGGACCACGCCGCTGCACCCGATGGGCTCGCTCGACGACCACGCCTACGTCCTGGAGGACGCGGGCATCGAGACCCTGGTCTACGACCCCCAGTACTTCGGCGAGCGGGCCGCGGCGCTGGCCGAGCGGGTCCCCGGGCTGAAGAACCTGCTGGCGTTCGGGCCCAGCGAGGCGGAGGGCGCCGACGACTACATCGCCCTGGCCGCGGGGTTCGAGCCGCAGCCGCTGCGGGCCCCCGACGTCGCGGCCGACGACATCCCCGGCCTGGCCTACACCGGCGGGACCACCGGCAAGCCCAAGGGCGTGATGGGCAGCTACCGCTCCGGCGCCGCCATGACCCAGATCCAGATGACCGAGTGGGAGTGGCCCCCCGAGCCCCGGTTCCTGATGTGCACCCCGCTGAGCCACGCGGGCGCGGCGTTCTTCGTGCCGGTGCTGCTGCTGGGCGGCTCGCTGGTCGTGGTGCCCTACTTCGAGCCCGGGCTGGTGCTCGAGACCATCGAGCGCGAGCGGATCACCGCCACCATGGTCGTCCCCACCATGCTCTACATGCTGATGGACCACCCGGACTTCGCCACCCGGGACCTCTCCAGCCTGGAGACCGTGTACTACGGCGCGGCGGCCATGTCGCCCACCCGGCTGCGGGAGGCCATCGGCAAGCTCGGCCCCATCTTCTTCCAGTACTACGGCCAGGCCGAGGGGCCGATGACCCTGTGCGTGCTGCGCAAGGACGAGCACGACGTGGACGACCTCGACCGCCTGGCCACCTGCGGCCGGCCGGTCCCCTGGGTGCACGTCCGGCTGCTGGACGACGAGTGCAACGAGGTCCCCCGGGGCGAGCCGGGGGAGATCTGCGTCCGGGGCCCGCTGGTCATGCGGGGCTACTGGAACAAGCCCGAGCAGACAGCCGAGGCCCTGGCCGGCGGCTGGCTCCACACGGGTGACATCGCCCGGGAGGACGAGGACGGCTTCTACACGATCGTGGACCGCAAGAAGGACATGATCGTGACCGGCGGGTTCAACGTGTTCCCCCGCGAGGTGGAGGACGTGATCTCGGCCCACCCGGCCGTCGCCAACGTGGCCGTGATCGGCGTGCCGGACGACCGCTGGGGCGAGGCGGTCAAGGCCGTGGTCGTCCTCCGCCCCGGCGCCTCGGCCGAGGCGGAGGAGCTGATCGACGCGGTCAAGGCGGCCAAGGGCTCGATCCAGGCCCCCAAGTCGGTCGACTTCGCGGACGAGATCCCGCTCAGCCCGCTGGGCAAGCCGGACAAGAAGGCCCTGCGCGCCCGCTACTGGGAGGGCACGGACCGCCAGGTCAACTAGCGGCGCTGCCCCTTCAGGCGGAACGCGCCCCACAGGTCGGCCTCGCTGAACGGGCCGACCGGCTCGCCCTTGGCGTAGGCGTACAGCGCGACCCGGAACACGCTGCCGGCCGCCTCCAGTCCGGCGATGATGGCGCAGAACAGCGCGATGCCCAGCACGATGGCCAGAGGCCCGGACACCAGAGCCGCCACCGCCACCGCCGCCGCAGCCAGGAAGAAGGCGATGAGGCCGACGGCCCCGAGGCCGGCAGCGCCGGTCACGGCCTCGCCCCACCGGGCTTTGACCAGGCGTGCGCTGCGCTGGATGCCGTCACCGAGCGACGCCCCGTCGATGACGATGGCGGGGACGACGAAGAAGGTGGCGATGGCCCACGCCAGGCCCAGCACCCAGCGGGCGATGACCCCGCCCAGCCTGAGGCGCTCGGCGATCACCTGCAGCACGAGGCCGACCCCGATCGCCAGGCTGGTCCACAGGAACAACTCGGGGAGGCAGGCCCGAGCCCGCCGGAAGCCATCGGCGACGGTGGCCTCGCGGCCGGCCATGCGGTCGTGCGCGGTGGCCATCACGATGGCGCTGGCGAAGTTGGAGACGTAGCTTCCCGCCGCGAGCAGCGGGAAGACGACCAGCACGCGGGGCCAGGCGAGGTCTTCCGCGGTCGGCATACCTCTCAGGACGAGCCACCCGAGTGTGATGGTCACCGCGGCGCTGCCCACGATGCCCGCGGCCATGACGGCCAACAGAGCCGGTGTCGCCCGCAGGACCCGGAAGCTCGTGGCCATGAGCCGGAATGCCCGGCGGGTCTTTCCCATGCCCGCGAGCGTAGGGGCTCATGCGAACGTCAGTTCCGCGGCCCCATGACACCTTCATGAAGAGTCAGCGCCACATGTGACGACGACGGCTCCTCCAGCACCCGGGACAGGGGAGCGTCGAGCAGGCACAGGTCGGCGGGAGCGCCCACCGTGACCCGGCGGAGCATGCCGCCCGGGGCTTCGGGGGACGTGAGGAACAGGGCCAGGGCCCGCTCGGGAGCCACCGCCTCCCGCACGCCCAGAGGGGCGCCGTCGATCGTGCGGCGCTCGATGGCGGTGGCGATGGCCCGCCACGGGTCCGGGTGGCCGAACGGTGCGTCGGTGCTGCCGCCCACCGGGATGCCCGCCTCGATCAGGCTGCGGCACGGGTACAGGTGGGGTAGGTCGCCGGGGTGGACCTCGGCCAGGTAGCGGTCGCCCCGCTCCAGGACGAAGCCGGGCTGGGTGACGACCACCAGCCCGTGGGCAGCCACCCTGGCCCGCAGGTCGGGCGGCACCACCGAGCCGTGCTCGATGCGGTCGCCGGCCAGCACGCCCGCCTCGTCCCACGCGGCCAGCGCCAGCGCCAGGCCCGGGCGGGTCACGCAGTGCACCGCCACCGGGCGCCCGGCCTCGTGCGCCGCGCCGATCCAGCGGACCAGGTCGGCGTGCGCAGGCTGTGCGTAGTCCGCCACCACCAGCTTGACCGGCCCGCGGGCCAGCGGGGCCGGGGATGCCGCGGTGGCGAGCCGGGGTCCGCCGGTCACGGTGATCCGCTGCGGGAGGTCGCCCCGGGTGGCGGCCGCGGCCACCGGCCCCAGGTCGTCCAGTGACATCACCGGCGTCGCGTCGGTCACGCCCGTCACGCCGTATCGGGACAGGCGCCGGCCCACGGCGGCCAGGTCGGGCGCGGGGGACGGTGGCATCCGGTCGCCGAGCCACCGGTCCAGTCCCCGGAGGCGGCCGGTCACCCGCCCGGCTTCGTCGCGCTCGACGCCCGGGCGGTCCAGGTGCTCGCCGCCGTCGAGGCCGACCGCGGCCAGCGCCCGGCTGTTGAGCACCCACTCGGCGCCCGAGCGGTGCTGCACCCGCACCGGCCGCGTCGCGACCAGAGCGTCCAGCCGCCAGCGGTCGAGCGGGCCGGACACCGACTCGTGGTAGCCGATGGCCCCCAACCACTCGCCGTCGCCGAGGGCCGTGTCGGCCCGGCGCAGGGCGATGGTGAGCTGGTC
This sequence comes from Actinomycetota bacterium, assembly GCA_046734695.1. GTDB lineage: Bacteria > Actinomycetota > Acidimicrobiia > Acidimicrobiales > VFJN01 > ZC4RG19. The sequence goes on along the minus strand of JBKPRS010000408.1, from coordinate 5,031 downwards.
GCCGTCGTTCACCGCGGGCGGGCCCACGAACGGCGCCTGCTCGGCCGCAGCCAGGGCCACGAGATGGATGTGGTGGTCGTGCAGGCCCGGCAGCAGCGCGCCGCGGCCTCCGTCCACGACCTCCTCGCCGGGCGCGGGATCGAGCGGACGGCCGATGGCCGCGATGGTGCCGTCGCTCACCCGCACGTCGACGAGGCGGCCCTCGACGACGACATCATTCAACAGCAGGCTCACGCGGCGCCCCCCCGGGTCCGCCCACGACGGCGATGAGCGTACTTCGGGCGGGATGCCGCGCCGGAGCGGGGCCTACGCGGTGGGAACTGCCGGGAAGGCGTTCTGGACCAGCATCGTGAACTGGGCCGGGAACCAGCGCCCGGCGTGCGGCGCATTCGGGAGCGCGTTGGTCGGGAAGGCGGTGTTGTAGCGGTTCTGGGCGTTCGGGTCGCACATGGCGTCGAAGCCCTTGGCCGGATCGTCGGGATCGACGACGCCGGCCTGCGACACACCGTCCGACTCGCCGGGAGGCTTGACCCACACGAAGGCGTCGATGCCCGGCGTCCCCGTGTCGGCGGTCGGCCGCACGCCCAGCCCGGCGCCGGACTGGTTGCACCAGCCGCCGCGATGGGGGCGCCGGTCGATCCGGCTCTGGTTCACGTAGGTGTTGAGGTCCGTCGACGTGGACACGGCGGTGGGCCGCGCCGCGCCACCCCAGCCGTTGCGGGACGTGTCGATCAGCATCCCGCAGCCGGTGCAGCCCCGGGCCACGAACGCCGACTGGAGGTTGGTGGCGAAGTCCCGCTCGTCGAAGCGCGGGTTGAACTCGTAGAACGTCGACGACAGCACCTGGCCGTTGCCCACCTGGAGGTTCGGGTTGGGCAGGAACACCTCGTCCGTCGGGGTGTAGTTGGCGGTGTTGGTGATGAACCCGTGGATCTTGTCGTAGCCCGGCCCGCCCTGGCCCGTCGCCAGCACCTGGTCGAACACCTGGAGCGCACCGTCGAAGTTGTTGGGCCAGCCCAGCCAGCCCGAGTGGGCGATGTCGAGGTACAGGTAGGTGTTGGACAGCGAGCTGAGCTGGCTCACCGCGTAGCGCACGCCGTCGCGGTAGGCGCCGGTCTGCTGGGCCTCCTGGCACTTCGGCGAAGCCTGCGCGCCGCTCACGTTGGTCACCAGGTTGGGCAGCGAGTCGGGCTCGATGATGAGCACGACCCGCAGGTTGGCGTACGCCGCCCGGCCCAGGATCGACCGGATCGGGTCGATGTACTCGCTGCGGTAGCGGGCGAGGCCGTTCTGGGCGATGAGCAGCTCGCCGTTGGAGGCCAGCGCCGCGCAGTCCCGGTTGGGCAGGTCGTAGACCACGATCTGGATGGCTACGGGCGCGGTGCCGTTGGCGTTGTCCTGGGCCACGGCGCCGTCGAGGTGCTCGACCAGGCCGGGCGCGTTGTTCGGCGGGTCGATGGCGGCGATGCGGTCCATCCACACCGCGGTGGACGACTGGCCCACCACCCGCATCTGGGCGCCCAGCGTGCCGCCGGTGGAGGTGGCCAGCTGGTTGACCTGGTTCTGCCACAGCGGGTTGACGTAGCCGGTGGCCCCGGCGAAGGGGTTGTCGACCTTGCCGTTGCCCCCGCCGCCACCCTGGACCATGAACGCCACGCCGGTGGACGTGGTGCTGGCCGCGGGGCTCGCGTTGTCGAAGGCCCGGGCGGTGGCGGTGTGGCTGCCGGCGGCCAGGTTGGTGGCGCTGGCGGTGTAGGGCGAGGTGGTGTCGGTGCCGACCAGCGTGCCGTCGACCAGGAACTCGACGCGGTTGACGGTGCCGTCGGGGTCGGAGGCGTTGGCGGCCAGCGGGACGGCGGCGCCGGCGGCGAAGCTCTGGCCGGAGGAGGGACTGGTCAGGCTGACCACCGGCGCCTGGTTGCCGCCTCCGCCGCCTTGGACCATGAAGCTCACGTTCGCGGTCGTGGTGCTGAGCGCGGGGTTGCCGTTGTCGACGGCGCGGGCCGCAGCGGTGTGGTTGCCGGCCGCCAGGTTGGTGGCGCTGGCGCTGTAGGGCGAGGTGGTGTCGGTGGCGACCACGGCCCCGTCGACCAGGAACTCGACCCGGTTGACGGCGCCGTCGGGGTCGGACGCGTTGGCGGCCAGCGGGACCGCGGCGCCGGCGGCGAATGACTGGTTGAGCGTCGGGCTGGTCAGGCTCACGGTGGGCGCCTGGTTGGCGCCGCCCCCGCCGGCGTTGCCGGTACAGGAGAACGTGGGAGGCGTGAAGGAGCCGGTCCACCGGCCGTTGAACCCGATGCTCGTGGAGGCGCCCGTGCCGAGGTTGGTGTTCCAGTCGAGAGGAGTGGCGGTGAGCGTGGTGCCCGAGGCGACCCAGTTGGCGGACCAGCCCTGACTGAGGCTCTGGCCTGCGGGCAGGGTCGAGCGGACCGTCCAGCCCGAGATCGGGTCACCCGTGTTGGTCACTGTGAGGTTGGCGGTGTAGCCGCCCACGCCGGGCGACTCGGTCCAAGGGGAGGCCTGGACCGTCGCCGAGCACGTGACGGCGGCGGCGGTCGGGCTGGTGGAGGCGGCGATCGCGGCGAGCGAGAGCGCTCCCACGGCTACCCAGTGAGCGACCTTCATACGACGACCTCCTGCGGGCCGAGGTCCGTCCACCCTGGTTGGCAGCATGGGCGTGCTGGCACTATCTGTCAATTCCTCACTACTTAGCGGATTGTCAAGTTACCAGCGCGTCAATCCACCTAGGATGGGGGATGTGGCGCAGAGCGTGGGGAGCGGTCAGCGGGAACAGCGGCGGCTGCAGCGCCAGGACCTCAGTCGCAACCAGCTGCTCGACGCGGCCGAGGAGGTGTTCGGCCGCAAGGGCTTCCACGAGGCCACCCTCAAGGAGGTCGCCGAGATCGCCGAGTTCGCGGTGGGCTCCGTCTACTCGTTCTTCGACAGCAAGGACGACCTGTTCCGCCAGATCTTCGTGCGGCGCAGCGCGCAGTTCGATCCCGCCCTGCGGGCCGCGCTCGATCCCCGGCACGGCACCTCGCTGGACCAGCTCCACCGGTTGGTCGACGTCCAGGTGCTGTTCTTCCGGGAGTACCCCCGCTTCGGGCGGCTCTACCTGCGCTACGCCAACGCCTCCACCATGTGGGTCGAGCGGTCCATCGACCCCGACCTGACGGCCAGCTACCGCGAGTGGCAGCGCCTCCTCGCCGACGTGTTCGCCCGCGGCCAGGCGGCGGGGGAGATCCGGGCCGGCGATCCGACCGTGCTGACGCGGCTGTTCGACGGCATCGTGGCGTCGTACCAGGCCAGCGATCCGGCCGTCCTGTCCACCGATCCCGACCCCGGCGAGGCTTTTCCCCTCGCCGACCTGCACGATCTCATAGAGATGGCGTTCCGGGCCTGAGCCTCCGTCATACTGGACGATCGCGCGGGTAGCTGGAGGTCACGCATGGACGCGCAGCCCGACACTCACCCGGACACGACCGGATCGCCCGCCACGCAGCGCCTGGCCGGCCGCTACGAGCTCGGGGAGCCCCTGGGCAAGGGCCGTTCCACCGTGTACCGGGCCACCGACCTGCGCCTGCAGCGCCCGGTGGCGGTCAAGCAGGTGGAGGTCGCCGCGGGCCAGGAGGACGCCGAGCGGGTCCGCAGCCGGGCGCTGCGCGAGGCGCAGGCCGCGGCCCGGCTCAACAACCCCAGCGTGGTCACCGTGTACGACGTCGTGGAGGAGGGCGGCTCGATCTGGCTGGTCATGGAGCTGGTCGAGGCGCCCAGCCTGGCCCAGATCGTGGCGGACGAGGGCCCGGTGAGCCACGCCCGGGCCGCGGCGGTGGGCCTGGACGTGCTCGCCGCGCTGGAGGCCGCCCACGCGGTCGGGATCGTCCACCGCGACGTGAAGCCGGCCAACGTGCTCGTGACCGCGGGCGACCGGGCCAAGCTGACCGACTTCGGGGTGGCCACCATCCGCGACGACTCGCGGCTCACGGCGACCGGGCTGATCGTGGGCTCGCCCTCGTACATGTCGCCCGAGCAGGCCATGGGCGACCTGGTGGGGCCGGCCACCGACTTGTGGGCGCTGGGGGCGCTGCTGTACTTCGCCACCGAGGGCGAGCCGCCGTTCCAGGGCGACTCGGCGCTGGCGACGGCGTCGGCCGTGGTCCACGGCACGCCCCGGCCCGCCCAGAAGCCGGGCGCGCTGACCGTGATCGTGTCCCGGCTGCTGACCAAGGACCCCGGCAACCGCGCCACACCCAGTGAGATCCGGGCCGCACTCAACCGGGCCGCCCGCCCGGCCCGGGCTCGCACCCGCACCACCCCCACCCCGGTCGATCCCACCGCGGTGCTCTCCACACCTGCTCCCGCCCCAGCCCCTGCCCCTCTGGCTTCGACGCCGCCGGGCGGGACCCCGGCGGTGAGCCCGGGCCCGAGGTCGGGGATGCCGCCCCGGTCGCGGCTGATGCTGCTCGTGGCCGCCGCGCTGGTGGTCCTGCTGGGCGTGGCCGCGGTCGGCGCCCTCACCCGGGACGACGGTGGCGACGACACGGCGTCGTCCTCCCCGCCGTCCACCGACGCGTCCGAGGCCCCGGCGACGACGCCGTCCACGGCGCCGCCGGAGTCGACGACGTCCACCACCGCCCCCGCCACCACGACCACCGCGGCCCCGGGCGTCCCCGCGGGCTGGACGGCGTACCAGGACCCGAGCGGGCGCTTCAGCATCGCCTACCCCGCGGGCTGGGAGGTCGTCCCGGCCGGTGGGTCGCTCACCGACTTCCGGGACCCGGCCACCGGCGCCAAGCTGCGGGTCGACTGGACCGACACGCCCGGCGCCGATCCGGCCCAGGCCTGGCGGGACCTGGCCGCCAGCTTCGGTCCCTCCCACGACAACTACCAGGAGATCGGCATCGGGCCCACGTCCTACCGTGACTACAACGCCGCGCTGTGGGAGTTCCGCTACGGGTCGAGCCCGCCGATCCACGCCGCCAACCTGGGCTTCGTGACCGGAGGCCGGGGCTACGCCCTGCTGTTCACCGC
>JBKPRS010000407.1:0-3015 GCA_046734695.1 Actinomycetota bacterium | reverse complement strand
ACCTTGATGACGAGCACCTCCTTGGCGCCCGAGTTGTCTGCCACCTTGAGGCGGCTCTCCTGCTGGATCATGGCCTACTTCGCCCTCTCCAGGATCTCGACCAGCCGCCACCGCTTCTGCTTGGACAGCGGGCGGGTCTCCACGATCCGGACCCGGTCGCCCACGCGCAGCTCGTTGTTCTCGTCGTGCGCGTAGAGGCGGCTGGTGCGGACCATGGTCTTCTTGTAGAGCGCGTGCGGCTTGCGGGTGATGACGGCGACGACGGCGGTCTTGTCCATGGCCGTGGAGGCCACGATGCCCTCGCGCACCTTGCGGGCAGCGCGGTCGCTGGTCCCACCCTTGGCGGCTGAGTCTGCGGCCATCAGGCGTTCTCCTTCTCGATCGCCTCGGCGGCCGCGATCTCGCGGGCCCGCAGCTCGGTCTCGAGCCGGGCGATTTCCCTGCGCACCTGACCGATGCGCGCGTAGTTCGTCAGCTGACCGGTCGCGAGCTGGAAGCGCAGCTTGAACAGCTGGTCCTTCGAGTCCTTCACCTGGTCGAGGAGCGCCCCGTCGTCGAGGTCGTGGAAGCCTTCTGCCTTGGGCATCAGAACGCCTCGTCCTTGGTCACGAAGCGGGCCTTGATCGGCAGCTTCTGGATGGCGCGCTCGAGTGCGGCCCGGGCCACGACGGGGTCCGGGTAGGACATCTCGAACATCACCCGGCCCGGCTTGACCACGGCCACCCACAGCTCGGGATTGCCCTTGCCCGAGCCCATGCGGGTCTCGGCCGGCTTCTGGGTGACGGGCTTGTCCGGGAAGAGCCGGATCCACACCTTGCCGCCACGCTTGATGTGGCGGGTCATGGCGATACGGGCGGCCTCGATCTGGCGGGCGGAGATCCACCCGGGCTCGAGGGCCTGGATGCCGTACTCGCCGTAGTCCAGCTCGGTGGCCCCCTTGGCCTGGCCGTGCATGCGACCCCGGTGGTGCTTGCGGTGCGCGACCTTGCGCGGCATCAACATGTCACTCGTCTCCCGGCCGGAAGTGCGGCGTCTCGTGGTGGTCGTGCACCCGGCGCTCGATCTCTTCCTCCTCGGCGAGCAGGCGCTCGAGCTCCGGATCGGCCTCCTTGATGAGGGGCTCGTTCTCCGGGGTCTCCTCGGTGCCGCCCTCGGCCGGACGGCGACGCCCGGCGGCGGAGGACACGACCCGCTTGCCGCCGGCCTGGCCACCGGCACCCGAGGTCTCGCCCACGGCCATGGCGGCTTCGCGGGCGATCTTCTCCTCGCTCTGGGACTTGTAGGGCAGAACGTCGCCCTTGTAGAGCCACACCTTCACGCCGATGCGACCGGCGGTCGTGCGGGCCTCACGGAAGCCGTAGTCGATGTCGGCCCGCAGCGTGTGGCGCGGGACCCGGCCCTCGCGGTAGCTCTCGGTGCGGGCCATCTCGGAGCCGCCGAGGCGGCCGGAGCACTGCACCTGGATGCCCTGCGCCCCCGCCTTCTGGGCGTTCTGCACGGCGCGCTTCATGGCCCGGCGGAACGCGACCCGGGCGGCCAGCTGGTCGGCCACACCCTGGGCGATCAGCGCGGCGTCGAGCTCGGGCTGCTTGATCTCCTGGATGTTGAGCTGCACCTTGGGGTTGCCGGTGATCTTGGCCAGCCCGGCCCGCAGGCGGTCGGCCTCGGAGCCCCGGCGCCCGATCACGATGCCCGGCCGCGCGGTGTGCACGTCGACCCGCAGGCGATCCCGGGTGCGCTCGATCTCGACCCGGCTGATGGCGGCATGGGGCAGCTCGCTCATCAGGAAGTCGCGGATCTTCCAGTCCTGGATGACGTTGTCGCTGTATTCCTCGCGATCGGCGAACCAGCGGGACTTCCAGTCGGTGGTGACGCCGAGCCGGAAGCCATAGGGATTCACTTTCTGGCCCATGGCTACTCTTCCTCGCTCTTGCCGGACGTGTCGTCGTCGTCGGCAGGCGACTCGTCGTCGGTATCGGTGGTGTCGTCCTCGACCTCGTCCTCAGCCTCGGGCTCGACGGCTTCGCCGTCGGTGGGCTCGGCCTCGGCCAGCTCGGCTTCGACGTCTTCCACCATCTCGTCGGTGGGCTCGCCGGTGGTCGGCTCCTCGTCCTCGGGCTCGGCCGCAGTCACGGCCTCGCCGCGGCTGCGGGCGACGCGGGCCCGGCGGGACTCCTGGGCGCGGCGGCCGCGGCGGCCGGCCGGGGTGGTGCCGCCGGCGATCTGGCGGGCCTCGACCTTGGCCGCCATCTCGGTCGGCATCGGGCTCACGATGATGGTGATGTGGCACATCCGCTTGCGGATGCGGGTGGCCCGGCCCCGGGCCCGGGGGCGCCAGCGCTTGAGCGTGGGGCCCTCGTCGGCGTAGCAGGTCGACACGTACAGCGTGTCGGGGTCGAGCTCGTCGTTGTGCTGGGCGTTGGCCACGGCCGAGCTCAGGCAGCGGGCGATGACCGCGCTGGCGGCCCGCTCGGTGAACTGCAGCACCTCGTCGGCCTCGCCCACCGGCAGGCCCCGGATGAGGTCGAGGACCTCGCGGGCCTTGGTGGCGGACATGCGCACGTGGCGCACCTGGGCACGGGTGCCCGGGCGCTCGTTGGTCTTGGTCCCCGCCATCACCGCCTCCCTCGCACCGACTTCTCCTGGCCGGCGTGGTAGCGGAACGTGCGGGTGGGGGCGAACTCGCCGAGCTTGTGGCCGACCATCGCCTCGGTCACGTACACGGGCACGTGCTTGCGCCCGTCGTGGACCGCCACGGTGTGGCCGACCATGTCGGGGATGATCGTGGAACGGCGGGACCAGGTCTTGATGACCTTCTTCTCGCCCTTGGAGTTGAGGGCGTCGACCTTGCGGAGCAGATGCTCGTCGACGAAGGGGCCCTTCTTGAGTGAACGCGGCACTTCGGTTACCTCCGCGAGCCGCGGGTACGGCGGCGACGCACGATGAGCTTGTCGGACGGCTTGGAGCGGGCACGGGTGCGGCCCTCGGGCTGGCCCCAGGGCGACACCGGGTTGC
>JBKPRS010000406.1:0-3553 GCA_046734695.1 Actinomycetota bacterium | reverse complement strand
GTCAGGAACGTGGCGGTCAGGTTGCGGTCGACGTCGGCCTTCCATTCCTGCTCGGTGATGTCGAGGATCGGCTGGGGCCGGCGGCCACCGCCGGCGAATGCGGCCAGCACGTCGACCGGACCGAGTTGTTGCTCGACGTCGACGCGCATGGCCTCGAGTGCGGCGGCGTCGGTGCAGTCGGCCGCGGCCGGCACCGCGTCGGCGCCGTCGGCGCGGAGCTCGGCGACGACCGCGTCGATGGCGGCTCGGTCGCGTCCGTTCACCGCGACCTTGGCATGGTCGGCGGCGAGCGCCCGGCAGGTGGCTGCGCCCAGTCCGCGGGAGCCACCGGTGACGACGGCGACCTTGCCCGCGAGGTCTGGGTAGGTCGCCATCCCGCCAGCATCCGTGGCATCCCTCCGCGGGAGGTGGGTTGTCATCGATCCTCCTCCGTTCCTGTCGTCAGGTGGACGCCGTAGTCGCCCAGGCCCCGTTCGAGCGTCGCGAGCGCGTCGCGACCCTGGGTGCGCACCGCCCGGGCCAGGGCCGGGTTGCGCCTACCGGCAACGATCTGGGCTCTGGTGTAGGCGAGGAGCGCCCGGTGGACGCCCATGAGTGCGTTCGCGGCTACCCACGGGGCGACGTCACCGGGTCGTGTCCGTGTCTCGTCCGCGATGAGCGCGGCCAGCGACTCGGTGTAGCGCGCCACGATCTCGTGCTCACGGGCGAGCAGGGCGGGGCTCTCGGTGATCATGCGAGTGAGACCAGCGAGCTGCTCGACGGCGTCCGGGTCGGTCTGGGCGAGCAGCCCACGCGGTGCCAGCACGAAGCGACCGAAGGCTGTGAGGATCGACTCGCCGAAGGCTCGCTGGCGGATCGCTCCCACCAGCTCGTCCTCGAAAGTGTCCATCCGCCAGTAGACGAGGTCCTCTTTGGTCCGGAAGTGGTTGAAGACGGTCGTCTCCGAGACATCGGCCTGGCGAGCGATCTCGGCGATGGAGACGTGATCGAACCCACGCTCGGCGAAGAGCCGCCGGGCGGTCTCCGCGATCAGCTCGCGGGTCTGGTTCTTCTTGCGCTCACGCCGCCCCAGCGTCAGCGATCGCTCCGCGCTTGCCGGCACATGGGTGGGGTTACCCAAACTTTGTAGTCACAAAACCTTTGCCGTTCCGGCGCCTAGCGGTGCTCGGTGCCAGGCCTCTGGCGGGACGGAACCGAGGGCTGCCGCGTGAAGGCGCGGGTCGGTCAGGCGATCGGGATCCGCAGGACCTCGCCGCCGCCGGCGCAGATGCCGCAGTTGGAAACGTACGCGTTGTCGCCCTGCACGGCGATTCCGTAGGGAGCGAACAGCCCGTCGCTCATGATGGTCGAGACGGTCCCGTCCGTCGCCACCCGCTTCAGGGCTCCGGCGAAGTCCCCCGAGAGGATGCCGTTGGTCGCGATCTCGACGACGAGCAGGTCCCCGTTGGGGGCGAACGCGAGGTCGACGACGTTGGTGAACCCGGACGCCCAGACCTGCGGTGCCTGGCCCGGCACCACGCGGTAGATGTTGGCCCCGCCCACGGGGAACGGGAACCCGGTCAGCTGGCTGACGTAGTAGGCGCCGTCCGGGCCGGTCACGACCGATGTCGGTACGGCGTCCATCGAGAAGGGTGCTCCTCCGGGCCCGGGCACGTCGCGGTTCGGGAACGTGGCGATCGTGGAGATCCGGCCCCGGCGGTCGACCGCGAGCAGGCTGTTGCCCCCCGAGTCGGCCAGCACCTGGCCGGCGCCTGTTGCGATCATCCCGTTCGGGTTGGAGTCGGGACCGTCGGCGTTCGGGTCGACGGCCGCCTCGTAGTCGCCGATGTCGGCGACGTTCTGCCAGGCGTTCTGCATGAACTGGGCCCGGACCACCCTGGCCATGTCCGTCAGTGCCGGAAGTTGGTCCCGGAGCGCGGGGTCGGCGCCCAGACCGAACGTCACGTATCGGCTCAGGCCGGAGAAGGCGACGTGCATCGGGCCGATCGCCGACGAGCCGTCGGGTGTGCCGCCCGTGCCGTCGGCCGCGTACGACGGCAGGCCGGTGAGCACCCTGGTCTGGGCACCACGGTTGAGGTTGATGCGGGTGACGGCGCCTGAGAGGCCGAAGCACGAGGGCCCCTCCGGTCCGAGGAAGCACGGACCATCCCCGCCGCGTCCCGCCTCGGCCACGTACAGATGACCGTCAGGGCCGAAGGCGAGCCCACGGGGATTGTCGAGGCCGGTCGCCACCGTCTCGACGCTTGCCTGGGCGCTGGCGGGCATGGCCACGGCCATGCCGGCGAGGAGAGTGGTGGCTGCGACCAGCAGCCGGAACGCAGTTCGCCGGGTCATGGGGTCCCCCTGTCGAGCTCTGCGGTGTGCCAGACGGGCCTACGGGCAACTCGGCCGCTCGCCCCGACCGGCGACGTGTGGCACGCACCACACCCTACGCCCTCCAGGCCCCTCCAGCTGGGGGGTCGTCTGGGTTGGTCACGACCTGCCGGACCGGCGGCCGCGTGCGTCCCGCGTCCTACATCCTTGCCATGCATCAAATCAGATTGATATAAATTGGTTTGTTCGATGGGAGGAAGCGGATGATCACGCCCGGAATAGACCACATCGCCCTGACCGTGCCCGACCTGGACGAACAGGTGGACCGATTGGCCTCCGCGTTCGGCATGGTCGTAGAGAGCCGCTTCGAGGGCTTCGCAGTCATCGCCGATCCGGTGTCGGGACTCAAGATGGAGCTGAGTCGATCCGACGATTCGGACGTCCACTTCCGGCACCTCGGCTTCCGCGCCGACGACGTGGACGGCGCGCACGAGAGCCTGGTCAAGGCGGGTATGGAGTCGAACGAGGCGCCCCACCGGCGCGAGTTTGCCCGCATGTACACGTCGTTCCTCCAGCAGCCGGGCGGGCTCGAGGTCCAGCTCGTGAAGTACGACTAGCTGCCCGGACCTGCGATCACCGGAGCAGTGACGCCGCGGCAATTCGCTGCAGGTGCTCGACGTACGTCTCGAACGGCCAGTCGCGCATCACCACGAGACGCCGGTAGGGCATGGGGTCGATGAGCACGTCCGCGATGCCGGCCGCCCGGTCGACGTCGAGGTCGGGGCGAAGCGCCCCGAGAGCATCGAGCCGGTGCATGACGGCGCGAGCACCCTGGGCGCGCTGCTCGTCGGTTGTGCTCAGGAGGGCGGCGGCATCGGCGTCACCATCCGATGCCACGACCAGGACGTGGTGGAGCGGGGCGAGCCGTCGCGCGATGTCGGCGTTCATCGCGATCCACGCGTCGAGGAGCACCTCTGCGTCCGCGCCCTCCATCATCTGCCGCACCTCCGGTCGGTCCGCGATGGCGACCGGTTCGTCGTCGCCGGCGAGGGCCCAGTCGAATGCGAGCTTCAACATCGTCGCCTTCCCGCCGACGGACGTGAACACCGTCTTGCGCCCGACGCCGGCCCGTTCGGCGACAGCGTCGATCGTCGTCGGCCCGTAGCCGCGTTCGGTGAACAGCTCCGCCGCCGCGCCCACGATCCGGCGCCGGGTGGCGCGTGCCTGCTCGTCACGCAGC
>JBKPRS010000405.1:0-1996 GCA_046734695.1 Actinomycetota bacterium | reverse complement strand
CGGCGGCACCACCGGCGGCCGGGCCACCCCAGGCGCCGGCACCCGGGCCGGTGCCCACACCCGCGCCCGGAGGCGGGGCAGGACGGTCCCAGACCGGCGGGCCGGGCTGTCCGGGCTGTCCGGGCGGTGGGTAGCCACCCGGGGCGCCGTAGCCGCCGGGCATGCCGTAGCCGGCGCCGTAGGAGGGGGTGAGGCCGGGCACGACTACGGGGCGACCCACGTCGGCCTTGCCGATCACGAACGTCTTGGCCGCCATGTCGCCCACCCGGCGGTGGCCCTTGGTGCTGAACCCGGTGATCAGCCCGACCAGAGGGAAGCAGAAGGGTATGGCGTCGACGATCCACAGCACCGAGCGCGCCAAGGCCTTGCCGACGCCTGGGCCCTGCCCCTGCTCGTCCACGGTCCGCACGCCGAACAGCGCCTTGCCGGGCGTCACGCCCTTGAGACCCTGTAGCACCCCGAGGATCAGCAGGAAGTACCCGATCGTGACCAGCGACGCCACCGCCGCGTCGGCACCGTCGGTGTAGTAGACGCGGTCACCGATCTGCAGGCAGGCGGCCACGTCGTTCGAGGCGTCCCTGATCTGGTCGCACGCCTCGTTGTACTCGAAGTTGCTCGGCACCCTCTCGTACACCGCGAACGGGCTGAGCGGGGTGGGGCCGAAGAACGACGCCACCAACGTGAACAGCAGCACGTCGAAGATGAAGGCGAAGCTGCGACGTGCCATGACGGCCGTCGGATCAGTCGCTGGCGCCGCCGGGTAGGGGCTGGCGGCCGACGGATACTGGTAGGCGGTCACGGGCGTTCGTTCTAGCACCACCCACGCACCCTCGTGCCCCGCCGACCCCTGGTATCCGGTGCGGGCTCACCCCCGCCGGTCCGTACACTGGACGGCCATGTCCGACGCCCCCGCTCCTGCACCGTCAGACCTGTTCGACAAGGTCGTGAACCTGTGCAAGCGGCGCGGTTTCGTGTTCCCGTCGGCCGAGATCTACGGCGGCTTCCGCTCCACCTACGACTACGGGCCGGTGGGTGTCCTGCTGCTGCGCAACGTGAAGGACGCCTGGTGGCGCTCGATGGTGCAGCTGCGCCACGACGTCGTCGGGCTCGACGCCGCCATCCTGTCGCCCCCGGCCATCTGGGAGGCGTCGGGCCACCTCAAGAACTTCACCGACCCGCTGGTCGACTGCAAGGTGTGCCACGAGCGCTTCCGGCTGGACAAGCTCGACGACCCCGACGTCTGCCCCAAGTGCGGGTCGAAGCACAGCTTCACCGAGGCCCGCCAGTTCAACCTCATGTTCAAGACCTACGCCGGCCCGGTCGAGGGCGCGGGCGCCGAGGTCTACCTGCGGCCCGAGACGGCGCAGGGCATGTTCACGAACTTCAAGAACGTCCTCGAGACCTCGCGCAAGCGCCCGCCGTTCGGCATCGCCCAGATAGGCAAGTCGTTCCGCAACGAGATCACGCCCGGGAACTTCGTGTTCCGCACCCGTGAGTTCGAGCAGATGGAGATGGAGTACTTCGTGCCGCCGGACGAGAGCCCGCGCTGGTACGAGTACTGGTGCGCCCAGCGCCTGGCCTGGTACCACGACCTGGGCATCCCCGAGCGGATGCTGAGGCTGCGGGCGCACGACGAGGACGAGCTGTCGCACTACTCGGTGGGCACGAGCGACGTGGAGTTCCTGTTCCCGTGGGGCTGGGACGAGCTCGAGGGCATCGCCAACCGCACGGACTACGACCTGCGCCAGCACGCGGCCCACTCCGGCGAGCGCCTGGAGTACTTCGACCAGGCGGCGGGCGAGCGCTACGTGCCCCACGTCATCGAGCCGGCCGCGGGCGCGACCCGCACCGCCATGGCCTTCCTCATGGCCGCCTACGAGGAGGAGGAGGTGGCCCGCGAGGGCCAGGGCCAGGGCGACGTCCGGACCGTGCTGCGCTTCCATCCCCGGATCGCGCCGTACAAGGTGGCGGTGCTGCCGCTGTCGAAGAAGCCCGA
>JBKPRS010000404.1:0-13617 GCA_046734695.1 Actinomycetota bacterium | reverse complement strand
CACCTGGCCCATCGACGTGGCCACCGCGGGGAACCGGGTCCCGATGTGGACCGAGAGGGCGATGATCTTGGGGACGGGCACCCGGGCGACGTAGACGATGTCGCTGCCGTCGAGCTGCGACATCGAGCTCGACTCGCCGGTCTGGGCGACGAGCGCCTCGAGGTGGGGGCGGGCCACCTCCCACATGCCCAGCGTGGCGATGTACGCGGTCCCCAGCTCGAGCACCTTGGTCGTGAGCGTGTACAGCCCCTTGCACGACCGGACGTACCCGAGCTTCTCGAGCGTCAGGAGCAGGCGGCGCGCCGTCGGCCGCGGCAGGGAGGCGCGCGCCGCGGCGTCACTCACCGTCAGCGCGGTGGCGGTGGGGCTGAATGCCGTGATGATGGCCAGGCCGCGGGCGAGCGCCTCCACGAAGTCCGGGCTCTGGTCCTCGGGCATCGAGGCATCCTCCCACGTGCCTCCGATCGCACCAAAGCGGCCACACCCGGTGGCTTTTCGACCGCTCGCCGGACTGTGTGACGAGGTGGTGACAACGCGGACCTGCGCTTCGCTGCGTTGGTACCGTGCCCGCTAGTCGGACACTCGTCCGGGAATGGGCTCAAGGGGGAAACATGGCAACTCCGACAGTTGTCACCACATCGGCGGAGGAACGCAGCACCGAGGGCGAGCAGGCCGCCTTTGGCAGCGCCGCCACCTGGTGGTACGACTGGGTGGACGGTCACCGGGTCGGGGCCGCCGCGCTCGTCGGCCTGATCGCCACGCAGCTCGGCACCTACTTCGGCTACGTCTTCCCGGCCTTCGGCCTGCCGTCGCTGCCGTGGCCGCTCTACAACGGGCTGCTGGCCACACCCGCCGAGGACTTCGGCACGACCGGCTCGTTCTTCTCGGGCCAGTCGCTCCACTACGTGAACGGCATCGTGTTCGCCATCCTGTACGCGGTGCTGGCCCTGCCGTTGATGCGATTCGCCAAGACCCACGGCGGCAACGTGTTGGCCGGGATTGTCTACAGCGTCGTGCTGACGGTGATCAGCCTCGGGGTGTTGGTGCCCTACGCGTACGTCCCGAAGCAGGGCTACGGGTTCTTCTCGTTCTACGGGCCCGACGGCTGGAAGCTCCCGGCTGCGGTGCTCCTGTGGCACCTCATCTACGGGTTCTTCCTCGGCACGCTGTTCCAGCTCCGCGGCCGGTCGGAGGCGTAGTCCGGTCGCACTCGTCTCCGGGTGGCCCGCCAGCGCCAGGCTCGCGGGCCACCCGGGTTCGCGCTCAGCCGCGGCTAGGACGCCGACGCGGCTTCGTCCGCGAAGCGCCCGACGACCTCGGCGTACTCGGTCATCATGTCGAGCACCACCTGCCGCGCCGGGCGCACCTGGTTCATGCGGCCGACCACCTGGCCGACGAAGTAGTTCGCCAGCTTGTGGGCGCCGGTGCCCTCGTGGTGTGACGAGCGGGCGATGCGCAGCTGCGCCTCGCCCACCAGCGCGCTCTGCAGTGGCATCGGCAGCGTCGCCGGCGCGTCCTCACGCTCCCACTCGTCGGTCCACGCCGAGCGCAACATGCGCGCCGGCTTGCCGGTGAGCGAGCGCGACCGGATCGTGTCCGACGACGTCGCCGCCAGGAACTTCTCCTTCACGACCGGGTGCGTCTCGGCCTCCTCGGTCGTCAGCCACACCGAGCCGCACCACACGGCCTCGGCCCCGAGCGCCATCGCCGCCGCGATCTGGCGGCCCGAAGCGATGCCGCCCGCCGCGATCACGGGGGTCGGCGCCACCGCGTCGACGACCTCCGGGACGAGCACCATCGTCGCGACCTCGCCGGTGTGCCCGCCGGCCTCGGTGCCCTGCGCCACGATCAGGTCGGCGCCCGCGGCCTGGTGCCGCACCGCGTGGGAGGCGCGACCGGCCAGGGCGGCGACGACCACGTCGTGGCCGTGCGCCCGCTCGATCAGCGCCGGCGGCGGCGGGCCGAGCGCGGACGCCACCAGGCGCACCTGGTGGGCGAAGGTGATGTCGAGCAGCGGCTCGTAGCCGCTCGGCGAGATCGTCATGCCCCTGCCCCGACCGGCGAGCGCATCGTCCGGCAGGGGCGGCACCTCGTAGCGGGCGAGGATGTCGTCGACGAACTGCTGCTGCTCGGGCGGCAGCAGCCGGCGGACCGCCTCCCGGTCGAGCCCACCCTGGTCCGACCCCGCGTACTTCTGCGGCAGCAGCAGGTCGAGCCCGTACGGCCTGCCCTTCACCTCCGCCTCGATCCAGGTGAGGTCGATCTCGAGCTGCTCGGGCGTGTGCGCGACCGCGCCGAGCACCCCGAGCCCGCCGGCGTTGGTGACCGCCGCGACGACGTCCCGGCAGTGGCTGAAGGCCAGGATCGGGAACTCGATCCCGAGCATCTCGCACACACGGTTCTGCATCGGGCCATCCTGCCGCGACCCGGGCGCGCCGTGCTCAGTCGACGGGCACGGTGGCCGCCTCGGCGGCCGTCTCCTTGGGGGCCCAGGGCCGGGACGGGAGCAGGACCGCGGCGACCACGCTGCCGGCCAGGGCCACACCGCTGGCCACCCGGAGGCTGATGGCCATGGCGTGGAGGAACGCGCCGGTCGCCGCGTCCGCCAGGGCCTGCGACGGGCCGGTGAGCCCCGCCTCCGCGAGGTGCTGGGCCGCCACGAGGGCCCCGCCGATCGAGCTCGTGGCCGCCGCCGTCGCCTGGGCGGGCAGGTCCGGGGGCAGCGTCGCTCCCAGCCGGTGCTCGTACAGCGAGGCGGCGATGCTGCCGATCACGGCGACGCCGAGGGCCGCGCCGAACAGGCGGGTGGCGTCGTTCACGGCCGAGCCCACGCCGGCCTTCTCGATCGGCACCGCGCCCAGGATCGCCTCGGTCGCCGGCGCGGTGATCAGCCCCAGGCCGAAGCCACCCAGGATCATCTGCCCGGCGACCTCCAGGTACGGCGTGGAGGCGTCGTTCGTCGAGATCCACAGCAGCGCGACGGCCCACAGCGCCAGGCCGGTGGCCACCACGGCCTTGTTGCCGATGCCGACGGCGAGCTTGGTCCCGACCACCGAGGCGACGGCGATCGCGGTGGCCACCGGGAGCAGCCGGATGCCGGCGGCGAACGGCGAGTAGTCGTGCACGAACTGGAAGTACTGGGTGATCAGGAAGGTGAAGCCGGCCAGCGTGAAGAAGCCGACGGCGATCGAGCCGCTGGCGGCGGAGAACCGGGGGTTGCGGAACAGGCGCACGTCCAGCATCGGGTGGGCGCGGCGACGCTCGACGGCGACGAAGACCGCGAGCAGCGCCAGGCCCAGCGCGAGCGTGGCCACGGTCGTGCGGGATCCCCAGCCCCAGTTGGGAGCCTCGATGATGCCGAACACGAGCGTCCCCATCGCCGCGCTCGACAGGACCAGCCCGTACCAGTCGAGCGGCGCCACCTCCGGGTCCCGGGACGTCGGCACCACCAGCGCGATCCCCGCGGCGATCAGCCCGGCGACGGGCACCATGAACAGGAACACGCTGCCCCACCAGTAGTGCTCCAGCAGCCAGCCGCCGAGGATCGGACCGGCGGCGACGCCGACGCCGGTCGTCGCGCCCCACAGCCCGATGGCCCGGGCCCGCTCGGCCCGCTCGGAGAACACGTTGGCGATCAGCGACAGCGTCGCCGGGAAGATGCCGGCGGCGCCGAGCCCCATCACCGCCCGTGACGCGATCAGCTGGTTCGGCGAGTCGCTCAGGCTGCCGGCGAGGCTGCCCAGCGCGAACACGGCCAGGCCGAGGAGCAGCACGCCCTTGCGGCCGAAGCGGTCGCTCATGCTGCCGGCGGCGAGGATCAGGGCCGCGAACACGAGCGTGTAGGCGTCGACGATCCACTGGAGGTCGGTCGTCGTGGCGCCGAGCTGGCGCACCAGGCTCGGCAGGGCGACGTTCACGATCGTGACGTCGATGTTGATG
The DNA here is from genome assembly GCA_046734695.1 of Actinomycetota bacterium. Classification (GTDB taxonomy): domain Bacteria; phylum Actinomycetota; class Acidimicrobiia; order Acidimicrobiales; family VFJN01; genus ZC4RG19. The sequence continues at coordinate 9,678 of JBKPRS010000404.1, read as the reverse complement.
ATCAGGGTCGCCGAGCACAGCGACAGGAGGATCAGCCCCTTGCGGGCGGCGCGCTCGGGCCGGACGGGTTGCTGCCCGTCGGTGGTGGTGGTCACGAGGGAAACGTATGCACAGTCGACTTTAGAAAAACAAGCGTTATGACCAGCGGAACGAAAGTTCTAGACTCGGCGTGTGCGCTCGTACCGCCAGTACTGCTGGCTGGCTCGGGGCCTCGACGTGATCGGGGATCGGTGGGTCATCCTCGTGGTGCGCGAGCTGCTGCCCGGCCCCCGCCGCTACGGCGAGCTGCTCGACGGTCTGCCGGGGATCGCGACGAACCTGCTGACCGAGCGCCTGCGCTCGATGGAGGCCGACGGCCTCGTCACCCGCGACGGCGACCGCTACGCGCTGACCGAGCGGGGCGACGCCCTGCGGGCCGTCCTGTTCGCCATCGGCGAGTGGGCCGCACCGCTGATGGGCCCGCAGGAGCCCGACGAAGCGTTCCGCAGCCACTGGATCGAGTACCCGATGACCGCGCTGTTCCCCGGCGAGGACCGCTCACGCCCGGACCTCACGATCGAGGTCCGCTGCGGCGAGCGGCCGATGACCGTGCGCTCGGTCGAGGGTCGGGTGCACGTCGAGCCGGGCCCGGCCGCCGCGCCCGACCTGGTCCTCACCGGCCCACCCGACGCGGTGCTCGGCCTGTTCACCCACCGTCTCACGGTCGACGAGGCCAACGCCCGCGGCCTGGCGGTCACGGGCGACGCCCGCCCACTCCGCCGCCTGCGCCCGAACGCCGCCGTCGGTCCAGCCGCCGCACGCTGAGTCGCTCAGGATCAGGCTGGGGAAGGCCACCCCTGTCCCTGGTTCACGACGGTCCCGAGTCCCGGGATGCGCATCAGGGTGGGATCGTCGATCACCTCGGCGACGGCTTGCTTCGGCGTCATGCCGGGATGGCGGTGCATGGCCGCGGCGAGGGCGCCCACGACGGCCGGTGCGGCGAACGATGTGCCACTCCAGCGGGCCCAGCCCGCGAATGTCTCGTCGTCGGTGCGGGTCCACTCCGTGAAGAACGTGCTCACGATGTCGATGCCGGGCGCGCAGGCGCGCACCCAGGGTCCGTAGTTCGTGAACCACGCGGGCCCGGACGGGCCGATCGCCCCCACGGAGATCACGCCCGGGAAGGCAGCCGGATACGCCGGTAGGCAGGTGCCGTCGTTCCCGGCGGAGGCGACCACGACCGTGCCCGCGAGCTGGAGCTGGATCACCGCCGTCGCCAGCGGAGCCATGCCGTGGAGCGTGTAGCCACTGAACGACAGGTTGAGGATGTCGACGTGATCCTCCGGATCGGCCTCACCCATCCGGGCCAGGTCCTGGAGCTTGTCCGCGACCTTCACCTCGTCGGCCTGGCCGAAGCCGGGGAACAGGCCGTCGACCTTCAGCCGGCACCTCGGCGCGATGCGTTCGATGACGCCCGCGATGAAAGTGCCGTGACCGGCCACCGGGTCGAGCCTGTGGTCTCCGTCCTCGTCCGGTTGCTCGACCCAGTCCGCCTCGCTGCCGAGTCCCACCACCCCGTTGAGAGCATTCGGGAGCAGGTCGCCGGCGGCCAGGCCGGTGTCGAGCACCACGATGTTCGGGCGGGCCCGCTCGTCCGCCCGCAATCCGGGCAAGGCACCGACCGGGGCCATCGCCGGATGCACGCTGTGCCCACGCTGGCCCGTCGATCGGAACTCGCGCCCGTCGAAGGGGTGGCTGAGGGAGGCCGGGACCGCACCCGGGTTGGGCTGGAGATCGGCCAGCCACGGCGCAAGATCGCTGCTCGGAGCCCATCCGTACGGGTTGGACCCGAGCGGGTTGGACCCGAGCGGGTTGGACCCCAGCGGGTTGGACCCCAACGGGTTGGACCCCAGCGGGTTGGACCCCAACGGGTTGGACCCCAGCGGGTTCGATCCCAGCGCGACGTTGGCCCAGTGCTGTGCGAGTGAGGGATGGGGCGGGCAGTAGCACCCGCAGTTGTTGAACAGCATGTGGTTCGGCTGGGCGTAGATCCCCCGGGCGCGCAGCGCTTCGATCCTCAGCAGTGACTCGTCAATGCCCAGGAAGACGCCGAAGACGTCACCTACACCGGCCCTGCGGTCCTCTTCGCCGCGTCCCAACTCGGTGCGGGCTGCGTCGAGCCCATCCTCGTGGACGATCACCTGGCCATCGGCGTAGGCGAATCGTCCGGACTCGGACAGGCGGACTCTGCTGTCCCCCTCATCCCAGCGAACCGGCGGCCGCTCTGCTTCGCCATCCTCGGGAGTCATGCTCTCCCCTTCCTGTCACCGCACTGCGTGCGTGCCTATGCTTCGACGCTCTCCAGCGCCGCCCGAGCCGTCGCTGCTGCGTCCGACAGGCTGAGGGACTCGCCGGCAGCGCGCTGCTCCACGTACACGGAGGCGCCGAGGTCGGCTCTGATACGCGCCAGCATGTCGTCGCTCGCCCGGCGGTCGTCTTCGTAGAGCCGGTGCGCGCTCTCGGCGAGCAGGCCCTCCGCCTTGGCGTGCAGCCGCAGGGCGCGGGCCGCGTCGGTCGAGGCGGTCAGGCGGGCGGCGACGATCAGCGAGATCGCGACGGACAAGGGGCGACCAAGGGCCAGGCCGAGGTCGAGGCACGCCTCCTGGTGCCGGGCGGCGGCGACCCGGTCGCCGCGGCGCAACGCCAGCTCGGCGACGTTGCCCTCGGCCACGGCCATCAGGTGTTCGTCGCCCAGTTGGTTCGCCATCTCCAGCTCGCCCTGGGACGCCTCGTAGGCCCGATCGGTGTCACCGAGGTAGTACGACGCGATCGCCAGGAGGTTGTGCATGCGGACGCGGGCCCGCGGGCCGAGGTCACGCCGGAGGGCCGCGGCCGCCAGCTCGGACGCCCCGGCGTAGTCACCGGTGCGGATCGCCAGCTCGCCCGACGCCCGCTCGACCGCGACCTCGTCCCAGGGGGGCGGGCCGCCGACGATCTGCTGGACACGCTGCGCTTCGCCCAGGACCTGTCGTGCGTCCTCCAGGTCCCCGTGGTGCACCAGCAGCAGGGCGAGCGTGGCGAGCAGGGACACCCGGGCCTGTGACGGCGTGTCCAGCTCGGCGGCGAAGCGTGCCAGGTCGGCCGTGCCGTCCCGGGGCGCGTCGATCGCGTAGTAGTGGTGCCCGATGCTGCACACGAGCACCTGAGCCTCGTGCTCGGCCTCCCCGGCGATCAGCGGGATCAGCGCGCGGAGGTTGTCGAGCTCCGTGGCGATCTCCCCCGAGCGGGTGCGGGTCAGCTGGCGCCACGGCCCGATCCGGTCGAGCCACCAGCGGGCGAGGCGCGTCGCGGTCCGTTCGGCGACGCCCTCCTCCCGGAGCAGGCGGTTCACCCACGCGTTGACGGTCTCGAGGAGCCGGTAGCGCGTGTCGTTGGCGGTCACGTCGACGATGACGAGCGACTTGTCGACGAGGGACCAGAGCAGCTCGGCCGCGTCGACACCGGCGAGGTCGCCGCCGGCCGCGACCGCGGCGTCGCGGCTGAACCCGTCCCGGAACACGCTCAGCCGGCGCAGCAGCGCCTGCTCGTCCCGGTCGAGGAGCTCATAGCTCCAGCGGACCACCGCGTCGATGGTGCGCTGGCGGTCCGGCACGCCACGCCGGCGGCTCTGCATCGAGCGCACTCCGGCATCGACGCCCTCCAACAGCTCGCCGACGGTCATGACGGAGGTCCGCGCCGCGGCCAGCTCGAGCGCCAGCGGCAGTCCGTCGAGCCGCGCGCACAGCCTGCTCACGGTCCGGGCGTTGCCCGGGTCGACCGTGAAGTCCCGGCGTGCGGCGCGGGCGCGGTCCACGAACAGCCGGACCGACGGCGCCTCGACGACCTCCGCCACCGTGTCGGTCGAGCCGGGCACCGCCAGCGGGCGGACCCGCCACACCGTCTCCTGCGTGATGCCCAGCGGCTCACGGCTCGTCGCCAGCACGCCGACGTCGGGACAGGCGGCGAGGAGCTCGGCGACCCGCTCGGCTACAGGAGCCGCCAGGTGCTCGCAGTTGTCGAGCAGCACCAGCGCGGCCCGGGTGCGGAGGTGGTCGACCGCGGCCGCCCAGCCCTCCATCCCCTGACCGGTGGAAGCGCCGACGGCCGCGGCCAGCGCCGTGCCGATGAGGTGGGCGTCCTGGACCGGCGCGAGGTCGACGAACCAGACACCGGACTCCCAGCGCGGCACCGAGGCCAGCCCGGCCGCCACCGCGAGACGGGTCTTCCCCACGCCGCCGGGGCCGGTGAGCGTGACGACCCGGCCGGGCCCGGTCAGGGCCAGCAGGTCGGCGACGTCGCCGTCACGGCCGACGAAGCTGGTCGCGGGGACCGCCAGGTTGTGGCCGTCGACCGGCATCGCCCTGACGGCGGGGAAGTCCGACTCGAGGCCGGACCCGCCGAGGCCGAAGAGCTGCACCGCCTCGTCGAAGTCGCGCAGCCGGTACCGGCCGACCGGGTCCAGGTGCAGTCCGGGGAGATCGCCCGCCGCCTTGGCCGTCACGTCCGATGCCAGGACCTGATCGCCATGGGCCGCCGCGGACACGCGGGCCGCCTGGTGCACAGCCAGGGCGACATAGTCGCCGCCACGGGGCGAGGCCAGGCCGGTGTGCACGCCCATGCGCACCTTGGGCCGGCTGCCGGCCGGCCACGGCGCACCGGCGAGCTCGCGTTGGGCCTCGGCGCACGCCTCCAGCGCCGAGCGCGCATCGCCGAACGCGGCGAGATGCGAGTCGCCGCGCGCACTGACGTGAGCGCCTCCGTGCGACAGCCACATCCGGTGGAGCAGATCGTCGTGGCGATCGATCACCTCGCCGTAGCCGTCCGCCAGGCGCTTCAGGAGGCGCGTCGAGCCCTCGATGTCGGTCAGGACGAACGTGACCATGCCGCTGGGCCAGCTCGGCGGCACGTCCACCCTGTCCACCGACGCGGCCGGGCCTGGCTGCACAGCCGCCGAGCCGCCGTTCACGGTAGGTCCGCTCCGGTCCGCTCGAGCAGGCCGGCGCCGCCACGAGTCCTGGTCGGAAGGCCTTTACCCACCCTTCGCTCACCTCCATGAGCGCCGCACCACCGGGTCGAAAGAGTACCGGCGACTTCCACCAGTGGCGGCGCCAATATCCTTCGTGGCCGGCGATCGAGAGGCGGAGTTGCGCAAGTGGGGCTCGTCTGGATAGCCAACTAGGCGACTCAGGGGAGGTGCGATGCGCCCGCTCGACGGCGTGAAGGTCGTGGAGGCCGCCAGCTACGTGACCGGGCCGTTCGCCGCTTTGGCGCTCGCCGACCTCGGCGCGTCGGTGATCAAGGTGGAGCCGCCCCGGGGGGATCCGATGCGGCGCTTCGGCCTCCGCCACCAGGGCGTCGGCCTCGGCTTCGCGGCCGTCAACCGGAACAAGGCGTCGGCGACCCTCGACCTCAAGACCGAGGCGGGGCTGGACGCGCTCCACCAGCTGCTCGGGACGGCCGACGTCTTCATCACCAACTGGCGACCCGCCGTTGCCGCCCGGCTGGGCTTGACGCCCGATGCCGTCCGGCAGCGGCACCCCCGCCTCGTCTGGCTCCGGCTGTCGGGCTACGGCCAGGACGGACCGATGGCCGACCTCCCGGCCTTCGACAGCATCGTGCAGGCGCGCTCGGGGGTCGTCTCCCAGAACGGCGAGCCGCCCCGCCTCGTTCCCGGTTACCTGGCGGACAAGGTCACGGCGATGGTGGCCACCCAGTCGATCCTCGCCGCCCTCGTGCACCGCGACCGGAGCGGCGCGGGTGCGGGTGCGGTGGTCGACGTGTCGATGGTCGACTCGATGGCCTACTTCCTGGCGCCGGACCTGCTCGGCGATCACCTGGTCGTCGGGGAGCCCGAGCCCGGCGTGGCCCGCCACATCGCCGCCGCCCGACCCCTGCGGACCCAGGACGGCTGGATCGTGATCTCCCCCGTCAGCGGCCAGCAGATGAAGGGCGCGCTGAGCGCGGTGGGGCATCCCGAATGGGGCGAGCAGCTGCGTGCGGCCGCCACGGCGACCGGGATGATCGAGCGCTTCTACGAGCTCATCGAGCCCGTGCTCACCGGCCGCAGCACCGCGGACTGGGAGCGCGCCTTCGCGGCAGCGGACGTCCCGGCCAGCGCCGTGCTCACCTTCGGCGCCCACCTCGCCGACCCCCAGGTCGCCGCGAACGGCACCTACCGCGAGGTCGACGATCCCCGGCTCGGCCGGGTCAGGAACCTGCGCCATCCGGCGCTCTTCGACGGCGCCCCCACCGACACCGACGACCTCGGCGTCCCCTGACCCCGTAAAACTGGCGCCATGCGGGTGCAGCGGCTCTCCACGGTCGACGGCTTCATCGCGTTCGACATCGATGGCGCGGAGGTCAGCGCCGGTGGCACGCGCCTCGCCCCGGACGTCACCGAGGCCGAGGTCGTCCTGCTGGCCCGGGCCATGACGTACAAGCACGCGGTGCTGGGACGGCGCATGGGCGGCGCCAAGGCCGGCGTGCGGGCCACGGCCGGCGAACGCGCCGGCGCGATGCGCCGGTACTGCGAGGAGATCCGCCCCCTGATCGAGGCCCGCACCTTCCTCACGGGCGCCGACCTCGGGACGTCGGAGGCCGACTTCGCCCCGCTCCGGGGCGATACCGGCGTGACCCATCCGGTGCTGCAGCTGGTGGACGGGGTCGTGTTCGAGGACGTCGTCACCGGGTTCGGTGTCGCCGTCGCCGCCGAAGCGGCGTTCGGGTCGCTGGAGAGCCGGTCGGTCGCGGTCGAGGGCTTCGGCAAGGTCGGCGGCGCGGTCGCCCGCGAGGTGGTGCAGCGCGGCGGTTCCGTCGTCGCGGTGTCGACCATCGCCGGCTCCGTCCGGGACCCCCGCGGCCTCGACGTCGACGCCCTGTGGCAGGCCCGGGCCGAGCACGGCGACGACCTCGTGCACCACCTCGGCCTCCCGGTGGCGGCCCCGGCGGCGCTGTTCGCCGTGGAGGCCGACGTGCTCGTGCCCGGCGCCCGCACGGGGGCGGTCGACGAGGCGCGCGCCCGCACGCTGGGCGCCGCCGCGGTCGTGCCCGCCGCCAACGTCCCCTACACGAGGGCCGGCCTCGACGTGCTGCGAGCACGCGGCATCGCCGCCCACGCCGACTTCGTGTGCAACACGGGCGGCGTGCTCGGGTACGTGTCCCCCGCCACCGCGACACCGGCCGAGGTCCTGGCCGGCGTCGAGTCGCGCATCGGCGACCTGGTCCGCGCCGCCGCCGACCACCCGGGCGGTCCGTTCGCCGGCGCCTGCGAGATGGCCGAGCGCTTCCTCGCCACCTGGGTCGAGCCGGACGCGTTCCCGTCCGGCCCACCCGTGGCCTGAGCCGCAAATAGCTTCGGTGATCGAACAATTCGACGCTATCATCATCGGCCATGGTGACCCGAAGCCCGCATGCCGCGAAGTCCGACGCCGCCGAGGACTTCGGCCTCGTCGCGGGGCGCACCATCGCCCGTCTGGCCAAGCTGGTCGAGGTGGCCATCGCGCCGCTGGACCTGTCGCTCCCCCAGTACCGGCTCCTGGCCCATCTCGTCGACGGTGCCGCCATGTCCTCGACGCTCGCCGAGCGACTCGCCGTCAAGCCGCCCACGGTCACGGCGGTGGTCGACGGGCTGGTCACCCGGGGACTGGTCACGCGCCAGGTCGATCCCCACGACCGGCGCCGCCTGCCGCTCGCGCTCACCCCGGAGGGCACGGCGCTGGTCGGGCAGGCCAACGCTCTGGTCGGCGCGGCCCTGCTCGACGGCCTGGGCCTCGTCGCAGACGAGGATGCGGGCGCCGCGGTCGCCGGGCTGGACGCCTGGCAGGGCGTGCTCGACGCCCGCCGCGAGCGCCATGCGGCCGAACGGCGGGGCGCATGACCACGGTCGAGCACGACCCGATGGCGGCGTCGCCGTTCGTCCCGCCGCTGCCGCCGTCCCGCTACGAGCGGCCCCGGGCGAACATCCGCCCGAACCAGGACCTGTCGTGGTTCCGGCGGGCCCTGCCCATCGTGGCGGCGCACAAGTGGCTGCTGGGATCCTCGCTGGTCGCCACGTTCCTGGCGCTGATCGTCCAGGTGGTCGTGCCGCTGGTCGTGATGCAGACGATCGACGTCGCCCTCGTGGACCGGACGGCGCCGCTCGGCGGCTACATCGTCCTGCTGACGGTCCTCGCCGTGCTCCGGGGCGCGTTCAACTACGTGGGCCGGCTCAACCTGTTCCGCAGCGCCTACCGCTTCGAGTACGAGCTGCGGAACATCGTCTACGCCCACCTCTCGAGGCTGTCGTTCTCCTTCTACGACCGGGTCCAGTCCGGCTACATCATCTCGCGGGCCAACTCCGACATCCGGGCCGTGCAGCTGTACCTGGCCTTCGCCCCGAGCATCATCCTCCAGTGCGGCGTGGCGGTCGTGGCCTTCGTGATGATGGCCACCATCAACCTCCCTCTCGCCCTGGTGGCGCTGGCGCCGATGCCACTGGTGCTCTGGGTCGGGGTCGAGCTGCGCCGCCGGCTGTGGCCGGTGTCGTGGCTCGTCCAGGCCCGGCTCGCCGACGTCGCCAACACCGTCGCCGAGAACACCGAGGGCGTCCGGGTCGTGCGGGCCTTCACCGCCGAGCAGCGCCAGCTGGGCCTGCTCGACGAGCAGAGCCGGCGGCTCCGCTGGGCCAACATCAAGAACATCGACATCCGGGCCGACTGGGCGCCGGCGCTCGAGAACCTCCCCCGGCTCGGCACCGCGCTGGTGCTGTCCTACGGCGGCTGGCTGGTCCTCCACGGCCAGCTCACCGTGGGCGCCATCGTCGCGTTCAGCGCCTACGTCCTGATGCTGCAGGTGCCGTTCCGGATGCTCGGCATGCTGATGATGCTGAGCCGGCGGGCGGCGGCCTCGGCCCTGCGCATCTACGAGATCCTCGACGAGCAGCCCGAGATCGTCGATCGGCCCGGCGCGATCGACCTGGTCGAGTGCCTCGGCGACGTCGTGTTCGACGACGTCGCGTTCGACTACCCGAACGGCACACCGGTCCTCCGCGGGGTCGATCTCCACCTGCGCCCGGGCGACACGGTGGCGCTCGTCGGCCGGACGGGCACCGGCAAGTCGACGATCGCGCGCCTGCTGTGCCGCTTCTACGACGTGACCGGTGGGCGGATCCTCGTCGACAGCGAGGACGTCCGGGACCTGACCCAGCTGAGCCTCCGCCACCATGTCGGGCTGGTCCTCGACGAACCGTTCCTGTTCTCGGAGTCGGTGCGCGACAACATCGCGTACGGAAGGCCCGACGCCACCTTCGAGGACGTCGTGGCGGCGGCCAAGGCGGCGCACGCCCACGAGTTCATCCTGGAGCTGGAGGACGGCTACGACACGGTGGTCGGCGAGCGCGGCTACACGCTGTCGGGCGGCCAGCGGCAGCGCATCGCCATCGCCCGCACGCTGCTGGTGAACCCGCCGATCCTGGTGCTCGACGATGCCACCTCCGCGGTCGACGTCCACGTCGAGCAGGGGATCCACGACGCCCTCCGCACGCTGATGGCGGGACGGACGACGCTCATCATCGCCCACCGGCTCTCGACCATCAGCCTCGCCGACCGGGTCGCCGTGCTCGAGGACGGGCGCATCGTCGCCGAGGGCACCCACATCGAGCTGCTGGCGAACGAGCCGCGGTAC
>JBKPRS010000403.1:0-5695 GCA_046734695.1 Actinomycetota bacterium | reverse complement strand
GGTCGTCGGCCTCGGCGCCGGCGTGGCCGCCGCCCTGGCGGTGATCGGCCGGGTGCGGCCGGCACCGGCCGACGAGCGCGCCCGGGCGGCGGCGGCGCACGAGGCCACGCTGCGGGCGGCGGTCGACGCCGCGGTCGACACGGTGGTGAAGGTCGCCGGCGAGCGGCTGGGCGCCCAGGCGGAGGCAGGTTCGCGGGAGCTCGCCGGTCGCAGCGCCTCGTTCGAGCAGCGCGTGGGCGAGCTGCGGGGCGCGATGGACGAGCAGCTGGCCGTGCGCAACGCCGCGGTCGAGGCCCGCATGGGCGACGTGCGGGCGGAGCTGGCCCGGGTGGCCGACCTGGTCGGCTCGCTGCAGCGCGAGCGGGCCGAGCAGCACGGCCGGGTCGAGACGCGCCTGGCCGAGATGGCGGCCGTGAGCGCCCGCCTGGCCGACACCACCCAATCGCTGCGCCAGGCGCTGGCCAACCCGCGGGCCCGGGGCCAGTGGGGCGAGCGCATGGCCGACGACGTGCTGCGGGCGGCGGGGCTGGTCGAGGGCATCAGCTACCGCAAGCAGTCGGCGACGGCCGCGGGCACGATCCCCGACTTCACGTTCCTGCTGCCCGGGGGCCGCGTCCTGCACATGGACGTCAAGTTCCCGGTCGACAACTACCTGCGCTACCTGGAGGCGCTGTCCGACCGCGAGCGCGACCAGCACGCGCTGGCCTTCGTGCGCGACGTGCGGGCCCGGGTGCGTGAGCTGTCGGGCCGGGTCTACATCGACCCCGACCGGACGCTCGACGAAGTGCTGCTGTTCATCCCCAACGAGGCGGTGTACGCCTTCGTGCACCAGCACGATCGCGACCTGGTGGAGGTGGCGCTGCGCCAGAAGGTGGTGCTGTGCTCGCCCAGCACGCTGTTCTCGGTGCTGGCGGTGATCCGCCAGGCGGTGGAGCAGACCCAGCTCCAGCGCACGTCCGACGAGATCCTGGCGTGCCTGGCCGCGTTCGAGTCCCAGTGGGGCAAGTTCGCAGATGCGCTCGACAAGGTGGGGCGGAGCCTCGACAGCGTGCGGCGGAGTTGGGACGACCTGGCCGGCACGCGGCGGCGCCAGCTCGAGCGCCAGCTCGACCGGGTGGGTGAGCTGCGCTCCCGCCGCGAGGGCGCGCCGCCACCATCACTGCCGTTGGGCGAGGTCCACCCGCTGCCGAGCCCGTCGAGCGAGCCGCGCTCGGCGGCTGGTTAGGGGGCCTGGTCGCCGATTGCGTCTGGAAACGGGTATGAACATCAGAGATGGCGACCTCCTCCCGGCGGAAGAAGCGCGCGAGCCCGCAGGTGCGCGCGGCCGGCGGGCTGCTGTGGCGCTCGGCCTCCGTGCCCGACGGCAACGGCGGGCTGAAGCCGGGGATCGAGGTCGCCCTGATCCATCGGCCCCGGTATGACGACTGGAGCTTCCCGAAGGGGAAGCTGGAGCGGGGCGAGTCCTTCGAGGCTGCCGCGCTGCGGGAGGTGGCCGAGGAGACGGGCATCGAGGCCGAGCTGGGTGACGAGCTGCCCTCGACCCGGTATCTCGACGGCAAGGGCCGCGAGAAGCTCGTGCGCTACTGGCTGATGCGCCCGGTCCGCCTGGTGCCGTGGGAGCCCAACGACGAGATCGACGGGCGGCGCTGGGTGCTGCTGTCCGAGGCGGCCTCGCTGCTCACCTACGCGCACGACCGGGAGCTGCTGGAGAAGCTACGGGTCGAGCACGGCTGACAGCACTGGGAGGCTTCCCAGGTCAGCGCGGGTGCGTTCACTCGCTTAGGGCAACGTTCCGGTCTCGTTCACCCTTCGTTCACGTTATGTCTCACCGACTGTTCATCTGCCCTTCCTACGGTGCTTACCGATGCAAGGAACGAAGCATCTCCGCTCCACTGAGAACTACATCTCGGGGTGCTTCGGGTAGATGTCGACCGACGGCGTTCCTGTGCCGCTGCGCACCGGCTTCCGCGAGGAGCTGGACCAGCTGCGGCTCCAGGTCGAGCTCATGGGCGTGCGCGTGGACCAGAACCTGGAGCGCATGCGGGAGATCCTCGACCACGGCGACAAGGGTGGCACCCTGATGGCCGCCCTGGCGGCCGACGACGAGATCGACGCCATGCACGTGTCGCTCATGGAGCGCTGCTACGACCTGCTCAACCGCGAGCAGCCCATGGCCGGCGACCTGCGCTACCTGGTGTCGGTCGTGCGCATCCTCTCGGAGTTCGAGCGGGTGGGCGACCTGGCGTTGCGGGTCATCAAGCTCGGCCCCGACCGCGACGAGCTGGCCGCGTGCGGCCCGGCGTGGGACATCGTGCGCACCCTGGTCGACATCGCGGTCGACAGCTATCGCACGGCGCTGCGGGCCTGGGCGACCCAGGACCTGACGCTGGCCACCGATCTGGTCGAGCACCGGCCCGAGCTGACCACCATCCACGAGCGGCTCATCTCCGAGCTGCGCCGCCTCGACGGGCCGGACGCCGTGGGCCTCGCGATGGATCTGTTCGTGGCGGGTCAGGCCGCCGACCGCATCGCCGACCATGCCGCCGTACTAGGCGCCCGACTCCGGTACCTGCTCACCGGCGAGGCGGGTCACCTTTCCGCCGAGGTCCGGTGAAGCCGCCCCCGGCGGCAGACTTGTCGGGGATGAAGCTGCTCGTTACCAACGACGACGGGGTGTCGTCGCCCGGTCTCCACGCCCTGGCCCGGGCGTTGGTGGACGACGGTCGGGACGTGGTGGTGGCGGCTCCCGACCAGGACATGAGCGGCATGGGTGCGGCCATCGGGCGCATCCACCTGGACGAGCACATCGACGCCCGTCGGGTCGAGCTGCCCGGCCTGGCCGGAGTCCCTGCCTATGCGGTCGACGGCCCGCCGGGCCTGTGCGTGCTGGCGGCCCGGCTGGGTGGCTTCGGCGAGCCGCCTGACCTTGTGCTCTCCGGCATCAACCCCGGCGCCAACACGGGTCGGGCCGTGCTCCACTCCGGGACCGTGGGGGCGGCGCTCACGGCCGCCAACTTCGGGGGCCGGGGCCTGGCGGTGAGCCTGGACGTGCCCACCCGCCTGGACCCCGGCGTGCCCCGCCACTGGGACACGGCCGCGGCGGTGGCGGCGGCCGCGGTCGACTGGCTGGCCGCGGCCCGAGCCGGCGTGGTCCTCAACCTCAACGTCCCCGACCGGCCGCCCGAGCGCCTGGCCGGGGTCCGGCCCGCCACGCTGGCCCCGTTCGGCACGGTCCGCTCGGCGGTGGTGGAGACGGCGGAGGGCGGCGGCCGCCTGCAGATGGAGCTGCGCCCCAGCGACGTCGAGCTGCCGCCCGACTGCGACACCGCCCTCGTCAGGGCCGGCTACGTGGCCGTGTCGCCGATCGGCGGCATCCGGCTCGACGCCAGCGTCGACGTGAGCGATCTGCTGGGCGCCCTCGTGGCCGACGCCCGGAGGACGGCATGACTCCCTCGGTGAGTCTCGCCGGGGTGGCGGGGTGAGGGTGCCATGGTCATCGCGGTGACCCTGCTGACGCTGGCATTGCTGGGCGCGCTCGCGGCGCTGGTGGCGGCGACCGTGACCCGGCGGGCGGCGGCGGAGCGGCTGTCGGACGCCGTACGGGTGCTCGACGCCAACGCGCCTCCGCTCGACCACCGGGCCCGGCCGTCGCTGGACGACGCGCTCGACACCGTCGAGCACGCGGCGGCCGCGGCGCGGGATCGCAGGGCCCGCTCGGCCCGGGCCGAGAACCGCCTGTCGTGGGCGCTCGGCGCCATCGCCGACGGCGTCGTCATCTTCGACGAGCAGGGCGAGATCGTGTACCGCAACGATCCGGCCGCGTCCTTCCTGGCCGCCCGCCACAGTGACGCCCTGGTGGAGGAGGCCATCACCACGATGGCATCCGACGCCCTGCGGGGCCGGGGCGGTGAGCGGGAGCTCGAGCTGTTCGGCCCGCCCCGCCGGGTCCTCAGCGTGCGGGCGGTCCCGCTGGAGAGCCCCACCCGGCCGTCCGGGGTGCTGGTGGTGGTGGAGGACACGTCCGAACGCCGCAGGCTGGAGAACGTGCGCCGCGACTTCGTGGCCAACATCAGCCATGAGCTCAAGACTCCGGTCGGGGCGCTGGCGCTGCTGGCCGAGACGCTCCTCGACGAGAAGGACCCGGACGTGACCCGCCGCCTGGCCGAGCGCCTGGCCAGCGAGGCGTTCCGAGTCGGCAACACCATCGACGACCTGCTGGAGCTGTCCCGGCTGGAGGTCGCCACCGGCCTGGCCACCGACGAGGTCGCCGTGGCCGGCTTCGTGATCGACGCCACCGACCGGGTCCGGCCCGCGGCCGAACAGCGCGGCATCGAGATCGAAGTGGAGCCGCCGCCGGCCCGGCTCACCGTCGTCGGCGACCGGCGCCAGCTCGTGTCCGCGGTGACCAACCTCCTGGACAACGCGGTGAAGTACAGCGAGCCGGGCAGCTCCGTGGATGTCCGGGCCCGCACCGACGGCGCCTGGGTCGACGTCACCGTGCGCGACCACGGCATCGGCATCCCCCGCCGTGACCTCGAGAGGATCTTCGAGCGCTTCTACCGGGTCGACCGTGCCCGCAGCCGGGACACCGGCGGCACCGGCCTCGGGCTCGCCATCGTCCGCCACGTCGCCTCGAACCACCGGGGCGAGGTCCGCGTCCAGTCCCGCGAGGGCGTGGGCTCAACCTTCACCCTGCGGTTGCCCGCCGGGCCTGGCCCGGTCGCCGTCACCAAGGAGGCTGGATGACAACGCCCGACGCCACGATCCTCCTCGTCGAAGACGAGGACAGCTTCGTGGAAGCCCTCACCGTGGGGCTCAGACGGGAGGGTTTCCGGGTTCAGACCGCGCACGACGGGGCGGAGGCACTGGAGGTGTTCGACGCCGTCAAGCCCGACCTCGTGCTGCTCGACGTGATGCTGCCGAAGATCTCAGGGGTCGACGTGTGCCGCGAGCTGCGGCGCCGCTCGACGGTCCCCATCATCATGGTCACGGCCAAGGGGTCGGAGATCGACACGGTGGTGGGCCTGGAGGTGGGGGCCGACGACTACGTCACCAAGCCCTACCGCCTGCGCGAGCTGGTGGCCCGCATGCGGGCGGTGCTGCGCCGCCGCCCGGTCGACACCGCGGGCCGCGCCGCCCCGGGCGAGGCCATCGAGGTGGGCGACGTGCGGCTCGACCCGGAGCGCCACGAGGTCGAGATCCGCGGCGAGCAGGTCAAGCTGCCGCTCAAGGAGTTCGAGCTGCTGGAGCTGCTCCTGGCCAACGCCGGCCGGGTGCTGCCCCGCGAGACGCTGATCGACCGGGTCTGGGGGACCGACTACGTCGGCGACACCAAGACGCTCGACGTCCACGTCAAGCGGCTCAGGGCCAAGGTCGAGCGCGACCCCGCGGTCCCGACCCGGATCGTCACCATCCGGGGCCTCGGCTACAAGTACGACACACCGCGCGCCTAACTCTCTGCCAACCCGGCTGCCGGGGATCGCTTCGGCGGACGGCCTGGTGTTCGTGGCCACCGTGGTCAGCGGGCGGTTCGGGACGCTCGTGGCTCTGGACGTGCACACCGGTGACCTGGTGCGCACCTACGCAACGGCCGCCACGGCCCAGCCTGCGGTGACCGGCGGTCGCCTCTACGCCGTGACCCAGGCGCCCGAGGGCATCGTTGTGGAGGCCTTGGGATGTGGCGACCGGGACGTCC
>JBKPRS010000402.1:0-4636 GCA_046734695.1 Actinomycetota bacterium | reverse complement strand
GTAGCGCGCCGGGGCGGAGAACACGGCACCGGGCTCGGTCGCCATGGCGCCGGTGTTGCCGGGCACGAGCTCGGGGGGAAGCTCCTCGCTGCCCTGGTCGGCCGGACCGGTGTCGCCCGTGGCGGTGGGGTCGGACGGGTTGGAAGGGTTCCGGCCGGCCCAGACCAGGGCCGCGAGCAGCACCGCGGCGGCGGCTGCGGTGGCGGCGACCGTGCGGCGCGTGCGCCGGTGGCGGTGGGCGCCGAGGGGGATCGGCGCCGGCAGGCCGGCCACCGGGAGAGCCTCCCCGGGCCGCTCGGCCACGTCGGTATCGCGGGCCACCGCCCGGAGGGTGCGGGCGACCAGGTCGGCCGCCTCGATGTCGTAGTCGGTGGTGCGGGTCATCGCAGGACGTCCTTTCGTACCTTGGCGAGGCCCCGGTGGATCAACGACTTCACGGTGCCGGGGCGGCACTCGAGCAGCCGTGCGATCTCCGCCTCGGACAGGTCCTCGTAGAACCGCAGGACGAGTGCCATGCGCTGGCGCTCGGGCAGGACGCGCAGCAGCGCCCAGGTCTCGTCGAGCTCGGGCTCGCGGGCCGAGAGCGGCAGCGTGCGCCCGAGCCGGGCGACCTTGTCCCGGTCCCGGCCCGCCTGGCGCCCGGCCCGGTGGGCCTGGTTGACCACGGCGCGGCGCACGTATGCCTCGGGCTGGTCCAGCGTGGACCAGCGCCGGGCGCAGCTCGCGAACGCGTCGTGGACCACGTCCTCGGCCAGCTCCGGCGACCCGGTCAGGAGGTGCGCCAGGCGCACCATCCCCGGGCGCAGCCGCCGGTAGCCCTCCTCGACGGACTCTGGTGGGTCCGTCACGTATCTGACCCCTGTCTCATGCACGGCTCAAAGAGCCCCGGGGCCCCCGCCAGGTTGCACCCCTGTTGGCAGGGAACGTCAGGCCTCGACCACCGCGAGGCCATGGTCCGCCCGGTTGAGCTCGTCGGGACCGGCCTCGGCCGCCACGACGATGTCCTCCAGCCGCAGGCCGAAGCGGCCGGGCACGTAGATCCCCGGCTCCACCGAGAAGGCGTGGCCCGGGACCAGGGGCGTGGCGTTGCCGGCCACGATGTAGGGGTCCTCGTGCTCCTCCACCCCGATGCCGTGTCCCGTGCGGTGGATGAAGCGGTCCCCGTAGCCCGCGGTGGCGATGACCCGCCGGGCCACTTCGTCCACCTCCTCGCACGGGGTGCCGACCACGGCCGCGGCCACCGCCGCCCGCTGGGCCTGGTGGAGGACCGCGTAGGCCTCCGCCACCTCGGCCGGCGGCTCGCCCACGTGCACGCACCGGGTGATGTCACTGCAGTAGCCGACGCCTTCGGCGTCGAGCATGGTGCCGCCGAAGTCGCACAGCACGACGTCTCCCGGCCCGATGACGCGCCCGCCGGCCTCGTGGTGGGGACTGGCGGCGTTGGGCCCGGTGGCCACGATGGCGAAGTTGGTGTGCTGGTGGCCCTCGTCCACGATGCGCCGGGACAGCTCGGCGGACAGGTCGGCCTCGGTCCGGCCGACGAGCGGGATGTTCCCGGCCTGGAGGTCGGCGGCGATGCGGTCCACCGCCTCGGCCGCGGCCCGCAGGGCGGCGACCTCGGCCGCGTCCTTGACCACCCGCAGCGGCCCGGTGACCGTGGTGGCCCGCACGAACTCCGCGCCGGGCACGGCGGCCTGGAGGTCGAGCACGAACCGAGCCCATGTGTGGTCGCCGACGGCCACGCGCCCGGCCACGCCGACCAGGCCGGCCACGATGGCGATCGGATCGTCGAGCTCGTCCCAAGGCGCCAGCCCGAACACTTCGGGCCGCTCGATCACCCTCGGCGCCTCCAGCCGGGGCACCACCAGCGTGGCGTCGCCGTCCCGGGGCAGGACCAGCATGGTCAGCCGCTCCAGCGGCATGGCCGTGTACCCGGTCAGGTACGGCAGGTCGGGCCCCACCGACAGCAGCAGGACGTCCACACCCACCTCGTCCATGCGGGCGCGGGCCCGCTGCACACGCTCGGCCAGCATGGAGCGGAGTGTAGGAGTGCCTCAGCCCTGAGGCGGGATCTCCCCCGTCAGGTCGATGACCTGACGCCCCGCACCGTCAGGAGGTTGCAGTCGTCTCGACAGTGCTCTCGACCGCGGGGAACGCCGCGGCCTGGCGGGCGTGGTAGCTGGACCGGGTCAGCGGGCTGGACTCGACGTGGCCGATGCCCATGGCCTCGCCCGCGTCCCGGTAGGCGGCGAACGTGTCCGGCTCGACCCAGCGGGCCACCGGCAGGTGGTGGGTGGTGGGCCGCAGGTACTGGCCGATGGTCACGATGTCGACGCCCACGCCGCGCAGGTCGGCCAGCGTCGAGACCACCTCGTCGTCGGTCTCGCCCATGCCCACGATGAGCCCGGACTTGGTGACCAGGCCGGCCTCCTTGGCCCGGGCCAGCACGGCCAGGCTGCGGGCGTAGCCCGCGGAGGGCCGCACCGCCCGCTGCAGCCGCGGCACCGTCTCGACGTTGTGGTTCAGCACGTCGGGGCGGGCGGCGAAGATCGTGGCCAGGGCGTCCTCGTCGCCCTTGCAGTCGGGGATCAGGACCTCGACCTGCACGCCCGGCGTCCGGCGCCGGATGGCCTCGATGGTGGCGGCGAAGGCCCCGGCCCCGCCGTCGGCCAGGTCATCGCGGGCCACCGCGGTCACGACGGCGAAGCCCAGGCCCATGCGCTCGACGGCCTCGGCCACCCGCTCCGGCTCGCTGGCGTCGAGCGCCTCGGGGTGGCGGGTGTCGACCAGGCAGAACCCGCAGGCGCGGGTGCAGCGCTCGCCGTTGATCATGAACGTGGCGGTGCCGTCGGCCCAGCACTCGAAGATGTTGGGGCAGCCCGCCTCCTCGCACACCGTGACCAGTCCGAGGTCGCGCATCGTGTGCTTGAGCCGCAGGTAGCCCGGAGCGGTGCGGAAGGTCGAGCGCAGCCACGCCGGCTTGCGGGTGGAGATCTGGAGGCCCTCGGTCACCCCCGCCTCGCTCAGCCTTCCCTGCAAGCGGACCGGGACCACCGAGTCCCTGGCGGTCCCGGCGGGGACCGCAGCCCCTGGCCCTTCGCCGCGACTGAACGCTGACAGGTCGTCGGGCCGATGGCGCCACACCACCTCGCGGCGGTCGACAAGTTGATGATCGCGGCCATCGCCCCACAGCGCTGCAGCCCGGGCGGCCACGGCGTCGGCCATGTCCTGCATGCTCACGTCGAGGCCTTCGTCGGCCAGCGACGTCACCCGCTTGTCGGGGATGCCGCAGGGGACGATGTAGCCCCAGTAGCGCATGTCCGGGGCCACGTTGAGGGCGAAGCCGTGCAGCGAGCGGCCCCGGGTGAGGCGCACGCCGATGGCGGCGATCTTGCGGGGATCGTCGCTCTCGGGATCGACCCACACACCCGGGTACTCCCGCAGGCGCCCGGCGCCGGGCAGGCCCACGTCGGCCAAGGCGTCGATGAGCAGCTGCTCGACCGAGCGGACGTAGGCCACCGTGTCGGCCAGGCCGTACTGCCCGCTCCCCCGCTTGGGGGGCAGGGACACGATCGGGTAGCCGGTCAGCTGGCCCGGCCCGTGATAGGTGACGTCGCCCCCGCGGTCGGTGCGCACCAGGTCGGCGCCCACCTCGGCCGGCGGCACCAGCACGTGGCGCATGTCGGCCCGCACGCCCAGCGTGTAGACGTGGGGGTGCTCCAGCAGGAGGAGGTGGTCGTCGGGCGAGTGGCGGTGCAGCCCACGCTGCAGCGCCCACGCCTCGCGGTAGGGCACCCGGCCCAGCCAGCGGACCCGCAGCGTCATGTCAGGCCAGCTCGGCGGACCAGTCGCGGCTCTCGAGGACCACCTTCACCTGGCGCAGGAACGCCGCGGCGTAGGCCCCGTCGAAGGCCCGGTGGTCCCAGGTGAGCGTGATGTTGCCCACGGAGTGGATGGCGATGCCCTCGCTGCCGTCAGGCAGGTCGATCACGACCGGGCGGCGCTTGACGCCGTCGGTCGACACGATGCCCACCTGCGGCTGGTTGATGACCGGCAGGGTCATGGTCGTGCCGAACGGGCCCGGGTTGGTGATGGTGAACGTACCGCCGGCGATGTCGTCCGGGCCGAGCTGCTTGGACCGGGCCCGGCGGGCCAGGTCGCTGATCTCGCGGGCGATGGCCCGGAGCCGCTTGCCGTCGGCGTCCTGGATCACCGGCACCATCAGCCCCTTGAAGTCGAGGTCGACGGCGATGCCGAGGTTCACGTAGTTGTGCACGATCAGCTCGTTCTCGCCGAAGCTGGCGTTGACCTCGGGGAACTCGCGGATGGCGTCGATGACCGCCCGGCTGATGAAGGGCAGGTAGGTGAGGCTGAACCCCTCGGACGCCTTGAACGCGTCCTTGGCCGCGGCCCTGGCCCGCTCCACGCCCTCGAAGTCCACCTCGATGGAGACGTACACGTGGGCGGAGGTGGCCAGCGAGCGCACCATGTGCTCGGCCGTCCGGCGGCGGATGTTGGTGTGGGGGATGGCCGTGTCGCGCTCGCCCGCCTTGGCCACCGGCTGGGGCTTGGGCGCCGCGGCAGGTGCCGGAGCCGGGGCCTCGGCCGCCAGGGCGGCGGCCGGTTGGGCCGGAGC
>JBKPRS010000401.1:0-10926 GCA_046734695.1 Actinomycetota bacterium | reverse complement strand
GGCTCCGCTGGTATCGACGCCATCCAAGTCCGGCCCGAACGCGACGGGCTCGAAGGGACACGGCGTGACGTCCATGGCGTGGCTCCAGGCCGCGGCGGTGTGGGGCTCGTACGGCGTCATCTCGTTGCCGGGGATGTAGTCGCCCCGGTAGATCAGCAGGCCTGAGCAGTCCTCCCACACGGGGCCGGTGTCGTCGGTCGGAGCGATGCAGATGAAGTCGCCTTGAGCGCCGGTCTCGGAATCGGTGAGCTTCTGGCTGGGAGTCGCCTCCCATCCCTGAGGCAGCACGAAGCTGACCGGGCCGAACTGTGTGCGGTCGCCCTCACCGGGCTTGGGGACACCGGTGGTCGGGGTCGTCTCGGTCGTGGTCGGCCGGCCGTCGCCGCCGTTGCCGGTCTGGACCTTGTTGTCCTCGGCTCGGAGCAGCAGGGCGCCGGTGCCCACGGCGGTGGCGGCCAGGGCGACGGCGGCCACGGCCTGGGCCACGTGCCGGCGCCGGCGGCGGCGGCCGATGGCGCGGTGCACGCCGGCCAGGGCGGTGTTGTCGGCGGGGGCGGTCGGGGCCAGGTCGGCCAGCGCCTCGCGCACCATGTCGTCGGTCCTCATCGCAGGTCCTCCAGGCGGGATTCGAGCGCGGCCAGTCCCCGGTGCAGGTGGGACTTGACCGAGCCGGCGGCAATGCCGAGCGTCGCGGCGATGTCACGTTCGGGTAGATCGAGCCAGTAGCGCAGCACGACGCACTCGCGCTGGCGCCGGGGTAGGTCGGCCAGCGCGGCGGCCACCGTGTCGCGCCGGTGGCGGGCCTCGGCGGCGTCGCCGGCGGGGAGCGCCTCCCGTTCCGGCAGCGGCTGCCGCCGGCGTTCGAGCCCCCACCGGCGCAGGCGTCCGCGGGCCAGGTTGCACACGATCGAGCGCAGGTAGGCGACCTGGCGCTCCGGCTCCCTGACCCGGTGGCGGGCCATGTGGTACTTGGCGAAGGCGTCCTGGACGACTTCCTCCGCCGCGCCTCTGTCGTTCAGCAGCAGGCCGGCCAGGCCCACCATCTCGGAGTAACGCTCTCGGAAGAGGTCCTCCGTCGCCATTGTCGCGGGCCTAGCCGCCATCACGTCCACACCTGACTGACGCGCAGGTCCCGAGCGCGGTTGTCAGCGGCCCCGGAACTCCGGTGTCCGGCGTTCGGCAAAGGCCCGCTGACCCTCGCGGTAGTCCTCCGAGCGGAAGCACGCCTCCACCAGGGCAGCAACCGCCTCGCGGTCCTGCTGGCCCGGCGGGCGGTGGGCCTCGCGCAGGGCGGCCTTGCAGGCGGCGACGGTGAGCGGGGCGTTGGCGGCGATCGACTGCGCCAGGGCGGCGACCTCGGCGCCCAGCTCGGCCGCGGGGACGACCCGGTTCACCAGCCCGGCCTGGAGCGCCTCGGCGGCGGACAGGCGCCGGGCCGAGAACAGGATCTCGGCCGCCCACGACTGGCCCACCGCGTCGACCAGCGTCTCGACGCCCCGCATCCCGTAGCCCAGCCCGAGGCGGGCGGCGGGCACCCCGAACTGGGCGTCGTCCGCCGCGAGGCGGATGTCGGCGGCGAGCGCTGTCAGCAGGCCCCCGCCGATGCAGTAGCCGTGGATCCGGGCGATCAGCGGCTTGCCGAAGGCGGCCCAGGCCCGGCCGGCCGCGGCCGCGCCCCGGTCGTAGTCGGCCCGGGCATCGACCGACGAGCGGCGGGACCCGAACTCGGAGATGTCGGCCCCGGACATGAAGGCCCGCTCCCCCGCGCCCCGCAGCACGACGACCCGCACGTCCGGATCCTCGTCCAGCGCCCGCAGCGCCCCGGGGATGGCGTCGCGCATCTCCACCGACAGGGCGTTGTGACGGGCCGGGTGGTTGAACGTGACCGTGGCGACGCCGCCGGCCGCCTCGACCTGCAGCATGTCGGTCCCGGTGTCGTAGCCCACTAGCTCCCTCCCACGGTGCCGGAAGTCCGCAACTCGGTGATCTCCTCGTCGCCGTAGCCCAGCTCGGCCAGCACCGCATCGGTCTGGTCGCCCGCGTCGGGGCTGGCGGAGCGCACCGTGGGCCCGACGCCGGTCATGCGCACGGCGTTGCGCACCAGGTCCAGGCGTCCGAGCGCCGGGTGCTCGACCGGGGCGGCCATCCCCAGGTGCTCGATCTGGGGGTCGGCGAACACCTCGTCCATGCGGTACACGGGCCCGCAGGGGACGCCCACCCCGGCCAGGGTCTCGACCCACTCGGCCGTCGTGCGGGTGCGCAGCCGCTCGGCCACCAGGGCGTTGAGCTCGGCCCGGTGGCGGGAGCGCCGGCCGGCGGAGCTGAAGCGCTCGTCCTCGGGCAGGTCGGGCAGGCCGATGGCCTCGCAGAACGAGCGCAGCAGCCGCCCGCTGGGGCCGGCGATGTTGACGTAGCCGTCGGCCGAGGCGAAGCAGCCCATCGGCACCAGCGTGGGGTGGTGGTTGCCCTCCTGGGCGGGGACCTCGCCGTCCACCGTCCAGCGGGCGGCCTGGAAGTCCATCATCGCCACCATCGACTCGACCAACGACGTCTGCACCCAGCGGCCCACGCCGGTGCGCTCGCGGTCGTGCAGGGCCACCAGGATGCCGACGGCCAGGTACAGCCCGGCCGACAGGTCCGAAACCGGGATGCCCACCCGGGTGGGCTCGCTGCCGGGCAGGCCGGTCACGCTCATGAGCCCGCCCATGCCCTGGGCGATCTGGTCCACCCCGCCCCGCTCGGCGTAGGGGCCGTCCTGGCCGAACCCCGAGATCGAGCCGTAGACCAGCCGCGGGTTGCGGGCGTGCACGGTGTCCCAGTCGAAGCCGAGGCGGGCCTTCACCGGCGGGCGCATGTTCTCCACCAGGACGTCGGCCCGGTCCACGAGCCGCATGAGGACCTCGGTGGCGCCCGGCGCCTTGAGGTCGAGGGCGAGGGAGCGCTTGTTGCGGTGCACGTTCTGGTAGTCCGAGCCGTGGCGGCGCTCGCCGACCTGGCCGGGCGTGTCGCTGCGCACTGGCGGCTCGACCCGGACCACGTCGGCGCCCCAGTCCGCCAGCTGGCGCACGCAGGTGGGACCGGCGCGCGCCACGGTCAGGTCCACGACCCGCAGGTCGGACAGGGGCAGGTGCGTGCTCACCCCCGCTCGACGTCCAACCACAGGTTGCGGCCGATGGGGTGGTCCATCTCCTCGGCCAGGTGCGCCACCAGACCGGCGGTGCGGGCGATCAGCACGACGCCCCGCACCACGTCGGGGCGGATGCCGATGTCGACCAGCACGGCGCCGGCCGCGCCCGCGCCGTTGACCGGGAGGCGCTTGCCGCTGGCCTGCTCATGGGCGTCGGCCACGGCCAGGAGCAGGCGGGCGTGCGGTCCGAGCAGCCCCTCCTCCTCGGCGATGGCGTAGAGCCGGGGGGTGCGGGGGTCGCCGTCGCGGTGGACCGGGTGGCCCAGCCCGGGCACCCGCTGGCCCGCGGCCGTCCGGGCCGCGACCGCGGTCCGGGCCACGGAGGCCAGCGCGGCATCGTCGGTGGGACCGTCGTGGGCGGCCAGCGCCTCGGCCAGGAACACCGCGGTGTCGCCCGCGGGGCCGAGGAACACGCTGCCCGCGCCCAGCAGGCCCGCGGCCACCGCGCCCTGGATCGCTTCAGGGGCGCCGGTCCAGGTCAGCCGGGCGGCCAGCGCGCTGGGCGTGAGCCCGTGGTCGGCCAGGGACACGAGCGAGGCGTCGAGCAGGCGGCGCTCGCCCGCGCTGGGCTCGCGGCCGGCCAGCAGCAGGTAGGTCAGCTCGGTGAGCGACAGCCGGCCCATGATCTCCGACGGCAGGTCGCGCGCGGCCAGCGTGATGCTGTCGCGCGTCGACGAGCCGATCGCGCTGCGGGGACGCTGGTCAGTCACGAGTGCGGGCCTCCATGTCCACCTCGCCGGGCGTGCGGTCCCGGGGGAGCTTGTGCTTGGCCAGGCGGCGGGTTGCGGTGTGGGGCAGCTCGCCCACCACCTCGTAGTAGCGCGGCACCTTGAACTTCGTGAGCCGGTCCCGCAGGTGGGCGTCCAAGGCGTCGAGGTCGATGGTGCGGCCCGCGGCGGGGACGAGGAACGCCTTGACCTCCTCCTCGGACAGCTCGGACGGCACCCCGACGACCGCGGCCTCGGCCACGTCCGGGTAGGTCTCGGCGGCCGCTTCCACCTCGGTGGGCGAAAGGTTCTCTCCCCGGCGCCGGATCACCTCCTTGCGGCGGCCGACGAAGGTGTAGATGCCGTCGCCGTCGTCGTGGACCATGTCGCCGGTGCGCAGCCAGCCGTCCACGATGACCGCCGCGGTCTCCTCCGGCATCTCGTAGTAGCCGCGCATGATGGCCGGGTTGCGCAGCTCCAGCTCGCCCACTCCGGCCTCGTCCTTGTCCTGGACCCGCGCCTCGTTGACCACGCCCAGCGTGGGGTGCTGGCGGGCCGCGCCGAGCGCCCCGTAGGGCCGGGTGCCGTGTGGCCACACCAGCCCGTAGGGCGACTCGGACAGGGCGTAGCCGCAGATGACCTCCAGGCCGTAGCGGGCCTCGATCTCCTCCTGGCGTTCCCGGGACGGGGACGGCCCCGTGTAGCAGATGCGCAGCGGGGTGTCGGCGTCGTCGGGCCGCTCGGGCTGGCGCAGCAGGATCTCCAGCATGGCGCCGATGGCGTTGAACTCGGTGGCCCCGTAGCGCCGGGCCGAGTCCAGGAACGTCGAGGCCGAGAAGGCCGGGAGCAGCACCAGGCTGGCCCGGGCCGCCACCGACCCCAGCGTCGAGTAGGCGGGGGCGTTGATGTGGAACAGCGGCAGCGACGTCATCAGCCGGTCCTCGGCGGTGAGCCGTAGCCAGAACGGGAAGCCCTCGCCGGCCATGACGTAGGCCCGGTGCGTCTGCATGACCAGCTTGGACCGGCCGGTGGTGCCCGAGGTGGGGATCATGACGGCTACGTCGCCGGGGTCGATGTCGGCGGGGCCGCGCCCGTCCGGCTCGGCGGCCAGCACATCGGCGACGTCCACCACCGGGACGGACGCTCCGACCGCGGACGCGGCGGCGAGGACGGTCGGCGCGAGGTCGGCGTCGGTGACGATGACGCACGGCTCCACCTGGCCCACGAACCCCGCGATCTCGGCCTGCGAGGCCCGAGGGTCGATGGGCACCTGGGTGGCGCCCGCCTCCATGAGGCCGAGCCACAGCAGCAGGAACTCGGGCCTGCTCTTGGCCGTGACGAGGACCCGGTCGCCGGGCCCGATGCCGGCGGCGCGGCACCAGGCGGCGACACGCTCGATGCGCCCGAGCGCGTCGCCCAAGGTGTACGCGTCGTCCCCGGCCAGCAGCCAGGTGGCATCGGCCGCGTCGTCGACGGCCGAGCGGAACAGGGTGGGGATGGTCTGGGCGATGCCCGAGTCTGGCACCCGGATGGCGCAGAACAGACTCCGGGGCCGGTCAGGGCCCTAGCCTGGACATATGGAGACCTCGACGGCACGACCGAGGTGGCGGGGCGTCAATCATCTGGCCCTCGTCACCGGCGACATGGATGCGACCGTGCGCTTCTACCACGGCGTGCTCGGCGCGCCGTTGGTGGCGACGCTCGGCACCCCCGACTTCCGCCACTACTTCTTCGAGATCGGGGAAGGCAGCACGGTCGCGTTCTTCGAGTACACCGACCATCCGCCGGAGGCGTTCGCCAAGCCCGCCGGCGTGCCCGACCCCCGGGCGATCCAGTTCGACCACCTGTCGCTCGACCTGGCCGACGAGGCCGCGCTGGAAGACCTGCAGGCCCGGCTCAAGGAGAACGACTGCGAGGTCACCGACGTCATCGACCACGGCATCATGCGGTCGATCTACTTCACCGACCCCAACGGCATCGCCCTGGAGGCGTCGTGGTGGGTGAAGGATGCCACCGAAGGCGACCCCGACTACGGCGACCCGGCACTGTTCGCCGACAAGAACCCGGTCCCGGCGGTGCGCGAGCTGCAGGAGAGTGGCGACCTCGGCTCGGTCCCCCACACCCGGCTCACGCACGAGCCCACCGACATCGCCGACCCGGCCTGACTTGACCCTGACCTCGCCCGGGGCGGGCAGTCAGTCACCCGGGCGGGACCAGATCCGGCGGCCCGTCACCTCGGCGGGCACGACGCGCACCCAGTGCGCCTTGTGGCCGAGCGACCACTCGCGCAAGCCCTGCGCGTCCAGGTAGCGCCGCTCGGCCGGGTCCTTCACGACCGAGGCGCGGCCCTTGACCAGCACGCTCCAGCCGGACGAGGTCTCGGGATCGATCTCGTCTACCTGGAAGCAGACCGCGGGGCTGCGGTCCAGGGCGCTCAGCTTGCTGCCGATGTCGGTGCGGAACGCGATGGTGTGGTCGACCACGACGTAGTTGACCGGGTAGATCTCGGGCGCGCTGTCGTACAGCACACCGATCCGGCCCACCGGGATCGAGGCCAGCAGCTCCCAGCAGCGCGTGGCACTCAGATGCTCCATCCAGGTCCTGCCGTCGATCACTCCCATGTGCTGAGCGTCGGCCGGCGGAAGTCCTGGCGGTAGAGGCTTAGGTCCTACGATTGCGGCCGCGATGAGCGAGATCGCGAGTCCCCGGAGCCTGCGCCAGCTGCTGGACGCGGTCATGTCGGTCGGCAGCGACCTGGACCTGCCGGCCATGCTGCAACGGATCACCCAGGCGGCGGTCGACCTGGTCGACGCCCGCTACGGCGCCCTGGGCGTGCTCGACGACGCGCGCCCCCGCCTCGTCCA
Source organism: Actinomycetota bacterium (assembly GCA_046734695.1). Taxonomy (GTDB): domain Bacteria; phylum Actinomycetota; class Acidimicrobiia; order Acidimicrobiales; family VFJN01; genus ZC4RG19. The sequence continues at coordinate 4,168 of JBKPRS010000401.1, read as the reverse complement.
GTTCATCACCGTGGGCGTCGACGACGAGGAGCGGGCCGCAATCGGCCACCTGCCCGAAGGCCACGGGATCCTCGGCCTGCTCATCGTGGACGCCCGCCCGCTGCGGTTGCCCGACCTGCGCAACCACCCCGACAGCTACGGCTTCCCGCCGAACCATCCGGTCATGAAGTCGTTCCTGGGCGTGCCGCTCCGGGTCCGCGACGAGGTGTACGGCAACCTCTACCTGGCCGACAAGACCACCGCCGACACCTTCACCGAGGTCGACGAGGAGCTGGTCGTGGCGCTGGCCTCGGCGGCGGGCGTGGCCATCGACAACGCCCGGCTCCACGCCCGGGTCCAGGAGCTGGCCCTGGTCGACGACCGGGCGCGCATCGCCCGCGACCTGCACGACACGGTGATCCAGCGGTTGTTCGCCACCGGGCTGTCGCTCCAGGGGACGGCCGCGCTCATCCCCACCGACCCGGTCCGGGCCGTCGACCGGGTCGAGGCCGCGGTCGACGATCTCGACGTAACGGTCAAGCAGATCCGCTCCGCCATCTTCGGGCTCGAAGACCGCGGGGCCGAAGCAGAGGGCTACGCGGCCGGGGTCCGCAGCCGGGTGCTCGACCTCGTGCGGGAGGCCCGGCCGCTGCTGGCCCAGGAGCCGACCGTGCTGTTCGAGGGCCCGGTCGACGCCAGCACGCCCGACGAGCTGGTCCCCGACCTGCTGGCGACCCTGAGGGAAGCGCTGAGCAACGTCGGCCGCCACGCGCACGCCACCCACGTGGAAGTGCGACTGGCGGTGAGTGGCGGCGAGCTCGTCCTCAGCGTGTGCGACGACGGCACCGGCCCGCCCGGGCCCGACGTGGCGAGGGGCCGAGGCCTGGCCAACATGACGGCCCGGGCCGACCGCCGGGGCGGGACGCTCGACCTCCGCCCGGGCGATCAAGCGGGAACGGCGCTGACCTGGCGCGTTCCCCTCAGCCGCCGGCCCGCTGACCAGGGCATGGGACCAAAGTCCCTACCCCGCGAGCCCTAGGGCCCTGCCACATCCGCCCGCCGCGGCGGATCGTGGCCTGCATGCAGACGCTGTCACCCCCCGCGGCCGAACCCGGCCCGACTCCCCCGAACCCTCCCCCCACCAGCCCAGGCCTGGGCACCGGCGCGGCCGCCATCGTCGTGGCCGTCCTAGCGCTCGTGATCGCCACGGTCGCCGTGTTCGTCCGCGACGACAGCGGCTCCGGCGGCGGTGGCTCCGCGGGCGGCGAGACGGCGATCGGGCTGAGCGAGTTCGCCCTCACCCCCGCGGCGGTGACCGTGCCCGAAGGCGGCTCGCTGAAGGTGACCAACAACGGCACCGTCGCCCACAACCTGTCGATCGAGGGCTCCGACCTGAAGACGGCCGACCTGGGTGCGGGCGAGAGCGAGACACTCGACCTGTCCGCCCTGGCGCCCGGGGACTACACGATCATCTGTGCCATCCCCGGCCACTCCGACGCCGGCATGACCGGCACGCTCACGATCGGCGCGGGCGGCGACGCTGCGGCGTCCGGCGGGAGCGCGGCGAGCGGCGGCGAGCACGCCGGCCACCAGATGACCCCGGAGCAGATGGCCGAGATGTCCCAGGCCATGGACGAGTCCGTCGCCTCCTACCCGGTCGCCACCGAGGGCACCGGCAACCCGACGCTGGAGCCGGCGATCGGCGCCGACGGCGTGAAGCAGTTCGAGCTGACCGCCGCGGTCACCCCCTGGGAGGTCGAGCCCGGCGTCACGGTCGACGCCTGGACGTACAACGGCGTGGTGCCCGGGCCGCAGATCCACGTGAACGTGGGCGACCACGTGCGGCTGGTGCTGCACAACAACCTGCCCATGGCCACGGACCTGCACCTGCACGGCATCAACGTGGACAACTCGATGGACGGGGTCGCCCCGCTGACCCAGCCCAGCATCCAGCCGGGCGAGACGTTCACCTACGACTTCGTCGCCGACGAGCCGGCGGTGGCGATGTTCCACGCCCACCACCATGGCCAGCTGCAGGTGCCCAACGGACTGCTGGGGACCCTCTTCGTCGGCCAGATGCCGCTGCCGGCCGGCCAGACGGTCGGCGGCGACGCCATCCCGGCGGACCTGCACCTGGCCCAGGAGATGCCGCTCGTGCTCAACGACAGCGGCGTCATCGGCTTCTCGCTCAACGGCAAGAGCTTCCCGGCCACGACGCCCATCACGGCGCACGTGGGCGACTGGATCCTGGTGCACTACTTCAACGAGGGCAGCCAGATCCACCCGATGCACCTGCACCAGTTCGACCAGGTGGTCGTGGCCAAGGACGGCTTCCCGCTCGACCACCCCTACCTGGCGGACACGCTGAACGTCGCCCCTGGGGAGCGCTACTCGGTGCTGATCAACCTGGACCGGGCCGGCACCTGGGTCTGGCACTGCCACATCCTCAACCACGTCGAGCGTGACACCGGGATGTTCGGGATGGTCACCGCGGTGGTGGTCAGCTGAGGCGACAGGTGGAGGGGACCCGCCCGCCGCAGCCTCAACCGAGGCTGCGGCGGCGGCGGTCCTCGAGGCGGGCGGCGTAGACCGCGGCCTCGGTGCGCCGGTGCATGCCCAACTTCATCAGGAGGTTGGACACGTAGTTCTTGACCGTCTTCTCGGCCAGGTACATGCGCTCGCCGATCTGGCGGTTGGTCAGCCCCTCGGCCAGCAGGTCGAGGATGCGGCGCTCCTGGTCGGTGAGGTGGACACCGGGCGGCTCGTCCTCGGGCCCCCGGCGCAGCCGCTCCAGCACCCGGGCCGTGACGGTCGGGTCGAGCAGGGACTGGCCGGCGGCCACGCGCCGGACGCTGTCCACCAGGTCGCTGCCGCGGACCTGCTTGAGCACGTAGCCCGAGGCGCCCGCCATGATCGAGTCGAACAGCGCCTCGTCGTCCGCGAAGGACGTCAGCATGAGGCACGCCACCTCGGGATGGCGCGAGCGGATCTCGCGGCACACCTCGACCCCGTTGCCGTCCGGCAGGCGGACGTCGAGCACCGCGACGTCGGGCGAGGTCGCCGGGATGCGGCGTAGCGCCTCGTCGGCGGTGCCCGCCTCCCCCACCACCTCGATCTCGGGGCTCGCCTCCAGGATCTCGCGCACCCCCCGCCGCACGACCTCGTGGTCGTCGAGCAGGAACACCCGGATGGTCACGCCGGCGCCACCCCCACCCGGTCACCCAGGATGCGGCGGCCGTCGACCAGCTCGGTGGAGATGGCCATGATCCGGTCGTCGGGCCCGTGCGGCGCCCAGCGGGCCAGGGGCTGGGCCCGGACCGCGGCCAGGTCGTCGGGATCGGTGACCTCGCGGGCGACACCGGTGATCAGGACGCTCCAGCCGGTCTGGTCGACCGGGTCGATCTCGTCCACCTCGAACGCCACGACCGCGTTGGCCGTGGCCGCGTCGAGCTTGGTCCCCCGGCCGGTGCGGATGAGGACGCGCTCGCCGTCCAGCCGGAAGTTCACCGGCAGCACCCGGGGCAGCGCCCCGCTCGACACCCCGACGCGCCCGATCGTGGCCCCGCCCACCAGGCGCAGGCATTCGTCGCGGTCGAGGACCTCGAGCCCATTTTGGTCGAGTCTCATCGCTCCATCGTGACCGGTGAACGGCCAGGCAGCCAGGGCCGACCGGCGCCCTCGATGGGGACTTTCGGCCCTAGGGACCTCATCGCCTTGTGCGTACGTTCACGAGCAAGCGGATCAAGGACGATCCGCTGAACATCGGAGGTACGAGATGAGCGTGATGACGGAGGTGCGTCCGGTCGCTGTCAGCAACCACCGGACCGAGGCTGCCGACGGCGTGAAGCTGCGCCGGCGCACGATCGACAAGGTCCTGATCGGTAGCGGCGTGGCCGTCGCCACCGTGTTCGCCGCGGCGGGCGCCCTGCTGACCTGGGGCTCGAACTTCGCCGAGGACTACGTCCACGACGAGCTGTCGTCCCAGCACGTGGTGTTCCCGGACGCGACCAGCCTGCAGGAGGACGGCCGGGCCGACCTCGTGCAGTACGCGGGCGAGCAGGTCACCACCGGCACCCAGGCCGAGGCCTACGCCAGCCTGATCGCCACCCACATGGAGGGCATCGCCGACGGCAAGACCTACTCCCAGATCGACGACCGGGGCGCCGCCCAGGCCGTCACCGACGCCCAG
>JBKPRS010000400.1:0-4684 GCA_046734695.1 Actinomycetota bacterium | reverse complement strand
GTGCCTACGCTCTGGCGGTTGGCGTCGCACTGGTACGACGGACGCCTCGACCGCGGCTACGTCCGCCGCGAGCCCGAGGCAGCCAAGGACTACCTCCGCAGCGTCGGGCTGTCCGGACCGTTCTGGGGGCTCTGATGGTCTACGCAGGTAGGAGGTGGGTGGTCTCGTTGAACGAGCGGAGGGTCCAGCGGTCCGGGACCGGCTCCCACTCCCACTCGGTGAGGCCTGTGTTGGTCGGCTGGATCCGGGCGCCGGTGCCCGTGGGGCCCGTCCCGAGCAGCACCCGCAGCGACGCCTGGATCACACCGGCGTGGCACACGGCCACCACGGTCCGGTCCGAGTACTCCCGGGCCAGCCGGGCCAGCATCTGCCGCACGCGCGAATGGAAGCTGTTCCAGCTCTCGCCCTCGGGGGCGAAGACCCGGTCGGGATCGGCTTCCATGTCGAACGAGCCGTAGCGGACACCCCACTCGGCCCACTCCAGGCCGTCGGCCTCGCCGGTGTGGACCTCGCAGAGGTCGCACTCACGGCCGAAGGTCTCGATCCCCAGGCCGGGGGCGATGATCTCCGCGGTCTCGATGGCCCTCGGGATCACGCTGGACAGCAGCACGTCGGCTCGCACGCGACCCGAGGCACCCAGGTGGTCGCGCAGGGCCTCCGCCTGCCGGCGGCCGCGATCAGTGAGTCCCGTGCAGCCGCGCGGGCCGCCGATGACGCCGTGGAAGCCGGCGTGCGCATGTCCGTGGCGGACGAGGATCAGGCGCATCACGTCACGGTAAGGGCGGAGCGGCTCGAATCCGCCCGAGGGGTGGTCCGGTGACCGGTCCAGGTCGGACCGGTCACCGGACCGGGTACCTCGATCAGTCGAGATCGAAGCGGTCGAGGTTCATGACCTTGTCCCACGCCGCCACGAAGTCGCGCACGAACTTCTCCTGCGCGTCGTCGGACGCGTACACCTCCGAGACGGCCCGGAGCTGCGAGTTGGACCCGAAGATGAGGTCGGCGGCCGTGGCAGTCCACTTGACGTCGCCCGACGCTCGGTCGCGACCCTCGTAGACGTTGTGGTCCGTCGTCGACGTCCGCCACTCCGTGCCCATGTCGAGCAGGTTCACGAAGAAGTCGTTGCTCAACGTCCCGGGACGGTCGGTGAACACGCCGTGGGGGGACTGCTGGCAGTTGGCGTTCAGGGCCCGTAGGCCACCGACGAGGACCGTCAGCTGAGGAGCGGTCAGCGTCAGCAGGTTCGCCCGCTCCACCAGCCCGTGCTCGACCGGCAGCTTGTCTCCGGCCCGCAGGTAGTTGCGGAACCCGTCGGAGGTCGGCTCCAGCACGGCGAACGCCTCGACGTCGGTCCACTCCTGCGTGGCGTCGGTGCGTCCCGGCGTGAACGGGACCGCCACCTCGTGCCCGCCGTCCTTGGCCGCCTGCTCGACGGCGGCGCAGCCGGCGAGGACGATGAGGTCGGCGAGGGAGATCCTCGTCCCACCCGACTGCGAGCTGTTGAAGTCCTGCTGGATCCCCTCGAGGGTCTGCAGGGCCTTGGCCAGCTCGCCCGGATCGTTGACCTCCCAGTCCTTCTGCGGCGCCAGGCGGACGCGGGCGCCGTTCGCCCCGCCCCGCATGTCGGTGCCGCGGAAGGTGGACGCCGACGCCCAGGCGGTGGCGACCAACTGGGAGACGGACAGGCCCGAGGCCAGCACCTTCTCCTTGAGGGCCGCGACGTCCGCCTCGCCGACCAGGTCGTGGTCGACCGCGGGGACGGGGTCCTGCCACAGCTGCGGCTCCGAGGGAACGAGCGGCCCGAGGTAGCGCGGGATCGGGCCCATGTCGCGGTGCAGCAGCTTGAACCACGCCTTGGCGAACGCGTCGGCGAGCTCGTCCGGGTTCTCATAGAAGCGCCGGGCGATGGGCTCGTAGATCGGGTCCAGCTTCAGCGCCAGGTCCGTCGTGAGCATCATCGGAGCGTGCCGGATGGACGGGTCGTGCGCGTCCGGCACGGTGTTCTGCGCTTCGGGGTTCGTGGGCGTCCACTGCTGTGCACCGGCGGGGCTGGTGGTCAGCTCGTAGTCGTACTTGAACAGGTTGTCGAGGAACCCGTTGTCCCACTGCGTCGGGTTGTTGGTCCAGGCGCCCTCCAGGCCGCTGGTGACGGTGTCGTCACCCATGCCGGTCCCGTTGGCGTTCTTCCAGCCGAAGCCCTGCTCCTCGAGCGAGGCACCCTCGGGCTCGGCGCCGACGAGGTCGGGATTGCCGCCGCCGTGGGCCTTGCCGAAGGTGTGGCCACCGACGATGAGCGCAACCGTCTCCTCGTCGTTCATGGCCATGCGGCGGAAGGTCTCGCGGATGTCCCGGGCCGAGGCCAGCGGGTCCGGCGTGCCGTTCGGCCCCTCCGGGTTCACGTAGATGAGGCCCATCTGCACGGCGCCGAACGGGCCCTGGAGCTCGCGGTCGCCGGAGTAGCGCTCGTCACCGAGCCACGTGTCCTCCGGGCCCCAGTAGATGTCCTCCTCGGGAGCCCAGATGTCCTCGCGCCCGCCCCCGAAACCGAAGGTCTTGAAACCCATCGACTCGAGGGCGACGTTGCCGGCGTAGATCAGGAGGTCGGCCCAGGAGATCTTCCGGCCGTACTTCTGCTTGACCGGCCAGAGCACCCGACGGGCCTTGTCCAGGTTGCCGTTGTCCGGCCAGCTGTTGAGCGGGGCGAAGCGCTGAGAGCCGGTGCCGCCGCCGCCCCGGCCGTCGGCGATGCGGTAGGTGCCGGCGGCGTGCCACGTCATACGGATGAAGAGCGGGCCGTAGTGGCCGTAATCCGCAGGCCACCAGGGCTGCGACGTCGTCATCGCCTCGATGATGTCGGCCTTCACGGCCTGGAGGTCGAGGGTCTTGAACTCGGCCGCGTAGTCGAAGTCCGCACCCAGCGGGTTGGCCTCGGGCGAGTGCTGGTGGAGGACCTGCAGGTTCAGCCCGTTCGGCCACCAGTCCCGGTTCGACCTGAGCGGCTTCCCGTCCGGGTAGGAGAGTGCTGGGTTCTCGCTATCAGACATTGCGGTCCTTCCTCACTCGCTGGTTGTTCGGTATCGCTGATGGTGGTGGCTCGGGCTGTGCTAGGTCGAGACCGGGGTCGCTGCCACGCAGGCGGGGCACCGACCCCAGTAGACGACCTCGGCCTCGTCGACCTCGTAACCCGAGTCGTCGGCGGGGATCAGGCACGGAGTGTCGCCGACCGCGCAGTCCACGTCGACCATGCGCCCGCATGTTCTACAGATCAGGTGGTGGTGGTTGTCGCCGACCCGATTCTCGTAGCGGGCCGGAGATCCGGCGGGCTGAATCCGCCGGAGGACGCCCTTGTCGCCGAGGACCGCGAGGGCGTCGTACACCGCCTGACGTGAGATCGCACCGATCTCCGCCCGGACGACGGTGTAGATGTCGTCCGCGGTGCTGTGCGGCCGGCCGGAGACCGCCCGCAGCACGCCCAGGCGCTGGGCCGTGACCTGCAAGCCGTGCTGGCGGAGCAGCACATCGGGGTCGACGGCGGCGTCCCTGGGCATGTCGGCGCATCGTAGGGCGGATTGTGGGACAAGTCCAGATTCGGTCCGATACCAATTCCTGACAAGGTCGTCAGCGGTCTCCCGCTGCGGTGACGCAGTTCAGGCCAGCGTCAGGGCCGCCTTGGTAGGACGCAGGTGAGGTCCCTGCCGCGCGGGTGGGGGCCGTCGTTGCCGGAGGAGAGAACCGTGCTGAATCATCGCTGGCTTGGCCTCGTCGCGCTCGGATCCGTGCCGTTCGTGGTCCCCGCCCCCGCCGAGGCCCGTCGTGAGCCTCCCACACCGTTCGACGATGCCCGACTGGAACTCGAGTTCAACGCCACCGACGGCGACGCCGGCTTCCAGGTGTTCGCCGACGCCGAGGAATGGAAGGAGTTCGAGATCTTCCGCCCGGACGGCCGGCGGATGGTCGACCTCAAGGCCACCGGGGTCCTCAAGGACTTCGGCCTGAGCGAGCTGTTCGCCGAGAGCAGTGAGCCGCCCTTCACCGAGCTGCCGTTCGACGAGTTCAAGGCCTTGTTCCCCGAAGGCGACTACCGCTTCGAGGGCGAGACGATCGACGGGCGGGAGCTGTCGTCGCTGGTGCCGTTCTCGCACACCGTGCTCGCCGCCCCCCGGTTCACCGCCCCGGCGGACGGCGGCACGCTGCCGGTCGGCAACGCCGTCATCCAGTGGGCGCCGGTGGCGGGCGCGGTCGACTACGAGGTGATCGTGACCCGGGCGGACGACCAGCGGGTCCTGGACGTCACGATGGCGCCGGAGGACACCCGCCTGACCGTTCCCCCGGAGTTCCTGGACCCGGGAGCCGAGTACCAGATTGAGGTCCACGCCTCGGACGTGAGCGGCAACCGGATCTTCAGCGAGATCGGCTTCACCGCCACCTGAGACGGCGGTCAGGACGCCGGCCCCGGCCCCGAGACCACGACGACGTAGCCCTCGGGGCCGCGGACCCAGACCTCCCGCTGCCCCGAGTTCGGGTTGAGCAGCGGGCCGTCGAGGACCGTGACGTCGTTGCCCTGGACCCGGGTCAGCGCGGCGTCGAAGTCGTCGGTCCAGAACCACAGGAGCACGCCGTTGCCTCGGGAGGGATCGTCCCGGTTCCCGAGGGCGGCGTGCTCGTCGGCCTCCCACTGGTGGAG
>JBKPRS010000399.1:0-23289 GCA_046734695.1 Actinomycetota bacterium | reverse complement strand
TGGGATACGGGAGGCCGCGGGGGCCGGTGGGCGGTCACCGGCCCCCGCATCATGGCCTGTGGAATCTCAGCCCGCAGCCTCAGGCGGCGGGTTGAGGAATCCGCCGAAGAGGGCTCCCCAGTAGGTGAAGAGTCCTTCCCGCCCCGTGTGCAGCGGATCGGCGGCGTCCCACTGCACGCGGTAGCTCTTGACCACGTCGTCCGCGTCGAACGCGCTGCCGTCGGAGAACTTGACGCCCTCGCGGAGCTTGAACGTCCATTCCGTCAGGTCGTCGTTCGACTCGTAGTCGGTGGCCAGCGACGGCACCACCTCGGTGCCACCAGTCTTGTAGGCGAGCAGAGATTCGTTGATCTGCTCACAGACCCGCAGGGCCTCGCCGTCGGTCTCGTCGGGGCAGTAGAGGCCGGAAGGCTCGGCGTTCTGCATCCACACGAGCTGGTCCTGGCCCTCGATGGACATGGCCGAGAACTGCTCGTTCGACAGCGGGCTGGCATGGGCCCCGTCGACCGAGGACTTGAAGGCCACGGCCGAGCCGCCGTAGGCGATCGGCAGCGCCTGAGCATGCTCCTTGAGCATGGTGTTGGCCTGGGCGTAGAGGTCGTTGCGGGCGTCGTTGTCGGTCGTGGAGCCGGCCTCGCTCAGCACGTCGTGGAGGTCGTCGAACCCGGTGCCGAACTGCGGCGACGCGCCCTTGCCGAAGTGGAAGTCCCAGAAGTTGGTGGCGTCCGGGAAGTCGGCGCCCCAGCCGAGCATGTAGAAGCCGAGGTTGCCGGCGTTGGCGTTGTCGATGAACGCACCGTCCTCCTGCTGGTCCAGGTTCACCGTGATGCCCACCTGGGCGAGCTGGTCACGGATGTCGCTGGCCACCTGGGGCGGCTGGGGCAGGTAGCCGCGGACCGCGGCCCGGTAGCTGAGGTTGCCCAGGTCCACGCCGTTGGGGTAGCCGGCCTCGGTCAGGAGGCTCTTGGCCTTGTCCGGGTCGTAGGTGTAGCCGTCGGCCCCGTCCTCGTAGCTGGGGATGCCGGGCGGCACGAACTGGTCGGCCACCAGCGAGCCCTGCGGGTAGAAGTTGTTGACGATGCGGTCCTTGTCGATGGCGTAGCCGATCGCCTGGCGCAGCTTGACGTTGTCGAACGGCGGCTTGTCGACGTTGAAGCCGAGGTAGAAGACGTTCAGCGGGTCGCGGTCGATGAGCTGCAGGTTCGAGTCGTCCTCGACCGTCTGGAAGTCGTCGGTGCCCACGTTGTCGATGCCGTCGACGCTGCCCGACTGCAGCTCGACGAGACGCTGGGCCGACTCCTCGCCCCAGCGGAACACGACCGTCTTCATGGGCGGCGCGTCGCCCCAGTAGTCGTCGTTGGCCGTGAGCACGATCTGGTTGCCCCGGTCCCAGGCCTCGAGCTTGTAGGGCCCGGTGCCGATGGGGTTGTCGATCGGCGCGCCCTGGGTCTCCTCGAGCTGGTCCGACGAGAAGATGCCCACGGCCGAGAACGCGACCTTGGCCGGGAGGGCCACGTCGGGGTTGCACAGCGTGAACTTGACCGTGTGCTCGTCGACCGCCTCGAGCTTGGCGAGGTTGCCGGCGTAGGCGTCGGTGCCGCACGCCGCGCTCTCGTCGAAGGACAGGCCTTCGAAGTTGCTCGCCTGCGTGTCCGAGTCGTCGCCGGCGTTGTCGTCGTCGTCACCGCCGCACGCCGCGGCCAAGAGGCCGAGCGCGAGGAACGCGCCAAGCCAACGGATCCGTTGGTGTCTCATACTTCTTCCCCCTGGAATGCTGTCGTGGTCGCCATGGGAGACGCGATCTGGCTGTCGTTAGGTGGCGACGCTGGCTGATTCTTGCATGATGGAGAGCGACACGTGGTCGATCCGCGCTGTGCGCGGTCGACCCCTGACCGTGGGTCGGAGCCTCAGACGACGACCCTCTTCTCGGCGAAGTGGCACGCCACGGGATGGTCGACGCCTCCGGACGGCCGGATCTCGAGCAGCGGCTCGTCCTCCTCGCACACGCTGGTGTCGATGCCCGCGTCCTCCAGGGCCCGCTTGTGCCAGCACCGGGTGCGGAAGCGGCAGCCGGACGGAGGGTCGACGGGGCTGGGGACGTCGCCGGTGAGGATGATCCGCTCGCGCTCGCGCTCCCGCTTGGGGTCGGGCAGCGGCACGGCCGACAGCAGGGCCTGGGTGTAGGGGTGGCCGGACTGCTCGTAGACCTGGATGCGGTCCCCGATCTCGACGATCTTGCCGAGGTACATGACCGCGACCCGGTCGCTGATGTGGCGGACCACCGACAGGTCGTGGGCGATGAACACGTAGGACAGGTTCATCTCCTCCTGGAGGTCGGTGAGCAGGTTGACCACGCCCGCCTGGATGCTCACGTCGAGAGCCGAGACCGGCTCGTCCAGCACGATCACCGACGGCCCGAGGGCCAGGGCCCGGGCGATGCCGATGCGCTGGCGCTGGCCGCCCGAGAACTCGTGCGGGTAGCGCCGCTTGTGCTCGGCCGCCAGGCCCACCCGCTCCAGCAGCTCGGAGATGGTGTCGGAGCCCGTCTTGCCGTCCCACTTGTCGTGGATCTTCAGCGGCTCGGACAGCGTGTTCTCGACGGTCATGCGGGGGTTGAGCGACGCGTACGGGTCCTGGAAGACGATCTGCAGCTCCTGGCGGAGGGCGCGCATCTCCTTGGTGGACAGCTCGGTGATGTCCCTGCCCCGGAACAGCACCTCGCCCGAGGTGGGGCGGATGAGGTTCAGCAGCATGCGTCCCGTGGTCGACTTGCCGCAGCCGGACTCGCCCACCAGGCCCAGGGTCTCGCCCCTGGCCAGCTGGAAGTTGACGTCGCTGACGGCCTGCACGTGGGCCTGCACCCTCTGGAGCACGCCCCCGTGGATCGGGAAGTTCTTGACCAGGTGGCGGGCCTCAAGAACGATCTCGCCCCCGTCGCCGTCCGGGCGGTCGACCGGGGCCGGCTCCGGGGCGTCCTGGGGCGTAGGCCCGCTGTTGCCGCCCGCGACGTCCGCGGTGTCCTCGGGCTCGCGCCCGTCCGGCGCCGTCGTGTCCTCGGTGGCGGTCATGCCAGCTCCTCGAGCTCCGCGACGGAGGCCGCCAGCTCGTCCTTGCTCACGTCACGCAGTGTCTCCGCGTAGTGGCAGGCCGACATGTGGGCGTCGCCCTCGACCACGCGCGGCTCCGGTACGGTGGTCCGGCACATCTCCTGGGCGAACGGGCAGCGGGGGTGGAACACGCAGCCCGACGGCTTGTTGATGAGCGACGGCGGGTGCCCGATGATCGGCACCAGCCGCTCGATCCCGGCGTCGTCCACCCGGGGCAGCGACGCCAGCAGGCCCAGCGTGTAGGGGTGCCGGGGCTCGTAGAAGACCTCGTCGGCCGTGCCCAGCTCGGCCTGGCGGCCCGCGTACATGACCATCACCCGGTCGGCCATGCCCGCCACCACGCCCAGGTCGTGGGTGATCAGCATGACGGCCGAGTCGATCTCGTCGCGGATCTCGTGGATCACCTCGAGCACCTGGGCCTGGACGGTGACGTCCAGCGCGGTCGTGGGCTCGTCCGCGATGAGCAGGCTGGGCTTGCAGGCGATGGCCATGGCGATCATCGCCCGCTGGCGCATGCCGCCCGAGAACTCGTGGGGGTAGTTGTCGACCCGGACGTCCGGCTGCGGGATGCCCACCAGGTCGAGCAGATCGATGGCCTTCTGGCGGGCCTCCTTCTTGCTGGCCCCCTCGTGGATCCGCGACATCTCGCCGATCTGGCGCCCGATCGTGTGCACCGGGTTGAGCGAGGTCATCGGGTCCTGGAAGATCATGGCGATCTCCTTGCCCCGGATGGCGCGGCGCTCGTCCTCGGGCAGCGTCAGCAGATCCCGGCCCTGCCACATGATCCGGCCGGCCTTGATCTCGCCCGGGGGGACGTTGATGAGGCCCATGATCGTGAGGGCGCTCACCGACTTGCCCGAGCCGGACTCGCCGACGATGGCGAAGGTCTCGCCCGGGTAGATCTCGTAGGAGATGCCGTCGACCGCCTGGACATAGCCCCCGTCGGTGTGGAACCCGGTGTGGAGGTCTTCGACGATGAGGAGCGGTTCCATCACTTCAGCTTGGGGTCGAGGGCGTCGCGCAGGCCGTCGCCGACGAACACCGCCGCCGTGACCAGGATCGATAGGGCGATGGCGGGCACGAACAGCTGATGCGGGTAGTTGGCCAGCGAGCGACGGCCCTCGGACACCATCAGACCCCAGGCCGGCGTCGGGCGCTGCACGCCCACGCCCAGGAACGACAGCGCGGCCTCCGACAGCACCGCGGCACCGATGAACAGGGTCGTGTAGACGATCACCGGCTGGATGGTGTTGGGCAGGATGTGGCGGAAGATGATGCGGCGGTTGTTGGCTCCGAGCGCCCGCGCCGCGTCGACGTACTCGCTCTCCTTGACCTGGAGGATCGACGCCCGCAGCACGCGGGCGATGGCCATCCAGCCCAGGAGGCCCAGCACCAGGATCACCGTGCGCTCCCCCGGGCCCACCACCGTGATGATGGCGAGCGCGATGAGGATGTAGGGCAGCGACAGCAGGATGTCGGTGAAGCGCATGATCGAGGTGTCGATCCAGGTCCCGTAGAACGCGGAGATCGAGCCCACGATGATCCCGATGGTGGCGGCGATGAGCCCGGCGAAGATGCCGATGCGCAGGGACACCCGGGCGCCGTAAAGGACATCGGTGTACAGGTCGCGGCCCACCCGGTCGGTCCCCAGTGCGTGGCCGGGGCTGAACAGCCGCTGGTTGGCGTCGGCCGGGTTGACCTTGCCCGGCTGACCGGTGGTGAGGAAGTCGGCGAAGACCGCGGCCAGCACGATCAGGACGATCACCACCAGGCCGATCATGGCCAGCCGGTTCCGCTTGAACCGGCGCCAGACGTCGCCGCGCGGGGCGGCCGGCGCGACGCTGTGGTCGGCGGCTGCCGGCTCGACGGGACCACCGATGTGCTCCTCGGCAACTGATCGGTCCGGGATGCTGATGGCCATCAGGACTTCTCCTTGCCGATGCGCACCCGCGGATCGAAGAAGCCATAGCTCAGGTCGACCAGCAGGTTGATGAGGACGTAGGCGATCACCAGCACCAGCGTCAATCCCAGCACGACGGGGGCGTCGCGGCGGAAGATCGAGGTGGCGATCTGGCGGCCCATGCCATGCCAGTTGAAGACGGTCTCGGTGATGATTGCCGCGCCGATGAGGTTGGCCAGGTCGAGGCCGATGAGGGTGACGACCGGGATCAGCGCGTTGCGCAGCCCGTGGCGCAGCACCACCTTGCGCTCGGTGAGGCCCTTGGCCCGGGCGGTGCGCATGTAGTCGGCCCGGGTGACCTCGAGCATGGTGGTACGGGTCATGCGGGCCACCAGCGCGGTGCCCACCGACGCCAGGACCAGCATGGGCAGGAGCAGGTAGCGCCATTCGCTGGCGGACGGGAACAGGAAGAAGTTCCAGTGCTCGGGCGTGCCCTGGACCGGTAGTCGGGCCCACTCCGGCCAGTTGTGCTGATTGGGGAAGACGCCGAACATCTGCTGGGCGATGAAGCCCAGCACGAAGACTGGTATGGAGGCCGCCAAGGCCGTGATCACCGTCGTCATGCCGTCGGCGAACGAGTACCTCTTCACCGCCGAGAGCACCCCCGCGGAGACGCCGACCACGGTCTCGATGACAATGGCCCAGAGGGCCAGGCGCAGGCTGTTCGGGAAGGTCTCGCCCAGGATGTCGGTCACCGGCCGGCGGGATGCGTAGGACGTCCCGAGGTCGCCGCTGAGGGTGCGCTTCCAGAAGTTGCCGTACTGGACGATGATCGGGTCGTCGAGCCCGAACTGCTCCTCGATGGCCGAGCGCGTCGCCTCCGGCACCGCCCGCCCGCTCGCCCCCGCCATCAGCTCCACCGGATCGCCGGGGACGATGAAGAAGAGGATGAACAGGATCGTCAGGGCGCCCCAGACGACCGGTATCACGAGCAACAGGCGACGGATGACGTAACCGGTCATGTCACCTCACGCTTTCGCTGTGGGTTGATGGCGGCGAGAGGGCGAGGGCCCCGCCCCGGGCGGGACGGGGCCCTGTGCCCACTGATTATCTATGTCAGCTCTTCAGTGTGACGTTCTCGTAGAGGACGAACTGGAGCGGGGTCTGGACGAGGTTCTCCACCTTGTCCTTCGTGTAGACGATCTGGCCGTTGTACCAGTTGATCGGCACGTAGGCGACGTCCTTGAGCGCCTGCTCCTCGGCGTTGTTGTACAGCTCATTGCGCTTGTCGGCGTCCTCCGTGGAGCGGGCCTCGGAGATCATGTCGTCGACGTCGGGGTTGCTGTAACGGCTGAGGTTGTCGCCGTCGATGGATGCGCTGTCGAGCAACGCGTAGAGGGCGTTGTCCTGGACCGGGTAGTCCCAGATCCAGCCGGCCCGGCAGAGCTCGCAGGCACCCTGGCGCATCTCGGTGAAGTAGTTGGTCGGGTCACGCCCGTCCAGCTCGGCCTCGAGCCCGATGTCCTGCAGGTTCTGCTGGATGATGGCGACAACTTCCTCGTGGCCGGAGCCCGTGTTGAAGTTGATCTTGATCGGGTGGTCGAGGGTGCCGCCGTCGGCCTTCCACTCCTCCACCAAGCTCGTGGCCTTGTCCTTGTCGTAGGTGCAGTTGTCGCCGCAGAGCCCGTCCTTGTAGCCGGGCACGCCGGGAGGCGTGATGCCGGTGGGCAGGCGCCGGGAGCCGTCGTAGACGGTCTGGTTGATGGCGTCGCGGTCGATGCCGATGGCGATGGCCTCGCGCAGCTTCAGGTTCTCGTCGCCGCCGAGCTGCGACTCCGTGTTGATGCCGAAGTGGTAGATGCCGAGGTTGCCTTCGGTGGCGTTGCCCCAGTCCGGGTTCGACGTCGCTTCGGCGAAGCGGCCGCTGGGGATGTAGCCGGTGTCGCCGTTGCCCGCTTCGAAGTCCGCGAAAGCCGAGTCCAGGTCGGCCGAGATCTTGAAGTCGATGGAGTCCAGCTTGGCCTTGGTGCCCTCGCCGTAGATTCCACCGGCCCAGTCGTCATTGCGGACCAGCTTGATGCCGACCTCGTGCTCCCAGGGATCTTCCTGCTTGAACGGGCCGTTGCCGATCATGACGCCCTGCTCCCACTGCGTGGGGTCAGACAGCTCGAATGCGGCGTCGGGCATCGGGGAGAACACCGGGTGGCTGACCACGGCCGGCCAGTCGTAGAAGGGGTACTCCAGCTCGACCGTCAGGGTCATCGCGTCGTCGTCGGCGGTGACGCCCTCGATCTCGGTGGCGGTGCCTTCGGTCACTGCGGTCGCACCCTTGATGGGCGCGTAGAGGTAGTTGATCTCCGAGGCCAGCTGGGCGCTGGCGGCGCGGTCCCAGGCCTTCTTGAACGAGCTCGGCAGCACCGGGGTGCCGTCGGAGAAGGTCTGGCCGTCCTTGAGGGTGAAGACCCAGGTCTGGCCGTCGTCGCTCTCCCACTTGTCGGCCACCTGGCCCTTGAGCTCGGGATCGCCTTCGCCGCTGAAGTCGAACTCGGTCAGCCCGTCGTACAGCAGGGCACCGATCTGGGCGCCCTGCAGGACGCCGGCCAGGGCCGGGTCGATGTGGTCAGGCTCGCCCTGGGCGAAGTTCTGAAGATCGACCAGATCGCCGCCCGCTTCTCCCGAGGGCTGCTCTTCGGTCGCTCCCTGGCCGTCATCGTCGTCGTCTCCACCGCAGGCCGCGGCGACGAGGGCGAGACCCAGGATGAGAGCAAGGAACTTGAAGCTCCTGCGCTGTCGTCTCACTACTAGGACCTCCTACTGATGGTCATGAATGACCGCGGGCGCCGGGCGGGGCGGCGGGCTGTCCGGGAACGCGCCGACCAGGTCGGTGCTCCCCCGGGATCGAGCCACGGCTGTCGTCACGGCGACTCTCCCTGCGGTGTTCGCACCCGGTAGCTCGCAACCCGCTGCCGGTGAACGTGACGAACTTAGCAGGAACGTCTGGCGCAACGCGGATTCGGTGACGACGGTGTCTTCCAGGGCACGGGTTCCCTGGGCAGTTTCATCACCTTGTCGCCACATCGTCACACAACCTGTATTTCCACCGTCCGGGCGCCACAACGGGCGCCACCCACCCAGCCCTGTTGTTACCACGCTGTGGCGACGGTCACACGCCCAGCGTCCCTCTTTCGACGATCGTCGAAAGAGGGACATCGCCGGGACAGGTGTGATCGGGTGCGCTCAGGCGCGGTCGCGGAAGCGGACGATGCCGGCGAACGCGTCCGCGTCGAGGCTCGCGCCGCCCACCAGCGCCCCGTCGATGTCGGGGCACGCCATGAGGTCGCCGGCGTTGTCGGCCTTGACCGAGCCGCCGTACTGGATGCGGATCGACGCCGCCGGGCCCGCCCCGGCCGCACCCGCTACCGCGGTCCGTATGGTGGCGCAGACGGCCTGGGCGTCCTCGGGGGTGGGGGTGACGCCTGTGCCGATGCACCAGATGGGCTCGTACGCCACGACCAGCCCACCGATCTGCTCGCCGGTCAGGCCGGCCAGCCCGGCGAGGGTCTGGCCGGTGACCTTGGCCTCGGTGGTGCCGGCCTCGCGCTCGGCCAGGGTCTCGCCCACGCACATGATGGGCGTCATCCCCCAGGCGAGGATGGCCTTGACCTTGCGATTGACGTCCTCGTCCGTCTCCCCGAACAGCTCACGGCGCTCGGAGTGCCCGGCGATCACGTAGGCCACGTCCAGCTTGGCCAGCATGGCGGGCGACACCTCGCCGGTGTAGGCGCCCTGCGCCTCCCAGTGGCAGTTCTGGGCGCCCAGGGCGATGGGCGGCGGGTCCTTCTCGGCCAGGAACCAGCTCTGGAGCACGCGGATGTCGGTGAAGGGCGGGTGGACCGACACGTCGGTCGACCCGAAATCCTCGGAGCCCAGCTTGTGGCTCAGCGTCTGGATCAGCGCCGTGGCCTCGAAGTGGTTGAGGTTCATCTTCCAATTGCCGCTGATGAGAGGCTTGCGGGGGGCGTCGGGCATGGTCGCTCAGGCCTTCCACTCGCCACGCAGGGCCGCCAGGCCCGGCAGATCGCCCTGCTCGAGCAGCTCGAGCGAGGCGCCCCCGCCGGTGGAGACGTGGTCGACCTCGCCGGCCAGGCCGAACTGGGCCAGCGCCGCGGCGCTGTCGCCGCCGCCCACCACGGTGAAGCCGGACGTGTCGGCCACCGCCTGGGCCACGGCCCGGGTGCCGGCCTCGAAGCGGGGGTCCTCGAACACGCCCATGGGCCCGTTCCAGAACACGGTGCGGGCCTCGGCGATGCGGTCGCCGAAGTCCGCCGCCGAGCCGGGACCGATGTCCACGCCCTTCCAGCCCGGGGGCAGGCTGGTGCCGACCTGGCGGACGTCGCCGCCCGCCTCGGGCCGCATCAGCTCGCCCCCCGGGCCGAGGGCGGTGATGTCGGACGGCAGGACCAGCCGGTCGCCGTGCTCGGCGAGCAGGGATCTGCAGGTGCCCACCATGTCCTCCTCGAACAGGCTGTCCCCGATGGACGCGCCCTGGGCCGCCAGGAACGTGAAGCACATGCCGCCGCCGATCAGCAGCTGGTCGGCCACGCCCAGCAATGCCTCGATGACCTTGAGCTTGTCGCTCACCTTGGAGCCGCCGAGGATGGCGACGAACGGCCGGCGGGGATCGGTCCGCAGCCCGAGCAGCACGTCGACCTCCCGGGC
Organism: Actinomycetota bacterium; assembly: GCA_046734695.1. GTDB lineage: Bacteria > Actinomycetota > Acidimicrobiia > Acidimicrobiales > VFJN01 > ZC4RG19. Next base: position 13,563 of record JBKPRS010000399.1, on the reverse strand, counting down.
GAGCAGCCGGCCGGCGGCCGACGGGAGGAACTGGGGCGGCCCCACGATGGAGGCGTGCGCCCGGTGCGAGGCGCCGAAGGCGTCGTTGACGTACGCGTCGAAGCCGGCGATCAGCCGGGCCACGAAGGCGGGATCGTTGGCCTCCTCGCCCGGGTCGTAGCGCAGGTTCTCCAGCAGCTCGACCCCGGGCGCCAGCTCGGCCAGGCGGGCCCGCACCGGGGCCACGGAGTAGCGGGGATCGGGCCGGCCCTTGGGTCGGCCCAGGTGGGTGCAGGCCGTGACCTGCGCCCCCTGGCCGAGGAGCCACTCGATCGTGGGCAGCGCCGCCCGGATCCGCAGGTCGTCGGCGATCTCGCCGTCGCGCAGCGGGACGTTGAAGTCGGCGCGCATGAGGACCCGCTTCCCGGCGAGCGGTGGCAGGTCCTCCAGGGTGGGGACAGCGGTCACGGTGGGGTCAGCGCTGGTTGGCGGCGCCGACGATCTCGACCAGGTCGACAAGCCGGCAGGAGTAGCCCCACTCGTTGTCGTACCAGCCGAAGACCTTGACCAGGTTGCCGATCGACTGGGTCAGCTTGGAGTCGAACGTGCACGAGGCCGGCGAGCCGACGATGTCGCTGGACACCAGCGGCGCCTCGGAGAAGTCGAGCACGTCGGCCAGCGCGCCCTCCGAGGCGGCGGCCTTGAAGGCGTCGTTGACCTCGTCCTTGGTGACCTCGCGGGCGAGCACGCCGGTGAAATCGGTGAGCGAGCCGTCGGGCACGGGGACCCGGATGGACTGACCGTCGAGCCGGCCCTGCATGGCCTCCAGCACCAGGCCGGTGGCGCGGGCCGCGCCCGTCCCGGTCGGCACCATGTTGATGGCCGCGGCCCGGGCCCGGCGCAGGTCGCTGTGGGGGCCGTCCACCAGCATCTGGTCCCCGGTGTAGGCGTGGATCGTGGTCATCAGGCCCTTCTCCACCCCGAAGGCGTCGTCGAGGACCTTGATCATCGGGACGAAGCAGTTGGTGGTGCAGGAGGCGTTGGACACGACCTTGTGGGCGTCGGCGTCGAACGTGTCGTCGTTGACGCCCACCACGAACGTGGCGTCGGCGCCCGAGGACGGCGCCGACACGATCACGAAGGGCGCCCCCGCGTCGAGGTGGGCCGCCGCCTTCTCCCGGGCGGTGAACAAGCCCGTCGACTCGACCACCACGTCGACCCCCAGGTCGGACCAGGGCAGCTCCTTGGGGTCGCGGATCGCGAGGACCTGGAGGGTGTCGCCCTCCACCTTGATGCCGTCGGCGGTGGCCTCGATGTCGTACTCGAGCCTGCCCAGCACCGAGTCGTACTTGAGCAGGTGGGCCATGGTGTCAACGGACCCCAGGTCGTTGACCGCGACGAAGTCGATGTCCGCTCCGGCCTTCTTCGCGGCCCGGAACAAGTTGCGGCCGATGCGGCCGAAACCGTTGATCCCTACGCGGATGGTCATCTCATGCGCCTCTCTCTGTCGGGGCTGACCTGGTTGTCCGGTGCGACCTTAGAGCGGCCTGCGCTGGGAGGGAATTGCTCAAGGGCCCAGGGCCTCGAGGACCTTCGCCAGCTTCTCGGGATCGTGCGCCAGCCCGTGCGGGCGCACGATGTCGGCCTCCACCAGCTCGACATCGACGTCCCCGCACGGCAGGGCGCCGCGCTGGACGAGGACGACGTCGGGCTCGATCCCGTGGCGCCGGAGGGCGTCCACGTGGGCGGCCACGTCGTAGCCCCGGGTCTCGCCCGCCTCGGCCCGCACGTTGCACACGTAGACCCGGCGGCCGCGGGCCTGCTTGAGCGCCTCGCGCACGCCGTCCACCACGGCCGCAGCCAGGACGGAGGTGTAGAGCGAGCCCGGCCCGAGCACGACCTGGTCGGCGGCGGCCAGCGCAGCGAGCGCGGGGGCGGGCGCCGGGGCGCCGGCCGGGTCCACCGCGACGCGCTCGACGCCGACCCGGCGGGCGATGGCGACCTGGCCGGACACGGTCGCGCCACCGGCCGTCACCCCGCGCAGCACGACCGGCACGTCGGTGGCGGGCACCACCCAGCCCCGCTCGGGATCGAGGCCCACCAGCCGGCACAGCTCGTCCACCGCGGCCACGAAGCCCCCGGTCGAGGCGACCAAGCCCGCCAGCAGCAGGTTGCCCAGGGCGTGGCCCTCGACGTCGGTGCCCTCGAAGCGGTAGCCGAGGGCACCGGCCAGCGGGCCCCCGGCCGGGTCGGCCATGGCCTCGATGCAATGGCGCACGTCGCCGGGCGCGGGCAGGTCCAGGGCGGCCCGGAGGCGCCCGGTCGATCCACCGTCGTCGGCGGTGGCCACCACCGCGGTGGTCCGGGCCGCGTAACGCCGCGCTGCCCGGATCGTGGCGGCGAGCCCGTGGCCCCCGCCCACGGCGACGACCCGCGGCCCGCCGGCCGGCGTCACTTGTCGACGTCCCGGTGGACGACGCCGACGCGCTGGACGTGGCGGCGGAGCCGCCGCGCCAGCTCCTCGGCGATCGCCACCGAGCGGTGCCGGCCGCCCGTGCACCCCAGCGCGATGGTCAGGTACGCCTTGCCCTCGGCCACATACGCCGGGAGCAGCGAGGTGAGCAGGCTGTCCACGTGGTCGAGGAACGGCCCCGCCGCCGGCTGGCTCAGCACGTAGTCGCGCACCGGCTCGTCCAGCCCGGTCAGGGGCCGCAGCTCGTCCACCCAGTGCGGGTTGGGCAGGAAGCGGCAGTCGAACACCAGGTCGGCGTCCAGCGGCAGCCCGTTCTTGTAGCCGAACGAGAGCAGCGTGGTCTGCATGGTGGCGGTGGTCTCGTCCCCGCCGAACAGCGTGCGCATGCGCCGGCGCAGCTCGTGGACGTTCAGGGCGCTGGTGTCGATCACCACGTCGGCGTCCGCCTTCACCGGGTCGAGCAGGGTCCGTTCCCGCTCGATGGCGGCCGCCAGGTGGGACTGGTCGCCGCCCCGCGACAGCGGGTGCCTCCGGCGACTCGACTCGTAGCGACGGACAAGGGTGTCGGTCGACGCCTCCAGGAACAGCACCCGCACCTGCGCCCCCGTGGCCCGCAGCCACGCCAGCGTGGGCAGGATCTCGTCCTGGTAGTGGCCGGTGCCGACCACCAGGGCCACCCGGTGCACGGCCGAGCCCGGGGTCTGGGCCAGCTCCACCACCTTGGGCACGAGCTCAGGGGGCAGGTTGTCGATGACGAACCAGCCCAGGTCCTCGAGGTCGTCAGCCGCCAGGCTACGACCGGCGCCCGACATGCCGGTGATGACGGCGAACTCTTCCATTTGCCCTCGATGATACGGAGCGTGACCGTGAGGTCCGCTCAGCGCCGCTCGGCCCGCAGCAGCAGGAGGCGCGGGATGGTGGCGGCATCGACGTACTGCGGCGCCCGGGCCAGGAATCCCGGCGGCGGCGCGGGCTCCACCATGCGGGAGATGAAGAGGCCCCGCTCGGCCAGGGCGTTCACGTACCGCCCCAACGGGCGGTGGAAGAACGGCAGCCGCACCCCCGAGTCCACCTCCTCGATCGACACGGACTCCGGCAGGTACGGGCCGATCCGCCAGTACTGCTCGGGCGGGTCGAGGATGTGGTCGTCGATCCAGCCGCTGGAGGGCGTCTGGAACAGCGGGTGGTTGGTGAAGATCACGAACCGCCCGCCGGGGCGCAGCACCCGGGCCACCTCGTCGAGGGGCCCGTCCAGGTCGGGCAGGTGCTCCAGCACCAGGCAGGTGACGACGGCGTCGAACGATTCGCCGGCCAGCGGCAGCGTCCCCGCCGACGCCCGGGTGTAGGCCACTCCCCCGCCCCGGCGCGCCGCCTCCGTGAGCTGCGCCGCCGAGGTGTCCACGCCGACCACCCGCTCCGCCCCACCGGCGGCCACCAGCCGGGCGATCTGACCTTCGCCGCACCCCAGGTCGAGCACGCGCCTGGCTCCCGCCAGCAGGCGGCCGGCCAGGGGCAGGATCTGCTCCTCGTACTCGACGTCCGCCCCGCCGGTGAACTCGGCTTGCCACCAGGCCGCGTGGCGTTCCCACACCTGCGCCAGGTCCATCTCCGGCTCGTTCACGACCGCGCCCCTCGCCGGGTCGGGACGGCGGGCCCGTGGATCTTGCCGTAGACCGCGACGGCGATGTCGTCGGGGAGCCAGGTCAGGGCCCGGAGGTCGTCCAGCGAGGCCGCCTTGACCCCGGCCACGCCGCCCAGCTCCTTGGTCAGGCGCTTGCGGCGGGTGGGGCCGAGGCCCTTGATCCCATCGAGCACCGAGGCGGTCATCCGCTTGCCCCGCAGCTCGCGGTGATAGGTGATGGCGAAGCGGTGGGCCTCGTCCCGGATGCGCTGCAGCAGGTACAGCGCCTCCGACCCGCGGGGCACCCGCACCGGGTCGGCCAGCCCGGGGACGTAGACCTCCTCGAACCGCTTGGCCAGCGACGCCACCGGGATCTCCTCGGCGAGGCCCAGCTCCTCCAGCACCCGCACGGCCACGTTGAGCTGGCCCTTGCCCCCGTCGACCAGCAGCAGCTGGGGCGGGTAGGCGAACTTGCCGGGCCGCTCGCTGGCCGGCTTGCCGCGCTCGTCCAGATAGGCGGTCAGCCGGCGGGTGAGCACCTCTTCCATGGCGGCGAAGTCGTCGTTCCCAGGGACGCTGCGCACCTTGAACCGGCGGTAGTCGGACTTGCGCGGCAGCCCGTCCTCCATCACCACCATGGAGCCCACGTAGTCGGTGCCCTGGATGTGGCTCATGTCGTAGCACTCGATGCGCAGCGGGGCGTCGGGCAGTCCCAGCGCCTCCTGCAGCTCGTTGAGCGCCTTGGCCCGGGCGTTGTGGTCGCTGGCCCGCCGCAGCCGGTGGCGGGTGAACTCCTCGCTGGCGTTGCGGGTCACGGTGGCCTGCAGCTCGCGCTTGGCGCCCCGCTGGGGCACCCGGACCTCGACCCGCGAACCGCGCAGCAACGTGAGCCAGTCGGCGTAGAGCTCGGGGTCATCGGGCTCGCTGGGGACCAGCACGGTGCGGGGCACGCCGAGGGGCGCGTCGTCGTAGAGCCCTTCGAGGATGTCGCCCACCAGCTCGCCGGGGGTCACGTCCTCCACCTTGTCGATCACGAAGCCCTTGCGCCCCACCACCCGGCCCCGGCGCACGAAGAACACCTGGACCGCGGCCTCCAGGTCGTCCTCGGCGATGCCGATCACGTCCAGCTCCTCGTTGCGGTCGGCCACCATCTGCTGGCGCTCGATGGCCTTGCGCACGCTGGTGAGCCGGTCCCGCACCCGGGCGGCCCGCTCGTACTCCAGCTCGTCGGCGGCCGCCCGCATCTGGCCCTCCAGGCGCCGGACGATCGTGTCGGTGTCGCCGTCGAGGAAGTCGAGCAACTCCTGGGTCAGGCGCCTGTAGGTCTCCTGGTCGACCTCGCCCACGCAGGGGCCAGAGCACTTCTCGATGTGGAAGAGGAGGCAGGGCTTGCCGAGCTTCTCGTGGCGCTGGAACTTGTTGTCCGAGCACGTCCGCAGCGGGAACGTGCGGAGCAGCAGGTCGAGCGTCTCCCGGATGGCATAGGCGTGTCCGTACGGGCCGAAGTACCGCACCCCCTTGCGCTTGCGCCCCCGCATCACGGTCGGCCGGGGCCACTCGTCCTCCACCGTGACGGCCAGGAAGGGGTAGCTCTTGTCGTCCCGCAGCCGGATGTTGAACCGGGGCCGGTGGGTTTTGATGAGGCTGAACTCCAGCATGAGCGCCTCGACCTCGTTGCGGACCTGGATCCACTCGACGGTCTCGGCCGCCGCCACCATGGCCGCGGTCCGGGGCAGCAGGCCCCGCGGGTCCTGGAAGTAGTTGGACAACCGCGACCGCAGCGAGCGCGCCTTGCCGACATAGATCACCCGGCCCTCGGCGTCCTTGAACTGGTAGGACCCCGGGGCGTCAGGAATCGTGCCGGTAGCCGGGCGTTGCACCACCCTCTGCACGCTAGAGCGTCATCCCGCCTGTCCCCCGCCATCGGTCGTGAGGCTGCGGGGGCGGCACGTGCCACGCCACGCACGGTGCGTCGTTGTTCGGCAACGACTCCGTCATACGGGGCCTTACCCCGTAGACTCGTGGGCAAGCCGGCCCGGCATTCCGGCTGCATATCGGTTCCGGGGACGACATCCCCGTGGGAGAGGCGACCGGGCTGTCCCCACCGTCCAAAACCGGAACCACCCGACGGAGGTTCCCAACCCAATGCTTCGGCTTCAGACCCCGCTCTCGGAGCGGTACACCGGGGCGTCCCCGGACGACCTCGCCACCCGGATCGCCGCGGCCAAGGCCACTCTCGGCGACCGCCTGTTCATCCTCGGCCACCACTATCAGCGGGACGAGATCATCCGGTGGGCCGATGCCCGCGGCGACTCCTACCGGCTGTCGGTGCTGGCGCAGCAGCGGCCCGAGGCGGACCACATCGTGTTCTGCGGCGTGCACTTCATGGCCGAGTCGGCCGACATCCTCACCGGCGACCACCAGAGCGTGATCCTCCCCGACCTCAACGCGGGCTGCTCGATGGCCGACATGGCCGACATCGACGAGGTCACCGAGGCCTGGGAGGCGCTGTCCGAGGTCGTGGACATCGACCGGGTCGTCCCGATCACCTACATGAACTCCTCGGCCGCCCTGAAAGCGTTCGTGGGCCGCCACGGCGGCGCCGTGTGCACCTCGACCAACGCCCGGGCCGTGCTGGAGTGGGCGTTCGGCGACGGTCATGCCGACCAGGTCCTGTTCTTCCCCGATCAGCACCTCGGGCGCAACACCGGCGTGGCGATGGGCTACGAGCTGTCGGAGATGGCCGTCTGGGATCCCCGCTACGACCTCGGCGGCCTGAGCGAGGCCGAGGCCAAGGCGGCCACGTTCCTGCTGTGGCGGGGCCACTGCTCGATCCACCAGCGCTTCCGGCCGGCCCAGGTCGAGGCGTTCCGGGCCGAGCACCCCGACGGCATCGTGGTCATCCACCCCGAGGCCCCGCACGAGACCGTGCTGCTGGCCGACCAGGTGGGATCGACCGACTACATCATCCGGGCGCTCGACGCCGCCCCCGCGGGGTCCACTGTCGCGATCGGCACGGAGATCCACCTGGTCAACCGGCTGGCCCAGGAGCACCCGGACAAGACGGTCGTGTCACTCGACCCGCTCATCTGCCCGTGCTCGACCATGAACCGCATCGACGAGCCCCACCTGGCCTGGGTGCTCGACGAGCTCGTGGCCGGCCGGGTGGTCAACCAGATCACGGTCGATCCCGACACCGCCGAAGGCGCCCGCATCGCGCTCCAGCGCATGCTCGACATCACCTGAGCCCCGGCGACTCGCGGCCGGCGCGCCGGGTCAGCCCTGCTGGCCCCGGCGTTCCGGCTCCCGGCCGGGGGGTTGGTGGGGCCGGGGCCGGGCCGGCAGCGGCTCGATCCGGCGCTCGACCTCGTCCTCGCCCACCTCGAACGCCTCACCGTGGTGGATCAGCTCGATGGGCGGACCCTCCCGCACGCGGTAGCGGGCCGTGCGGCCGTCCGTGGTCACGACCAGGCAGCTCCCCCGGTAGCAGACCCGGAAGCTCAGCCGGCTGAGCCCGGCCGGCAGCCGGGGCCCGAACGACAGCCGCCCGTCCCGGGCCCGCATGCCGCCGAGGCCCTCGACCAGCGCGGTCCACGCCCCGGCCAGCGAGGCCATGTGCAGGCCGTCCCGGGTGTTGCGGGCCCGGTCCTCCATGTCCATCAGCGCGGCCTCGGCCAGGTAGTCGTGGGCCAGCTCCAGGTAGCCCAGCTCGGCCGCCACCACGGCCTGCGTGCAAGCCGACAGCGAGGAGTCACGCACGGTCAGGGCCTCGTAGTAGCGGAAGTCGCGGTCCTTTTCCTCGAAGCTGAACCGGTCCCCCCGCCGGTGCAGGGCCAGCACCAGGTCGGCCTGCTTCACCACCTGCTTGCGGTACAGGTCGAAGTACGGGAAGTGGAGCAGCAGCGGGTACTTGTCGGGCGTGGTCCCGGCGAAGTCCCACACGGCGTGGTTGGTGAAGCCCTCGCTCTGGGGGTGGACGTCGAGCTTCTCGTCGTAGGGCACGATCATCGCCTCGGCCGCGTCGCGCCACGACGCCATCTCCTCGGTGGTCACCCCGTGCTCGGCCGCCCGCTCGGGATGACGGCCCGCCGTCTCGGCCGCCGCCCGCAGGTTCTGCTCGGCCATGAGGTTGGTGTAGATGTTGTTGTCGGCGATGGAGCTGTACTCGTCGGGCCCGGTCACCCCGTCGATGCGGAAGCGGCCCTCGTTGTCGTGATGGCCGAGGCTGCGCCACAGCCGGGCCGTCTCCACCAGCAGGTCCAGGCCGACGTTCCGCTCGAACTCCTCGTCGCCGGTCGCGTCCACGTAGCGGACGACCGCGTCCGCGATGTCGGCATTGATGTGGAACGCCGCGGTGCTGGCCGGCCAGTAGCCCGACGACTCGCGGCCCCGGATGGTCCGCCACGGGAAGGCGGCCCCTTGGAAGCCCAGCTCCTGCGCCCGCTCCTTCGCGATCGGCAGGGTGAGCTGGCGCCACGTCACGGCGTCGGCCGCGGCCCGGGGCTTGGTGTAGGTGAGCACCGGCAGCACGAAGGTCTCGGTGTCCCAGAACGTGTGGCCGTCGTAGCCCGGGCCGGTCAGGCCCTTGCTGGGGATGGGCCGCTGCTCGGCCCGGGCCCCGGCCTGGAGGATGTGGAACAGCGCCACCCGCACCGCCTGCTGCACCTCGGCGTCGCCCTCCAGCTCGACGTCCGCGTGCCCCCAGAACTCGTCGAGGTAGGTCCGCTGCTCGCCGACCAGGCCGTCCCAGCCCGTGAGGCGGGCCGCGGCCAGGGCCGCCACCACCTGGTCCGTGAGCGCCGGGCGGGTCCGCTGGCTCGACCAGCCGTAGGCCAGGAACTTCACGATGCGAAGCGTCTCGCCCGCGCCGAGCCGGGTGGCGATGGTGAGGCGGCAGACGTCGTCCGACGCCCACAGGTCGAGGTCGGTGTTCGGCGGGCCGTCGATGATGTGCCGCATCCCCGCCGCCACGCGCAGGCCGCTCTGCTTGGTGTGGTGGACCATGACGGCCTCGGTACCGGAGGCAGAGTGCTCCTCCGCCACGAGTGGGCGCTCCAGGACCGCGGCGGTGCGGGGATCGCGCCCGAGGTCGGGCATCTCCTCGTTCGCCACCAGCTCGGACTGCACGACCACCCGCAGCGAGTCGTCGACCGGCTCGACCTCGTAGAGGATGGCGGCCACCGCCCGCTGGGACAGGGACACGAGCCGCGTCGAGCGGATCCGCACCGCGTCTCCGGCCGGCGAGCGCCACTCCACGTCGCGGCGCAGGACGCCGTCGCGCAGGTCGAGCGTGCGCTCGTGCTTGGCCAGCGTCCCGTAGCGGACGTCGAACGGCTCGTCGTCCACCAGGAGGCGGATCAGCTTGCCGTTGGTGACGTTGATGATCGTCTGGCCCGACTCGGGATACCCGTAGCCGGTCTCCACGTAGGGCAGTGGGCGCAGCTCGTACACGGAGTTGAGGTAGGTCCCCGGGATCCCATGGGGGTCACCCTCGTCGAGGTTGCCCCGCAGCCCGATGTGCCCGTTGGAGAGAGCGAAGACGGACTCGGTCCGCCCCAGCGCGTCAAGGTGGAGCTCGTGCTCGGTCACGCTCCACGGCTCGACCGAGAAGCAACGCCCGGGCGTGGTCATGCCGGCCCCCCGCCCTCGGTCCGCTCGGCCTGCGCCGGCTCGGGATCGGGCTCGTGCGGTCCGCCGGGCCCCTCGGTCTCGGGCGCGCGATCCGCCCACGCGGGCGCGGGCTCGTCCAGCAGCTCGGCCAGGTCGGTGACGACGACGTCGGCGCCGTGGCGGGCCAGCTCGTCGGCCTGGCCCACGCGGTCGACCCCGACGACCCGGGCGAAGTTCCCGGCCCGCCCCGCCTCGACGCCGGCGATGGCGTCCTCGAACACCGCGGCCTGCGCCGGACCGACACCCAGCGCCCGGGCCCCGGCCAGGAACATGTCGGGCGCAGGCTTGCCGGCCAGCCCCTGCTCCCCCGCCACGCGCCCGTCGACGACGGCGTCGAACCGGTCCGCCAGCCCCGCGCTCTGCAGCACGTCCCGGGCGTTGGCGCTGGACGACACGACGGCGCAGCCGAGGCCGGCCTCCCGGGCCGCGTCGACGTAGCGCATCGAGCCCGGGTATACGTCCACCCCCTGGCTCGCCATCATGGCCAGCACCAGGTCGTTCTTGCGGTTGGACAGGCCGTGGACCGTGGCGGTGCCGGGCGGGTCGCCCGGAGAGCCCTCGGGGAGCGTGATGCCGCGGGAAGCCAGGAACGCCCGCGTCCCGTCCAGCCGGGGCCGCCCGTCGACGTAGCGGTCGTAGTCCCGGTCGCTGAACGGCGGTTGCGGCCCGTCCGGCCCGTCGTCCAGCCCGGCGAGGAAGTCGTCGAACATCTGCTTCCAGGCTGCCGCGTGCAGGGTCGCCGTGCGGGTCAGCACGCCGTCCAGGTCGAACAGCAGGCCACGCACTTCGGGGGGAAGTCCGAGCACACTGTCTGGTTACCCCGGCGACGCCCGGCTGTCCACGGTTCCGGTCCGTCCCGGACGTCTGCCCCTAGGCGTCGCCGAAGAAGGCGAGGACGAACCGGTCGTCGCTGCCGCCCGTGTGGACCACCCGGATGACGTAGGTGCCGGTGGCCGGGAGCGTCTCGTCGCCGAACCACTCGAGCCCGTTGATCACGCCCGGCTCACCACCGTCCCAGCTGCCCTCGCTGGAGCCGTCGGGGGCGAAGACCTCGATGTGGGTCATGATGCCGTCGTCGGCCAGGGACAGGAGCTGGAACTGCTGGTCCTCGCGCAGGTACACCGACAAGTCCTGGTAGCCGCCGGGATCCACGTCGACGACCAGGTGGCCGAACAGCGGGAGATCGCCGTCGGCCCCCGGGACCGACCCCGGCTCGCTGCCCGGGATCGTCGTGGGCGGCGACGAGTCGGCCGGGATCGTCACCGCCGGGAGGTCCGTCGGGAGGCCGGTCGTGGCGATCGTCGTCTCCTGGACCGCGGTGCCGACGTTGCTCGGCACCGTGGTCGAGCCGCCGAACGCCGAGCCCAGGGCACCGCCGGCGGATCCCTCGGTGGCGTCATGGCCACCATCGTCCTTTCCGCCGAACGCGAGGAACGCCAGGCCCACGACCAGGACGGCCGCCACTGCCCCGATCGCGGCCAGCACGAGGGGATGATGGGACCGCGGCGGCAGAGGACCGGGCGGCGGGCTGTCGACGGCGGCCGGGTGCATGGCAGCACGGGACGCTAGCGGGGCCACGCCCGGTTCAGGGTGCAGGCAGAATCGGGATCATGATCCCCGACGAGGGTGGCCCCGAACGGCTGGTGGACCGGTTGGGGCTCGCGCCCCATCCCGAGGGTGGCTGGTACCGGGAGACCTGGCGCCACGCCGCGGGCGAGGGCGAGCGGCCCGCGGGGACCGCGATCTACTACCTGCTGGCGGGCGGGCAGCGCTCCCACTGGCACCGCGTCGACGCGGCCGAGGTGTGGCACTTCTACGCCGGCGACCCGCTGCGCCTGTCGGTCCAGGCCGGCGACGGGCCGATCGAGTCGGCGACCCTGGGCTCCGACGTGCTCGGCGGGCAGCAGCCGCAGGTGGTGGTGCCGGCGGGCGCGTGGCAGTCGGCAGAGAGCCACGGGGCGTGGACGCTTGCCGGTTGCACCGTGTCGCCCGGGTTCACGTTCGAGGGGTTCGAGCTGGCGCCGGCGGACTGGTCCCCGCCGGCCTGAGCCCGGGGGAGGCTCAGCCGACGCCGGTGCGCTCGCCCGTCAGGAGCGGGACCAGGAACTGGCCCGTCCAGCTGGCGGGCTCGGCCGCGATCTCCTCGGGCGTGCCGGTGGCGACGACGGTCCCGCCGCCGTTGCCGCCCTCGGGGCCCAGGTCGACGATCCAGTCGGCGGTCTTGATGACGTCGAGGTTGTGCTCGATGACCAGCACGGTGTTGCCCTGGTCGACCAGGCGGGACAGCACGGTCAGCAGCTTGCGGATGTCCTCGAAGTGCAGGCCCGTCGTGGGCTCGTCGAGGATGTAGATGGTGTGGCCCGTCGAGCGCTTGGCCAGCTCGCTCGACAGCTTCACCCGCTGGGCCTCGCCGCCGGACAGCGTCGTGGCCGGCTGGCCCAGTCGGACGTAGCCGAGGCCCACGTCGACCAGCGTCTGCATGTGGCGGGCGATGGCCGGCTGGTTGCGGAAGAACTCGAGCGCCTCCTCGCAGCTCAGGGCGAGCACGTCCGCGATGTTCTTGTCCTTGAACGTGATGTCCAGCGTGTCCCGGTTGTAGCGGGCGCCCTTGCACACCTCGCACGGCACGTACACGTCGGGCAGGAAGTGCATCTCGATCTTGATCGTGCCGTCGCCCGCGCACGCCTCGCAGCGTCCGCCGCTGACGTTGAAGCTGAACCTGCCGGGAAGGTAGCCCCGGACCTTGGCCTCGTGCGTCTGGGCGAACAGCTTGCGGATGTGGTCGAACACGCCGGTGTACGTGGCCGGGTTGGACCGGGGGGTGCGCCCGATGGGCGACTGGTCGATGTCGATGACCTTGTCGAGGTAGGCGATGCCGTCGACCCCGGTGTGCAGGCCAGGCGGGGTCTTCGAGCGGTACACCTTCTGCATCAGCGACCGGTAGAGGATGTCGTTCACCAGCGTCGACTTGCCCGAGCCGGACACGCCGGTGACCGACACGAAGCACCCCAGCGGGAACTCCACGTCGATGTTCTTGAGGTTGTGCTCGCGGGCGCCCCGCACCTTCAGCCAGCGGTCGCCGGTGGGCCGGCGCTTCTCCGGCACCGGGATCGACCTCTTGCCCGACAGGTACTGGCCGGTCAGCGATTTCCGGTTGCGCAGCAGCTTCTGGACCGAGCCGGTGTGGACGATCTCACCGCCGTGCTCCCCGGCGCCGGGACCGATGTCGACGACGTGGTCGGCCACCTTGATCGTTTCCTCGTCGTGCTCGACCACGAGCACCGTGTTGCCCAGCTCGCGCAGGCGGATCAGCGTGTCGATGAGCCGGCGGTTGTCGCGCTGGTGCAGGCCGATCGACGGCTCGTCCAGCACGTAGAGCACCCCCACCAGGCCCGAACCGATCTGCGAGGCCAGGCGGATGCGCTGGGCCTCGCCGCCGGCCAGGGTGCCGGCCGAGCGGGACAGGGTGAGGTAGTCGAGGCCGACGTCGAGCAGGAAGCCCATGCGGGCGTTGATCTCCTTGACCACCCGCTCGGCGATGAGCCGATCGCGCTCGGAGAGCGACAGCGCCGCCAAGGCCTTGGCCGAGTCGGCGATCGACATGTCGGAGATGTCGGCGATCGAGTAGCCGTCGATGGTCACGGCCAGGGACAGCGGCTTGAGCCGGGCGCCGCCGCACGTCGCGCACGGCACCTCGCGCATGTAACCCTCGACCTGCTCGCGGGCGCTGTCGGACTCCGCGTCCGAGTGGCGCCGTTGCAGGTACGGGATCACGCCCTCGTAGTTGGCGTGGTAGGTGCGCTCGCGGCCGTAGCGGTTC
>JBKPRS010000398.1:0-6335 GCA_046734695.1 Actinomycetota bacterium | reverse complement strand
GCGGCCGAGTCGGAGGCCCGCACGCTGCTGGCCGGCCTGGGCCTGCGGGCCGACCGGGTCGACGGCCACATCCGGGCCTTGTCCGGCGGGGAGCGCCGCCGGGTCGAGCTGGCCCGCATCCTGTTCTCCGGCAGCGACCTGCTCCTCCTCGACGAGCCCACCAACCACCTCGACAACGACGCCCGCGAGTGGCTGCTCGACTTCCTGCGGGCCTACCGGGGCGCGCTGGTCGTCGTGAGCCACGACCTCGAGCTGCTGGACGACTCGATCACCCGGGTGCTGCACCTCGACCGGCCGGGCGAGGCGGACGTGGGCGAGGTGACCGAGTACAAGGGCACCTACTCCGAGTACAAGGTGGCCCGGGCCCGGGACGAGGCCCGGCGGGCCAAGATCGCCGCCCGCCAGCAGTCCGAGATCGCCCGGCTCCAGACGCTGATCGACCGCTGGGGGGCCAAGGCGTCGAAGGCGGCCTTCGCCAAGTCCCTGGAGACCCGCATCGAGCGGATCCGCCGTGACGGCGTCGAGGCGCCGACCGCCCGCCGGGGCTTGCGGCTGAGGCTGCCGGACCCCCCGCCGTCGGGCCGCACCGCGCTGACGGCCCACGGCCTGACCAAGTCCTACGGGGACGGGCCGCCGGTGTTCGAGCACCTGGCGTTCGAGGTGGGCCGGGGCGAGCGGCTGCTGGTGCTGGGGCTCAACGGCGCGGGCAAGACCAGCCTGCTGCGCATCCTGGCCGGCGAGTCCGAGGCCGACCGGGGCGCCCTCACCTGGGGCCACCAGGTCAGCGTCGGCTACTACGCCCAGGAGCACGAGGGCATCCGGGCGGGCGCGTCGGTGCTCGACCACATGGCCGAGGCGTCGCCCGGCCAGTCCGACCAGGTCCGGCGACGGCTGCTCGGCATGTTCGGGCTCTCGGGTGACAAGGTCCACCAGGACGCGTCCACGCTGTCGGGCGGCGAGAAGACCAAGCTCGCCCTGTCGCTGCTGGTGGCCGGGCGCCACAACCTCCTGCTGCTCGACGAGCCGACCAACAACCTCGATCCCCCGTCGCGCGAGGCGGTGGCCGCCGCCCTGGCCAGCTGGGGCGGGACGATGGTGATCGTGAGCCACGACGTGGGCTTCGTGCGCGACCTCGCGCCCGATCGGGCCCTGCTCATGCCCGACGGCGACCTCGACCACTGGTCCGACGACCTCCTGGACCTGGTCGAACTGGCCTAGTCGCCGCGTTAGGTTCGTCCACCGCATGGATGTCCATCTGGTCGACGGCACCTACGAGCTCTTCCGTTACCACTTCGCGCCCAACAACCGCGACCTGGAGAAGGGTGCCACCATCGGTGTGCTGGGCACGCTGCTCCAGCTGGTCTCGGACGGGGCCACCCACGTGGGCGTGGCCACGGACCACATCATCGAGTCGTTCCGCAACGACCTGTGGCCCGGCTACAAGTCCTCGGTGGGGATGCCGCGGGAGCTGCTGGCCCAGTTCCCGCTGGTGGAGGCGGCGATGCAGGTCGCCGGGTTCGTGGTGTGGCCCCAGGTCACCCACGAGGCCGACGACGGCATGGCTGCGGCGGCCGTCATGGCCGCGGCCGACGAGCGGGTCGAGCGGGTGGTGATCTGCACGCCCGACAAGGACCTGGGCCAGTGCGTGGGCGGCAAGGTGGTCCAGCTCGACCGGCGCAAGGGCCAGTACTTCGACGCCGCGGGCGTGGAGGAGCGGCTGGGCGTGCCGCCGGCGTCGATCCCCGACCTGCTGGCGCTGGTGGGCGACTCGGCCGACGGGTTCCCGGGCCTGCCCGGCTGGGGCGCCAAGTCGGCCGCCGCGGTGCTGCGGCGATGGGGTCACCTGGAGGACATCCCCGGCGATCCGGTCACGTGGGACGCAGGCGTGCGCGGCGCAGCCAAGCTCAACATGGTGCTGCGCGACCAGTTCGAGCTGGCCTTGCTGTTCCGCCGCATCGCCACGGTCGAGACCGACGCGCCCGTCAGCGACAACGTGGACGAGCTGGAGTGGACCGGTCCTCCGGACCAGGCCGCCTACGAGTCGATGTGCGAGAAGCTGGGCGCGCCCGGCCTGGTGGGCCGGGCCAAGGCCGTGGCCGCCGGGCGCAATCGCTAGACCTGAGGACGGACTCAGCCGTTCTTGGGCAGGTCCTTGAACGGCGTGTTCTTGTCGAAGCCCGGCTCCTTGGGCAGGCCGAGGACCCGCTCGCCGATGATGTTGCGCTGCACCTGGTCGGTCCCGCCGTAGATGGGCGGGCCCTGGGCGAACAGCGCCATCTCGGTGATGCCCGACAGGTACGGCAGGCCGGTGGCGTCGTCGAGGGCCTTGCGGTCCTCGGGGTCGTAGGCGTGGAGCATGCCGTAGCCGCCGGCGATCTCGAGGCCGAGGTCGCGGGACAGGCGCACCGTGTTGCTCATCATGAGCTTGGAGATGTTGGGCAGGCCGGGGATGTCCTTGCCCGCGGCCATGGCCGCCTTGGCCCGGAGGCCGTTGAAGCGGGCCAGCTCGCCGATGGTGTGCAGCTGCACGAGCTTCTGGCGGATGGCCGGGTTGGCGACGGCGCCGTTGCCCCTGGCCAGCTGGATGAGGCCCTTGGCCGAGGCGCCGAACAGGGTGCCGCCTCCGCCGCCGCGCCGGCCGCCGCTGGCGATGAAGTCGCCGGCCCGCCGGTCGAGGTCGCCGGCCACCGTGCCCGGGCTGGCCAGCGAGGCGGCGGCGGAGCCGCCCCCGGCGCCCAGGCTGGTGCGCTCGAACATGAGCGTGGTGTTGGCCACCCGCCAGCCGTTGTTCAGGCCGCCGATGGCGGAGTCGTCGGCGACCCGGGCATCGGTGAGGAACACCTCGTTGAAGAGCGCCCGGCCGGTCATCTCCCGCAGCGGGACGACCTCGACGCCGGGCTGGTGCATGTCGATGACGAAGTAGGTGATGCCCGCGTGCT
Organism: Actinomycetota bacterium; assembly: GCA_046734695.1. Classification (GTDB taxonomy): domain Bacteria; phylum Actinomycetota; class Acidimicrobiia; order Acidimicrobiales; family VFJN01; genus ZC4RG19. The sequence continues at coordinate 3,396 of JBKPRS010000398.1, read as the reverse complement.
TGGGCTGGTCCGGGTCGGTGCGAGCGATGAGCATGGCCAGGTCGGCCACCTGGCCGCCCGAGGTCCACACCTTCTGGCCGTTGACGATCCACTCCTCGCCGTCCTTGACGGCCCGAGTGTTGAGGCCCGCCAGGTCGGAGCCGGCGCTGGGCTCGCTGAACAGCTGGCACCAGGCCCTCTGCCCGGTGACGATGTCGCGCAAGTAGCGCTGCTTCTGCTCGTCGTTGCCGTGCACCGCGATGGTGGGGCCGGCCAGCATGAGGCCGAGCCCCCCGGGCGCGGGCAGCGCCCCGTGGTCGGCGATGGCCTGCTGCACCCGCACGCCGTCGGCCCGGTTGAGGTCCTTGCCGAACCAGTCGCTGGGCCAGGTGGGCACGGCCCACCCCGAGGTCCCCAGGCGCTCCCACCACTCGGCCACGGTGAGGTCGGGGTCCCAGTTCTCCGCGAGCCAGTCCTTGACCTCGGCGAGCACGTCGCCGCTGGTCGTGGTGCGATCGGCAGTGTCGGTCATCGGAACCCCTCGTGCAGCCTCAGGTCGTACAGGGATGTGTACCCGAGCTACCAGGTGACCACGCGCTTGACCGCCGGGTCAAGTCGGTCGGCACGCACCGTGCGCTAAAGGCGGATCACGACCTTCCGCTCGTTCGTCGCCACCTCCAGGCGGTCCTTGTCCAGCCGCGTGAAGGTGCAGTCGAGCACGGATGACTGGGCCGGCTCGACCCGCTTGGGCTGGCCGCCAGCACAGTCATACAGCTCCACTGCGAGCGTGTCGCGGTCGATCAGCAACACCTCGCGAACGTCGCGCGCCGCGTACCAGGGGAGCTTGATCCGGCTCTCGTCCCGCGGCGACATGATCTCGATCAGCAACTCGGCCGCGGCCTCCAGCCCCCTGGCCGTGGTCTGGTCGGGCCGGTACACGGCCAGGTCGGGCACGCGGAAGTCGTCGCTCGCCCGATAGAAGCCAACGTCGTGGGCGACCCTGAGCCCTCGCGCCTCGGCCAGTTCATCGATGGCCACCAACAATCGAGCACTGAAGTGCTGATGCCGTTCAAATGGCGGCGGCACCATGTGCAGCACGCCCTCCCACACCTCGTCCCAGCGGTCGCCTCCCATGCGACGCCGCTCTGCCAGGAGGTGCGGATCCTCGATCATTGCTCCCCGCATGCAGTCAGTGTACATGAAAAACTAGGAAGCATCGCCAAATATCATCTTGAGCTCTGCCGGGGCGGCTTCGTCCAGCTGGTCGTAGGTGCACTCGGGCGGGGTCTTGTCCTCGCGCCAGCGGACCAATCTCGATGCGTGGCGGAAGCGGCCACCTTGGAGGTTCTCGTAGCGGACCTCGACCACCCGCTCGGGTCGGAGGGGGACCCAGGAGAGGTCCTTGGTGGCGTTCCAGCGGCTGGGGGCGCCGGGCATGCGGGTGTCGCCCATGTGGGCCTCGGCGATGGCCCAGGCCTGCCAGGGGTGCTCCTCCAGCGTGACGTCGCGGAGGGGGGCGACCTCGTCGACCAGCTCCTTGCGCTTGGCCGCGGTGAAGGACGTGGCCACGCCCACGTTGTGGAGGTTGCCGGCGTCGTCGTACAGCCCGAGGAGCAGCGACCCGATGCCCTCGCCGTCCTTGTGCCAGCGGAAGCCGGCTACCACGCAGTCGGCCGTGCGCTGGTGCTTGACCTTCCACATCGCCCGCTGGTCCTGGCGGTAGGGCGAGTCGGCCGCCTTGGCGACCACGCCGTCGAAGCCGGCGCCCTCGAAGCGGTGGAACCAGTCGGTGGCGACGTCCGCGTCCTCGGTCAGCGGGGTCACGTAGACCTGGCCGCGGTCGCCGGGGACCGACTCCTCCAGCAGGCGGCGGCGCTCGGCGAAGGGCTGGTCGCTCAGGTCGCGGTCGCCCAGGGCGATCAGGTCGAACGCCACGAACGAGGCCGGCGTCTCCTGGGCCAGGCGCCGGATCCGGGACGTGGCCGGGTGGATCCGCTGCTGGAGGGCGTCGAAGTCGAGCCCCTCGCCCGTCACCACCACCAGCTCGCCGTCGACCACGCAGCGCTCGGGCAGTACCTCCTTCAGCGCCGGCAGCATCTCCGGGAAGTAGCGGGTCAGGGGCCGGTCGTTCCGGCTGCCCAGCTCGACCTCGTCGCCGTCGCGGAACACGATGCAGCGGAACCCGTCCCACTTGGGCTCGAAGCGCAGGCCCTCGTCCCGCGGCACCTCGTAGACCGCCTTGGCCAGCATGGGCCGCACCGGGGGCATCACGGGGAGTCGCACGCGGCTGAGCGTAACCACCGGCTCTGCGGCCCTGCCGGACGAAACGACAATGCGCGCCATGCGAGCCTCGCCCGCGAGCTATCTTGCCGCATCCGCGTCTGGGCGCGGGGCGGCCCCGCCGCTGGGGTGGGGTGGACGGATCAAGGAGAACCCATGAAAAGCAGGCGGGCGGCCCTCGTGGCCACGACCGGACTCGCGCTCGCGGCCGCGCTCTTCGCGGCCCCGGCGGGCGCGCAAGAGGCCGAGTTTGCGCCCCTAGACATAACGCCGACCAGCGGTCCCGCCGGGACCTCGATCACGGTCAGTGGCGACGACTGTGGAGGCGAGCAGGCGTTCAACGCCTTCGTCCAGGTCTACTTCGCCAACGAGACGGACGTCCTCAACGCCGTCGAGACCGAGATCGCCGAGACCGGCAGCTGGTCGACGCAGATCCAGGTGCCCGCCGGCACCGACCCCGCGGGCACCTACTCCGTCTTCGCGACGTGCTTCGTGGACAACGGCGAGGACATCGAGGTCAACCTCGAGTACGAGGAAGTGGCCTTCGACGTGACCGGAGACGTGGTCACGCCGAGCCAGCCGGCCCCCACGCCGGCACCGGCACCGACCGCTGCCGCACCGGCTGCGCCGGTGCCCGGCGATCCCACCTTCTCCGGCTGACCTCCGCCGAACGGCGCCCCACCGTGCCCCCTGAGGGTGCGAGCGGGGCGCCGTTCGGCGCGTCAGGGGTCCGTGCGGTGATCGCCCAGGTGGCCCCGCCTTCGGGTGGGGCCACCTGCGCGTCCGGCCCGCCGTCAGGCCTCGATGGTGACCGGAGTGCCGAGCGGCAGGATCCCCACCAGCTCGGTGATCGCCTCGTTGGTGAGGCGGATGCAGCCGTGGCTGACATCGGTTCCGATGGTGGAGGGGTCGTTGGTGCCGTGGATGCCGATCACCCCGTCGCCGCCGTTGAAGCTGTCCAGCACGTTGGAGAACCCCGACAGCCCGTAGGCGTACGCGCCGTAGGGGCCGTTGGGGCTCGGCGGCTGGAGAAGCTCCTTGATGTAGTACTTGCCGCCGGGCGTCGGGGTCTGCGAGGTGCCCACCCCGATCGGGTACTGGGACACCACCGTGTCGCCCTGGTACAGGCTCAACGTG
>JBKPRS010000397.1:0-7905 GCA_046734695.1 Actinomycetota bacterium | reverse complement strand
CCACGGCACCGACCCGGCCGCGATGTTGGCGGGACGGTCGAGCTCGACCACGTGGGCCCGGGCGAGGGAGGCGGGGATGTGACCGTCCACCCGCAGGGCCCGGCGCGCCGCCTCGGCGCCCAGCGCGGCCAGGTCGGCGGGCGGACCGACCTGGCCGCGCCGTGCGCACGCGGCGTTGATCCCGGCGACCCGCTCGGCGGCCTCGTGGACCCGTGACTCGGCCAGCGCGCCCGCCGCCACCGCCGCGTCCACCGCGTCGAGGCAGGCGTCGAGCAGGTCCTCGGTGTTGTCGGGGCCCAGGCAGCACAGGTCGGCGCCCGCGGCCAGCGCCCGCACCAGGGCGGCGGGGATCTCGGCCGGACCGCCGATCGCCCCCATGTCCAGCGCATCGGTCACGATCACGCCCCCGAACCCCAGCTCGCCTCGCAGCAGGTCGCCGAGGATCCGGGGACTGACCGACGCCGGAGCGTCGTCGCGCGCCGGGACGAGCAGGTGGCCCGGCATCACCGCCACGACTCCCGCGGCGATGGCGGATCGGAACGGTGCCAGCTCCCCCTCCCCCACCTCGACCGCCGGCAGCGCCAGGTGCGAGTCGACCCGCGCCGCCCCGTGGCCGGGGAAGTGCTTGGCGCACGCGGCGACGCCCGCCGACTGCAGACCGGTGACGAACGCCGCGGTCTGGCGGGCCACCAGGGCCGGATCGGCGCCGAAGGAGCGCACGCCGATCACCGGGTTGGCGGGGTCGCTGTTCACGTCGGCGCACGGGGCCAGGTCGAGGTCGATGCCGAGGCCGCGCAGGCGTGCGCCCAGGGCGGCAGCGACGGCCGTGGTCAGCGCCGGGTCGTCCACCGCCCCCAGGGCGGCGTTGCCGGGCAGCGACGAGCCGGTGGTCGCCTCGATGCGGGTGACGTCGCCGCCCTCCTCGTCCAGCGCCACCACCAGGCTCGGCCGGGCCGCATGCAGGTCGGCGGCGACCGCGGCGACCTCGGCGCGGCGGTTGGACCCGTACAGGCACACGCCGCCCAGGCCCTCATCCGCCTGGCGGACGACCCAGCCGGGCAGCGACGGTCCGGCGAACGAGGACAGCAGCGTGCCCCGCGCCGCCCGGCGCAGGGCGCTCGTCGCTTCGCTCATCCCTTCACCGCCCCGGCGGTCATCCCGGCGGCCACGCGCCGGTGCACGAGGAGGAAGAACACGATCACCGGCACGGTGATGAGCGTCGAGCCCGCCATCACGCCGCCCCAGTCCGTCCCGCGAGCGCCGAAGTTGAAGGCCTGGAGCCACACCGGCAGTGTCTCGCGCTCGGGCCGGTCCATGATGACCAGGGCGAAGGTGAACTCGTTCCACGCCTGGATGAAGGCGAAGATCCCCGTGGCCACCAGGCCGGGCGCCAGCAGCGGCAGCGTGACCGTGAAGAACGCACGCAGCCGGCTGGAGCCGTCCATCATGGCGGCCTCCTCCAGCTCCTTGGGCACCCCTCCCACGAAGCCGCGCAGGGTCCACACCGTGAAGGGCAGCACGAACGCCACGTAGGTGATGGTCAGGCCTGCGATCGAGTTGCGCAGGTTCCAACCCTCCAGCACCTTGACCACCGAGATCATCATCGCCTCGGCCGGGACCATCTGCACCAGCAGCACGATGACCAGGAACGCCAGCCGGCCGCGGAACCGGAAGCGGGCCACCGCCACCGCGGCCAGGAAGGCCGTGAACAGCGCGAAGACCACCGTCAGCAGCGTGACCTGGAGGCTGTTGGAGAACGAGGACCAGAAGTGGTCGCGCTCGAACACCGTCCGGTAGTTCTCCAGCGTGCCGATCGGCAGGAAGCGCGGCGCGGTGCGGATCTCGGAGTTGGGCCGGAACGACGTGACCAGCATCCAGTAGACGGGGAAGGCGACGACCACGATCACGGCCAGCGCGGCCAGGTTCAGGGGCCAGCGGCGGCGGCCCATCACACCTCCTCCTGGCGGAACATCTGGCGCAGGTGGAACAGCGTCGCCAGCAGCGTGATGCCCACCATCACCAGAGCGATGGCTGCGCCGAGCCCGAAGTCGTTGCCCGCCGAGGTCCGGTAGGCGTACACGCCGAGCGTGTTGGTCTCCCGGGTGATGCCGCCGGCCTGCTGGAGCACGTAGATCTGGGTGAAGACCCGCAGGTCCCACAGTGTGGACAGGGCGGCGAGCACGACGAAGATCGGCTTGAGCGCGGGCCAGATCACGTCGCGGAACCGGGCCCACGCGCCGGCGCCGTCGATGGCGGCCGCCTCCATGACCTCGCCCGGGATCTGCGTCATGCCCGCGTACAGCGTGAAGGCCACGAACGGGACGCCCATCCACACCACGATGAGCGTGCCCACGAAGAAGAACGACAGCGGCTTGCTCAGCCACGAGTGGCCCTCGAAGTCACCGCCCAGCCGGGTGAGCAGCCAGTTCACCACCCCGTAGCGGGCGTCGAAGATCCACTGCCACACGATGGTGGCGGTGAGCGCCGGGGTGGCCCAGGCGAAGAGCAGCGCCACGCTGAGCGCCGTGCGCATGGCTGTCCCCAGGCGGGAGAGCAGCAGCGCGGCCAGCGTCCCCAGCACCAGCGTGAGCACGACGTTGACGGCGCAGAAGATCAGCGAGCGCCGCAGCACGTCCCAGAAGTACGGGTCGCCGAAGATCTCGGCGAAGTTGTCGGTGCCGACGAACGGGGCAGGTTGACCGAACTGCTGGCGCAGGCCGAACTCCTGGGTCGACATGACGACCAGCCGCACCAGCGGGTAGCCGAGGCCGGCCCCCAGCGCCGCCAGCGCCGGCACCAGCAGGAGGTAGGGCAGCAGCCCGGTCCGGCCCCGGGCGGGGCGGGGACGGCGGGGGCGACCCGCCCGCCGGCTGTCCGGGAGGGCCGGCGGGGGACCGGTCCCCTCGTCGGACAGCACGGCGGTCACGGGTCGCTCCTACAGGGGGTCAGTTGCCGTTGAGGATGGCGACGACGGCGTCGTTGGCCCGCGTCGCCTCTTCCTGCACGTCGGCCCCGCCGGCGATGGCGGCGCCCATGTCGTGTAGGACCGTGCCGGACTCGACCGCGGCCCAGTTCTCGCTGGACGGGACGAATCGGGTGATCTGGGCCGCCTCGGCCTGGGCCTGGGCCGCTTCGTCGCCCTGCACCTCGCTGAGCAGCGACTTGCGCACCGGGATCAGGCCGTTCTCGGCGAAGGCCGTCTGGTACGGGTTGTCGGTGAGCACCTTCAGGAACGCCAGCGCCAGGCCGGGGTTCTCGCTCTTGGCCGAGATGCCGAGGTTGGAGCCGCCGAGGAACGACGGGGCGACCTCGCCGTCGCTGCCGGGCAGCGGGAACGCACCGAGCACGGCGTCGTACTTGCCGGGGCAGCCGTCCTCACCGGTGATCTGGCCCATCTTCCAGCCCGGGCCCATCAGCATGCCGACCTCGCCGTTGCAGAAGGCGAGGAAGTCCTCGGCGTCGTCGGTGTCGGCGGGGGCCGCGTTGGCGTTCAGCATGATGTCCTGGACCGTCTCCAGGCCGGCGACCGACTCGGGCGAGTCCAGCTCGCCGACCCACTCGCCGTCCTCGTTGACCGCGATGTCACCGCCTGCGTCCCAGATGAACGACAGCGTGGCCTGCCAGTTCCGGCCGGGGAAGTAGATGCCCGAGAAGTTCGGCGTGGCCGCGTTGTCGGCCTGGAGCTTCTTGCCCGCGGCCACGAACTCCTCCATGGTCGTCGGGACGCTCAGGCCCGACGCCTCGAACAGGTCCTTGCGGTACACGACGATGCGGGCGCCGCCGTAGTACGGCACGCCGTAGAAGCTCCCGTCGTAGGTCCCGGCCTCGACCAGGCTGTCGACCAGGTCGTCGCCACCGAGGTCGGCCTCGGCGCTGCTGAGATCGATCAGCGCCCCCGCGGCCTCGAACGCCTGAGCCTGGGTGTTGCCCATCTCGACGATGTCGGGGCTGTCGTCGGTGGGCAGGACGTTGGTGAGCCGGTCCACGATCCCGTCCCACTCCTGGCGCTCGACCTCGACCTTCACGTTCGGGTACTGCTCGGCGAACGTCTCCTTGGCCATGTCGATCATCTCGTCGGGCGTGTCCGGGCCGTTGAGCCAGACGCGCAGGGTGGCCTCGGTGTCTTCGGAGGGCGCATCGAGTGAACCGCTCGCCCCCTCGTCGTCATCGGACCCGCAGGCGGCCAGTGCAAGCACAGCCGCAAGCAGAATTGCTGCGACTTTCTTCGTCTTCACGTCGTCCTCCAAAGACGTCGGGCGGCGGCCCCCCTCGGGATCGTCGCGGGTCTCATGCGACGCCCAGCTCGCGGTCGAGCACGAGCATCGCGGCGCCGAGGAGGACGTCGTCCTCCCCGAGCGAGCTGAACCGGATGTCGGCGTTCTCGCCGACGGCCGGCATGGTCCGGTCCCGCACGGCGTCGAGCGCCGCGGACCGGAACGTCTCGTCGAGCACGTCCAGCGGGCCCGACAGGACGACCTCACGCAGGTTGAGCGTGCTGATGACCGGGGCCAGTGCCTCGCCCAGACGCCGGCCGGCCGCGGCCCGGGCCGCGTCGTCCCGGCCCCGCAGGCGGGGGGCGGCGACCGCGGTCTCGAGGCAGCCCCGGCGGCCGCAGGCGCAGGGCTCGCCATCCGGCTCCACGACGACGTGGCCGATCTCGCCGGCGGCGAAGCGGTCGCCGAGGACCAGGTGGCCGTCGAGCACGACACCGGCGCCGACGCCGTGGCCGATCTTGACGGCGAGGACGCTGCCGTCGGGCTCACCGGCGGCGGCGTGCACGGCCAGGGCGACCGCGTTGGCGTCGTTGGCCACGTGGACGGGGACGTCGACGGCCCGGCGGACCTCGCCGGCCAGGTCGAGGTCGTGCCAGCCGCGGTTGGGCGCCTCCAGCACGTGGCCGGTGGCGTCGACCACGCCGGGGCTGCCGATGCCGACGCCCAGCAGCGGGCGGTCGGCGGCCTCGGCCAGCTCGACGGCCAGGGCGACGGCGAGCTCGACGGCGGCGGCCCCGGTGCGGCCGTCCCGCTCGGCCGTGCGGCGGTCGCGGACCTTGCCGCCGAGATCGACGAGGGCGGCCCGGAAGCGCTCGTCGTCGCTGAGGTCGAGCGTCACGGTGAGGCGGGCATCGGCCACGACCCCGAGCAGGGTGGCGGGCTTGCCGATGCGCTGGCCGACGCGGGTGCCCAGCTCCTCGATCAGGCCCTCGGCCAGCAGCTCGGCAGCGAGGTCGCTGGTGGTGACCCGGGTCAGGTGGGTGACGCGGGCCAGGTCGGCCCGGCTCAGCGGTCCCTGGCGGAAGATCGTCCGCAGCACCAGCGCCCGGTTGTGGCGCCGGGCATCACCCGGGCCCGCCTTGCGCCGGGAACGCCCGCGCCGGTCGAACGGCTGGTGGTCCACCCCTTCCCCACTCGTCATGTTTGTTTATCTAACTTACAAACTGCTCGGTGTCAACCGTCACATGGGCGCGCGCCGGGCCTCCAGGCGGGCGATCAGGCGGGTCATGGCGGCGGCGGCCTCGGCGGCGCAGGTGTCGTAGCCGGCGGCCTGGTCCGTGACGACGCCGAAGGCCAGGCCCTGCACCGCGGCGGCCACGAGCGCCGGGGGGAGCTCGTCGGGGTCGAGGCCGTACTCGGCGAGCAGGGTGGCCAGCCGTTCCATCTGCATCGTGCGGACTCGGTGGGCGACGGCTCCGACCTCGGCCTTGAGGGCGGGCCGGTGGTTGGCCGCGGCCATGAGCTCCACGAACAGGGCGGTGCCCCGAGGGTCGGACGCCAGCTCCCACCAGGCCCGCAGCGGTTGGGGTGACGCGAGGGCGTCCGCCATGCGCTCGACGTTGCGGCCGGCCCGGCGCTGCAGGACGGCGACGAACAGGTCGTCGATGGTCGGGAAGTAGTAGTGGACCAGCGGGGCGTTGATCCCGACCGCGGCCGCGACGGAGCGGGAGCTGACCGCCGCGTAGCCGTCCTTCAGCATGATCTCCTCAGTGGCGTCGAGGAGGCGCTTGCGCTTCTCCTCGGTCGCCGCTCGGGGTCGGCGGCGCTCGGCCATGCGGCTGCCTCGTTCCTGCCAACTCGATGTTTGAACGGACGTTAAAAATAGACTAGAACTCCGGGATGGGCCCAGGCGAGACCGTCTACTTCGACCCCTACGACGTCGACATCAACGCCGACCCGTACCCGACCTACGCCCGCCTGCGGGAAGAGGCGCCCGCCTACCACAACGAGCCGTACGACTTCTGGGCGCTGTCGCGCTTCGCCGACGTCGAGGGGGGCTTGCGGGACTGGCAGACCTTCTCCAACACCCGCAGCGACATCCTCGACATCATCCGCTCGGGCGTCGAGCTGCCCTCGGGCGTGCTGCTGTTCGAGGACCCGCCGGTCCACACCCGCCACCGCGGCCTCATGTCCCGGGTGTTCACGCCCCGGCGCATGGCCGAGCTGGAGGACCAGGTCCGCGCCTACTGCGTCCGCTGCCTCGACCCGCTCGTCGGCTCGTCGGGCTTCGACATCATCGCCGAGCTGGGCGCCATGCTCCCCATGCGGGTCATCGGCATGCTCCTCGGCATCCCCGAGCAGGACCAGGTCGCGGTGCGCAACAAGACCGACTCCAACCTGCGCACCGTCCCCGGCCGGCCGATGGAGGTCAAGGAGGAGGAGGTCGCCAGCGGCGCGATGTTCGCCGACTACATCGAGTGGCGCTCGCAGCATCCCTCCGACGACCTCATGACCCAGCTGCTCAACGCCGAGTTCGAGGACGAGGACGGCGAGACCCGCACGCTCACCCGCCAGGAGGTCCTCACCTACACCGCCGTGCTGGCGGGGGCGGGCAACGAGACGACCGGCCGGCTCATCGGGTGGCTGGCGAAGGTCCTGGCCGAGCACCCCGACCAGCGCCGCGAGGTGGTGGAGGACCGCGCGCTGATCCCCGCCGTGATCGACGAGACCCTGCGGTTCGAGCCCACCGGGCACGCCACCGCCCGCTACGTCATGCACGACGTCACCTACCACGGCACGACCATCCCGGCCGGCAGCGCCATCCTGATGATCCTGGCCGCCGCCAACCGCGATCACCGCCGCTACGTCGACCCCGATCGCTTCGACATCCACCGCGAGGGCACCCAGCACCTCACGTTCGGCTACGGCCTGCACTACTGCCTCGGCGCCAACCTCGCCCGCCTCGAGGGCCGGGTCGCGCTCGACGAGCTCCTCACCCGGTTCCCGGAGTGGGACGTCGACTACGGCGGCATGAAGCTCGCCCCGACCTCGACCGTGCGGGGCTGGGAGCGCCTGCCCATCGTCCTGCCCTGACGGTCGGCCCTGCGCCCCTCAGCGTGGGGCGTACGGGTCCCAGGCCGGGGGCGCGGTGCGGAGATGCTCGGTGAGCAGCTCGACGAAGCGGTCCGGGGCGATCGAGCTCTCCTGACCCTCGCCGAGCTGGAGGCGAGGGATGATGTAGCCCACCGAGGACGCCGACCAGGTGGCATCGCCGGTCTCCTCGTCCTGGAGGCGGGCGGCCAGCGGGACCAGGTCGCGCCGGGGCCGGATCCGCCGGCTCCGCATCTGGACCCAGCCCTCGTAGCGCTGCTCCACGTCGTAGCGCCGGCCCCGGAGCCGGGCGATGGTGATCCGCTCGGTGCGGTTGTTCACCGCCAGCGGGTGGAGCCCGGTGATCCACTCCAGGCCGAAGCGGTGGCCGCCGGGCGACGGGGCGTCCTCGGCCACGGTGACCACGGCGAGGTCGACGTCCGGCCGCTCCGCGACGCTCGCCTGCCCGTGCTCGAACGCGGCGTCGCTGGCGGCGAGCGTGGCGTCCTCGTCGCCCCACAGCGGCCGGAACCGGTCGACGTGGTCGCACAGCTCCGGCATGAGACCGACGTCCTCGCGGCCGATCCGGCCTCCGTCGCGG
>JBKPRS010000396.1:0-3185 GCA_046734695.1 Actinomycetota bacterium | reverse complement strand
CCGCAGGGAGGCGTAGGGCCGCCGGCCCTCAGGGAGATCCGCGCGGCGGGGGTTGGCCTGGTCGCGGGCGGAGAGCACGGGATCGGCCAGGCCCCAGTCGGCCCCGATGTCCGGGTCGTCCCAGGCCACGCCGAGCTCGTCCGCCGGGTTGTAGTAGCCGTCGACCAGGTAGGTGATGGTCATGTCCGTCAGCGCCGCGAAGCCGTGGGCCACGCCCGGCGGGATGTAGATGCCCCGGTGGTCGTGGTCGACGCTCGCGGTGCCGGGCGGGCTGCCCAGATCGATCTCCAGGGTCTTGCCCTCGGTGGGGCCGCCCATCCGTAGGTCGTGGAGCACGACCCGGACCTGCCCGTAGGGCACATACCAGAAGTCGGCCTGGTGCAGGTGGTAGTGCAGGCCCACCACCGCGCCCCGCTTGCGGTCGCCGCGGTTGCCCTGGATCATCTCCCGGCCGCCCGGGAACCACTGGCGCCGGTAGGTCTCGATGAAGATCCCCCGCTCGTCACCGTGGATGTCCGGCTGGACGACGACGACGCCGTCGATCACGTCGGAGGGAATGATGGTGGCCACAAGTGCTCCTGGGCTCGGGGGATTCAGGGGTCGGGTCAGGGCAGCTCGACGACCGAGTGGTCGCCCAGCATCAGGCGCAGCGCCCGGGGCCGGAGGGTGGACCGTGTCACCTCGGTGTCCCGGCCGATGAGGCTGTCGGTCAGGCGGGGCACGTCCACGATCCGGCAGCGCGGGAGCACGACCGAGTACTCCAGCTCCGAGTTGACGATCTGGCAGTCCTCGGCGACCGAGCTGAACGGGCCCACGTAGCTGTTCTCCAGGCGGGTGCCCGCGCCGATGATGGCAGGCCCCAGCACCCGGCTGTTCACGATCTCGGCGCCGGCCTCGACCACGACGCGGCCCTCGACGGCGGACCCGGCGTCGACCGTGCCCTCGATCCGGGGCGCCAGCGTCTCGAGGACGACCCGGTTGCACTCCAGCAGCGGGTCCTTCTTGCCGGTGTCGATCCACCAGCCCTCGAGCACCTCGTGGGTGACCCGGTGGCCGTTGTCTATCAGCCACTGGATGGCGTCGGTGATCTCCAGCTCGCCCCGCCCGGACGGCGCGATCGACGCCACCGCCTCGTGGACCCGGCGGTCGAACAGGTAGACGCCGGCCAGCGCCAGGTTGGACGGCGGGTCCTTGGGCTTCTCGACCAGGCGGACGACCTCGCCGTCGGGGCCGAGGGCGGCCACGCCGAACTGGGTGGGGTCGTCGACTTCGGCCAGCAGGATCTGGGCGGCGGGGGCGACCCTGTCCTCCTCGCCCAGCCGCGGGGTCGCGGTCAAAGCCCGGGCGGTCTCGAAGTTCTCGGTCAGCTCGACCAGGCCCTGCTGGAGCATGTTGTCGCCCAGGTACATCACGAAGTCGTCGTCGCCCAGGTACTCGCGGGAGATCAGCACGCAGTGGGCGAGGCCGAGCGGGGCGTCCTGGGGGATGTAGGTGATCTCGATGCCCCAGCGGGTGCCGTCGCCGACCGTTCCCATGATGTCGTCGGCGCCGGTGCCGCCGACCACGATGCCGATCTGCTTGATGCCCGCCTCGGCCATCGCCTCGATGCCGTAGAAGATGATCGGCTTGTTGGCGATGGGCACGAGCTGCTTGGCGCTCGTGTGGGTGATGGGGCGGAGCCGGGTCCCGGTCCCGCCGGCGAGGATGAGGCCTTTCACGAGTCGTACATTGTGGCAGTTCAGGGACCCCGGTTACAGCACTGAGGGGATCAGCCCACGGGAAGACCCAGGTCGCGGGCGATGACCAGGCGCTGGATCTCGCTCGTCCCCTCCCCGATCTCGAGGATCTTGGCGTCCCGGTACTGCCTCGCCACCAGGGTCTCGTCCATGAACCCGTAGCCCCCGAAGATCTGGGTGGCCATGCGGGTGGCGGTCACCGCCGACTCGGTGGCGTACAGCTTGGCCATGGCCGCCTCCCGCTTGTAGGGACGGCCCGTGTCCCGGCGCCAGGCGGCCTGGTAGACGGCCAGGGCCGCGTTCTCGGCCATCACCGCCAGGTCCGAGCAGGCGAACGCCACCGCCTGGTTGGACCCGATCGGGCGACCGAACGTGTGGCGCTCGCCCGCGTAGGCGACGGACTGCTCCAGGCAGCAGCGGATGACCCCGACGGCCAGGGCGGCGATGGCGATGCGCCCATCGTCCAGGGTCTCCAGGAACTGGGCGAAGCCGCGGCCCCGCTCCCCCAGCAGGTGATCGGCCGGCACCCGGCAGCCGCTGAGGCTCAGGCCGTGCGTGTCGGACGCGTGCCAGCCCATCTTGCGGTAGGGCGGCTGCACGGTCAGCCCGGGCGTGCCGGCCGGCACGACGATGGCCGAGATCTCGGGCTGGCCCGCCCCCGGGCCGCCGGTGCGGGCGGTGATGGTGACCAGGGACGTGATGTCGGTGCCGGAGTTGGTGATGAACGCCTTCTCGCCGTCGATCACCCACTCGTCGCCGTCCAGCCGGGCGGTCGTGCGGGTGCCGCCCGCGTCGCTGCCCGCGTCGGGCTCGGTGAGCCCGAAGCCGGCGATCGTCCGGCCCGCGCACAGGTCGGGCAGCCACTCCTGGCGCTGGGCCTCGGTCCCGAAGCGGAAGATGGGGGTGGCGCCGAGACCGACCCCGGCCTCCAGGGTGATGGCCAGGGACTGGTCCACGCGGCCCAGCTCCTCGATGGCGATGCACAGCGTGGTCAGGTCGGCTCCGCCGCCGCCGTACTCCTCGGGGAAGGGGATGCCGAACAGGCCCAGGTCGCCCATGTGGCGCACCACGTCGGTCGGGAAGACGTGCTCGGCGTCCCAGCGCTCGGCGTGGGGCGCGATCTCGCCCTCGGCGAAGTCGCGCACCAGCTTGCGCAGGGCTTCCTGCTCCTCGGTGAACTCCATGTGCACAATCCGAAGCGTACGGCCGCAAGACCGCCCCTATCCTCCCCCCGTGACCCCTCTGGCCGTGGTCGGGGGCCGGCTGCTGACCGGCCTGGCGGACGTGACGTCCGATCTCGCCGCCCTGGAGGGCTCCGGTCTGTGGGCCGTCGTGCTGCCGTTCGAGGGCGAACCGGTGCTGGCCCGCTTCGCCGAGTCCCGACCGGCCCGCCCGTGGCCCGGCGCCCCCTGGCACGGCCCCGCCCCGGACGCGTGGACGTCCTCGCTG
>JBKPRS010000395.1:0-7522 GCA_046734695.1 Actinomycetota bacterium | reverse complement strand
GTCAGCAGCAGGAACAGCGGCCAGTGGTAGAGGTAGACGCCGTAGCTGAGCTTGCCGAACTCGCGCACGGGCGTGAACGACAGCGCGTGGGCGGCGGGCCCGGCGCGGCGGCTGATGCAGGCCAGGATGACCAGCCCGGTGAACAGGGTGTTGAGCTCGACGCCGCCGTGGAACGACGCCGGGTCGTTGAGAGCGATCGTGTGCCACAGCCAGAACCAGCCGGCGATGCCGGCCACGCCCAGCACCGCGGTGACGACCACGCCGGGCTTGCTGTCCAGCAGGCGCTTCACCGGCCCGGTGGCCACGATCAGAGCCAGCGCCACGCCCGCGAGGATCTCGCCGGCCCGGGTGTAGGTGGCGTAGTAGGTGATGCCGGTGTTGCCGTGGGCGCTGGCGTTGACCCAGGCCGCGGCGAAGGCAGCCGCCGCGGCGGCGGCGAGCAGCCCACCGGCCACCGCCAGCCGCTTGCGGCCGATCCAGAGGGCGGTCAGCAGCAGGATCGGGAAGGCCAGGTAGAACTGCTCCTCGATGGCCAGTGACCAGAAGTGCTGGGTCGGCGCCTCGGACTGGAACAGGGCGCCGTAGCTGCTGCCCGACGCGGCCAGCCGCCAGTTGGTCATGTAGCCGACGCCCGCCAGCAGGTCGCCCCGGAACTTGGGCCCGGAGCCCACCTTGAACAGGTACTGCAGCCCGACGACGAGGACGATGGCGGCCAGCGCGGCGGGCAGGAGGCGCCGGGCCCGCTGCTCGAAGAACTTGGGGAGCGACACCCGCCCGGTGCGCGCGTGCTCGCCCAGGACCACGGTGGCGATGAGGAAGCCCGACAGGGTGAAGAACGTCGACACCGTGAACATGGCGCCGGACACGAACGTCACGCCGTGGTGGTAGAGGAGCATCGCCGCCATGGCCACGCCCCGCATGCCGTCCAGCCCGGGCATGTAGCGGCGGGGCCGGGCTGGAGCGGCCGCGGCATCGGGCTGGGGCTCGACCCTGACCTCTGCGTCCACGACCTCCACCGCGACGTCCGGCGCAGGCGCCGTCCCGTCCTCGGGGTCGGTGAGTGCGAGGTTCTCGCCATCCCTCACCGGTTCGGTCGTGGTCATCCCAGCCCCTCCCCCGGGCTCGTGGCTCCCCTGGGCCACGAAATGATAAGGCTAGCGCCCGGGTTGAGCGCCAGTGCGGCCCGCGCCGTACAGTCGTCGGGATGCGCGGCGGCACCACGTCGAGCACGCCTGGGGCTGCCTCGGCCGAGCTGCGCTCGGAGCGCGCCCCGCAGGGCGAGGCCACGCCCGGTGAGGACGCGCCCCCGGACGCGCCCGGCGCCGCCGAGGACACCCGGGCCCCCACCCGCCCCGGTCCCAGCCGGTCCCGGATGTGGGCCGGCCGGGCCCTGGGCCTGGCCAGCGTGTTCATCGGCACGGCCACCCTGCTCGCCACGGGCCACGGCAACCGCCGCGTCGAGCTGGACACCTACTGGCAGCTGGCCGACCTGCGGGTCCTGGCCCACGACCCGCTCGGCAGCGTCTGGTACCTGCACACCCAGCCCCCGGCGTACAACATCGTGGTCGGCCTGCTCGCCTGGCTCGGCCTGCCGATCACCGGATCCGTCTTCGCGGTGTACGTGGCGTCGCTGGCGGGCATCGCCCTGCTGCTCCACGGCCTGCTGGTGCGCCTGGGGGTCGGGCCCATCGTGGCGGGCGTCATCGTGGCCGTGACGCTGCTCAACCCGAGCCTGCTGGCCACCATGAGCATCTCCAGCTACGAGACCCCGGTGGCGCTGCTGCTCATCGGCTCGCTGTACGCCATGGTCCGATACCTCGAGACGCCGAGGACCGGGTGGCTGCTCGCCACCGCGGGGCTCCTGACGCTGACCGCCATGACCCGGAGCCTGTTCAACCCGCCGTGGGTGCTGGCCGTGCTCGCGCTCGTCCTCGTGGCCCGCCGGGTGACGCTGCGCCAGGCCGCGGCCGCGTTCACCATCCCGGTCGTGCTGATCGGCGGCTGGATGCTCAAGAACGAGATCGTGTTCGGGGTCCCCACCACGTCGAGCTGGCTGGGCTTCAACATGCAGCGCGGCATCGTGGCCCCGATGGACGCCGACCTGGTCCGCGCCGATGTCGAGTCGGGCAAGGTGAGCGACCTGGCGCTCGAGTACCCGTGGGGGTTGCTGGACCAGTACGAGAAGTGGCTCGACGGCTGTCGCCCGGTGCACGCCAACGAGGCGGTCAGCGAGCCCGAGAAGCCGCCGTACCGCGGCATCGCCATCGCCAACTTCAACAACGAGTGCTACATCCCGCTCTACAACCAGGCCCAGTCCGACGCCCTGACCCTGGTCCGCCGCCACCCGGGCCGGTATCTGCACGACCGGATCCCGGCGCTGGCCATGTCGTACCAGCCGGCCCACATCGGCCACCCGGACACCTGGCTCGACAAGGCCTACGGGACCGTGCTGCTGCCCGTGCACGTCACCATCGGCATGTCAGACTGGAACCTGCCGCTGGTGAAGGGGATCGAGACGACCGGCCTCCCGATCACCGTGTCACTCACCCTGATCGGCCTCAGCCTGTTCGTGGCCGGCCGGGGCGTGCTGGCGCTCGTGCGCATGGTCCGGATCGGCTGGCGCGACCGGGCGTCCTGGCCTGCCGGCGAGCTGGTGTGGCTGGTGGTGGCGTTCACCACGGCGGTCATCGTGCTCGGCGGCGACCTGATCGAGTTCGGCGAGAACGGCCGCTTCCGGGCCACGCTCGATCCACTGCTCCTGGCGCTCCCGCTCGTCGCACTGGCGCTGGTCATCCAACGCCGGCGGGAACGGCCCGATCCCGATACCGAGCCAGATCCCTCGCTACCGCCCGTATGACCGCCGCAGCCGGGGCTTCGTCCGCCCCTGGTTGCCTGGTCATCGAGTGGCGGGGGGAACGCACTTGGCCCGAGCCGGTATAACCGGGGCATGACCGACGCCGGGACGATCTTCGTCACCGGGTTCCCTGGTTTCCTGGGCTCCCGACTCCTGCCCCGCATCCTCGCCCGCGCTCCCGAGGCCCGCGCCGCGTGCCTGGTGCAGCCCAAGTTCGAGGGCGTGGCCAAGTCCCGCCTGGCGGAGCTGGAGGCGCTCGATCCGGGCCTCGCCGGCCGGGTCGACCTGATCGAGGGCGACCTGACCGCCCCCGGGCTCGGCATGGAGGGCGGTGGCGCCCGCCTGGCCGGGTCCGTCGGCGAGATCTGGCACCTGGCCGCGGTCTACGACCTGAGCGTGCCCCGCCACGTGGGCATGCGGGTCAACGTGGAGGGCACCCGCAACGTCCTGCGGTTCGCCTCGGACTGCCCGGACCTGCGGCACCACCACTACGTCAGCACCTGCTATGTGAGCGGCCGCCACTGCGGTCCGTTCCGGGAGACGGACCTGGACGTCGGCCAGTCGTTCAACAACTTCTACGAGGAGACCAAGTTCCTGGCCGAGGTGGAGGTCGCCGAGGCCCGCGCCGGCGGCATGCCCACGACGGTCTACCGGCCGTCCATCGTCGTGGGCGACTCCCACACCGGCGACACCCAGAAGTTCGACGGGCCGTACTTCCTGCTGCAGTGGCTGGTCCGCCAGCCCGCCCGGGCCCTCGTCCCCCTGGTGGGGGACCCGAGGATGGTGCGGTTCAACATGGTCCCGTCCGACTTCGTGCTCGACGCCATCACCCACCTCTCGCACCGCCCGGGCGCGACGGGCCTGACCTACCAGCTGGCCGACCCCCACCCGCTGACGGTCTCGGACCTGCTGGACGAGATGTGCCGCGCCACCGGCAAGCGGGGCATCCGCATCCCCCTCCCCCGGCGCCTCACCACCTGGGCCCTGGCCAACATCGGACCGCTGCAGCGCTTCGTCGGCATCCCCGCCAGCGCGGTCGAGTACTTCGTCCACCCCACCCACTACGACACGACCCAGGCCCAGCGCGACCTCGAGGGCAGCGGCGTGGTCTGCCCCCCGGTGGCCGACTACCTGCCCACCCTGGTCCGCTTCATGCAGGCCCACCACGACGCCAACCTGGGCGCAATGGTCTAGCGGTACCTGGGCAACCAGTGCACATGGCGGTGCGGGACCGGGTACTCCTCCGCCCACCTCATGAGCCTTTCAGCCAGGGCACGGTGCATCGCGTCCCTGTTGCTCCGGGGCAGCGACCGCTTGAGTGCGAACACGACGGGAGTCAGCGGGTGGCCCGCGACCGACCGCTCATCGAGGAGTGGCACGAAATCACGCGCGTTCTCTGTGACGACCACGCGGTCGTCGGCAACCGCCCATGCGAGCACGTCATCGTCCGAGGAGGACAGCAAACCCACCTCACTCACATGGACCCCGTCATGGCCCGCGTCAGTCAGAAGCCAAGCAACTTGGGCGCCGAACATCTCATCGACCAGGAACCTCACGAAGCGAGCAGCCGGGCGCGCTGCTCGGCCAGGACCTTGGCCTCGTCGAGAGCCGCCTCGTAGCGTGCGATCGCTTCCTCGATCTCGTCCGGGTAGGCACTCGCGTAGTCGACCGCCACGCGGACAAGTTGCTCGTGCACGCCCATCTGCTCGGCGGCACACCGGATCTTGGCGTCGCCCCGGCCGGCGGCGTACTTCACACCTACCATCACCTCGACCACGTCGGGACCACCCGACAGTCCGGGCCGCCGTCCGGTCGGGCCGTCGCGAAACACGATGCGGGGGAAGCGGGCCATGCGGAGTCCTTCCTCCAACGTCCGGGTCACCAAGGCGGTTTCCGTGATGCCTTCCTCGGCGGCGCGCGCGGCGAGGCGGCGCTTGAGGTCGGCGTTGAGCCGGTAGGAGGTGGAGGCAGTGGCCATGTACCGCAGCGTACCGCGCTGTACCGCAAACCCGGACGCGCAAAGGGGGGCGGCCGGAGCCGCCCCCATTGCGTGTGATTGCGGGAGTTGGGTTACTCGCCCTCGGCGGAGGGCAGGCCGACCACGGCGGCGAGGTCGGCGTCGGGGCTGCCGGACTCGGCGGCCTCGTAGGTGCCGGTGAGCCACTCGGCCAGGCCCTGCTCGTCCCGCTCGGAGGACCAGAACTCCATGGGCTTGTACTCGGGCGCCTCGGTGGCGATGTCCCGGTACTCCTCCATGCCGGTGCCGGCGGGGATGAGCTTGCCGATGATGATGTTCTCCTTGAGGCCGTTGAGGCCGTCGGAGCGGCTCTCGATGGCGGCCTCGGTGAGGACCCGGGTCGTCTCCTGGAACGACGCCGCCGACAGCCACGAGTCGGTGGCCAGCGACGCCTTGGTGATGCCCATCATGACCGGACGGCCCTCGGCCGGGGTCTTGCCCTCCTGCACCAGACGCTTGTTCTCGTCGGTGTAGGCCTTGGCGTCGACCGCCTCGCCGGGCAGGAAGCGGCTGTCGCCGGGCTCCTGCACGACGACCCGGCGGGTCATCTGGCGCACGATCAGCTCGATGTGCTTGTCGTGGATGGACACGCCCTGGTCGCGGTAGACCCGCTGGACCTCGGTGACCAGGTACTGCTGGGTCTCACGGACACCCTTGATCTCCAGCAGCTCCTTGGGGTCGCGGGGGCCGTCCACGATGGGATCGCCGGCCGCGATCTCCTGGCCGTCGGTGACCTCGAGCCGGGCGATGGTGGGCACGGTGTAGGCGTGCTCGCCGCCGTCGTCGGCGACGACGGTGATCACCCGGCCGCGGCCCTCGTCCTCGGCGATGCGGACCGCGCCCGAGATGTGCGAGAGCGTCGCCTTGCCCTTGGGCGAGCGGGCCTCGAACAGCTCGACGACACGGGGCAGACCACCGGCGATGTCGGACCCGGCGATGCCGCCGGTGTGGAACGTCCGCATCGTCAGCTGGGTGCCGGGCTCGCCGATGGACTGGGCGGCGATGACGCCCACGGCCTCGCCGAGCTCGATCATCCGGCCCGTGGCCAGCGACCGGCCGTAGCAGGTGGCGCAGACGCCGAAGTCGGCCTGGCAGGTGAGCACCGAGCGCACCCGGATCCGGGTGACGTCGGGGTCGTCCCGCAGGGCGGCCATCTCGTCGTCGCCGATCATGGTGCCGACCGTCAGCGTGGAGCCGGCCAGGTCCCGGTGCGGGTTCTCGGCCGACAGGGTGACGTCGTTGACCAGCACCCGGCCGAAGATCCGGGTCTCGAGGTAGGACCGCTTGCCCGGCTGGTCCGGGACCACGTCCTCGATCCACAGGCCGCGGGCGGGCTCGCCCTCACGCTGGCAGTCCAGCTCCCGGACGATGAGCTCCTGGGCGACGTCGACCAGACGGCGGGTCAGGTAGCCCGAGTCCGCCGTGCGCAGTGCCGTGTCGACCAGGCCCTTCCGGGCGCCGGGCGTGGCGATGAAGTACTCCAACATCGACAGGCCCTCGCGGAAGTTGGACTTGATCGGGCGAGGGATCATGTCGCCACGGGGGTTGGCCACCAGGCCACGCATGCCGGCGATCTGGCGGACCTGCATCATGTTCCCGCGGGCGCCGGAGCCCACCATCATGTCGATGGGGTTGAACTGCTCCTCCTGGAGGCCCTTCTCCATCGCCGCCCGCACCTCGTCGGTGGCGTTGGTCCAGATCTCCACTTCCTTCTGGCGGCGCTCGCCGTCGGTGATGATGCCGCGGCGGAACTGGCTCTCGACCTTCTCCGCTTCCTTCTCGTAGCGGTCGAGGATCGCCTTCTTGGACGGCGGCGTCTTCACGTCCTCGATCGAGATCGTGAGGCCCGACCGGGACGCGTAGTCGAAGCACAGGTCCTTCAGCCGGTCCAGGCTGTCCTGCACCACGGACTTGGGATAGTCCCGCGCCAGGTGGTCGACGATGTCGCCCATGTTCCGCTTCTTCACCGGCTCGTCCACGAAGCCGAAGCCGAGCGGCAGCGCCCGGTTGAAGAGCATGCGGCCCACCGTGGTCTCCCGGTAGAGCGGCTTGAGCGACTCGGCGTCGGCCGGGTCGCGCAGGTCCGCCTCGATCTCCTCGTTGATCTCCCGCTTGGACAGCCGGACCCGGACCCGCGCGTGCAGGTCGATCTCGCCCGCGTCGTAGGCGTGCTCCATCTGGGACCGGTTGCCGAACGAGCGGCCTTCGCCCTTGGCCCCCTCGACCAGCTCGGTGAGGTAGTAGGCGCCGATGATCATGTCCTGGGTGGGCGTGACCAGCGGGCGCCCGTGGGCGGGCGACAGCACGTTGTTGGCCGACAGCATGAGGACCCGGGACTCGGCCTGGGCCTCGGCCGACAGCGGCAGGTGCACGGCCATCTGGTCGCCGTCGAAGTCGGCGTTGAAGGCGGCGCACACCAGCGGGTGGATCTGGATGGCCTTGCCCTCGACCAGGACCGGCTCGAAGGCCTGGATGCCGAGGCGGTGCAGCGTGGGCGCCCGGTTCAGCAAGACCGGGTGCTCCTTGATGACCTCCTCCAGCACGTCCCACACCTGGGGGCGCCGGCGCTCGACCATGCGCTTGGCCGACTTGATGTTCTGGGCCAGCTCGCGGTCGACCAGGGCCTTCATGACGAACGGCTTGAACAGCTC
>JBKPRS010000394.1:0-6698 GCA_046734695.1 Actinomycetota bacterium | reverse complement strand
GGCATCAAGATCGAAGGAAAGCTGATCCGGATCGCTCGGCTCGACGCGGACACGTATGAGTTCCTGGAGGAACCGGAAGCAGTCGTGGACGACCTGCTGGGCCGGGGCGGCGGCCTGACCCCGGCGGGCGACGACCTGCTGGCGGGCTGCCTGGCCGCCCTGCGGGCACGCCGGTCACCGGCGGCCGAAGGCCTCGGCCGAGCGGTGCGCCGGCAGGTCAAAGGACGGACCAGCCGGCTGTCGGCCGCGCTGCTGGCCGCGGCCGACCAGGGGGCCGTGGTCCCCGAGGCGGCTGCGGTCCTGCACGACGAGCCCGGCGCCACCGACCGGCTCCTGGACCTCGGCCACACCAGCGGCTGGTACCTCGCCGCGGGCCTGGCTGTGGGGTGCGCGGCATGAGCGAGGTCGTCCGGGTCGAGCAGGGCCGCTACCACGACTCCGTGACCCTGATGCGGGCCAGCGCCGCCGCCTCCGCCGAGCCCGGCGTCGACGCGGTCATCGCCGCCATGGCCACTCCGCTCAACCAGGACCTGCTGCGCGACGCCGGCTTCCCGCCGCCCGCCGCCGGGCCCGACGACCTCGTCGTGGCGGTCAGGGCGGTCGACGAGGCGGCGGTCGACGCCGCCCTCGCCGCCGTCGAGCGGGTGCTGGCCGAGCGGCGCCGGTTCTCGCCCGCGGGTGCCGCCCGTGTCCCGCCCCACACGGTCGAGGCAGCGGCGGCCGAACGGACCGACGCCGGCGTGGTCGTGGTGTCGGTCCCGGGGCCGTACGCCTACGTGGAGGCGGCCGCCGCCCTGCGGGCCGGCCGGCACGTGATGGTGTTCAGCGACGGTGTCGACCTCGACGCCGAGGTCGCGCTCAAGCGCGAGGGCGCGGCCCGGGGCCGGCTGGTCATGGGCCCGGACTGCGGGACCGTGATCCTCGGGGGCGTCGGCCTCGGCTTCGCCAACGTGGTCGTGCCCGGGCCGGTGGGCCTGGTGGCGGCCTCGGGGACCGGTGCCCAGCAGCTGTGCGGGCTGCTCGACGGCGCCGGGATCGGTGTGCGCCACGTGCTGGGCGTGGGGGGCCGCGATCTGTCCGCCTCGGTGGGCGGGCTCTCGGCCCTGGCCGCCCTGGAGGCCCTCGACGCCGACCCGCAGGTCGAGGTCATCGCCGTGGTGTCCAAGCCCCCGGCGCCCGAGGTGGCCGACGCCCTGGCGGTCGCGGCCGCCGCCTGCAGCACGCCGGTGGTGCTGGCCCCGGTCGGTCCCGGCTGCCCGACGCTCACCGATGCCGCGGCCGAGATCGCTCGCACGCTGGGCCGCCCGTTCCCTGAACCGGACACCTGGGGGGTCGGACCGGTCCCGCGGCCCGGTCCGCTGCTCGGCTTGTTCAGCGGCGGCACGAACTGCGTGGAAGCCCTGGCCGTGCTGGAGAACCGGATCGGCCCGGTGCGCTCCAACGTCCACCCGGACCCAAGCCGTCACATCGGCCCCGGGGACGACCCCGAGGGCGCGCCCACGCTGCTGGACCTGGGCGACGACGAGCTGACGGCCGGCCGGCCGCATCCCATGATCGACCCGGCCCCGGTGGCCGAGCGGCTGGCGGCCGCCCGCGGCGGCGTCGTCCTGCTCGACGTGGTGCTGGGTCACGGCGCCCATCCCGATCCCGTGTCGGTGCTGGTGCCCGGGCTGGCCGCCACCGGTGCAGCTCCGGTCGTGACGCTGGTGGGCACGGCCGGCGACCCGCAGGGCCTCGACCGCCAGGCCCAGGCCCTGACCGCCGCGGGCGCCGTCGTGCACCGCAGCCTGGCCCGGGCGGCCGGCGCCGCCGCCGGCTTGCTGGCCGACTCCTACCGGAGGCGGGCCGAGTAGTGACGAGCCCCGCCCCGCTCGCCGACCTGCTGTCCCCGCCCGGCGCGGTGATCACCGTGGGCGCGCCCACCTTCGACGAGGCCCTGGCCACCCAGGGCATCGACACCGTGCCGGTGGACTGGCGCCCGTCCCCGGCGGGCTCGGCCGCGGCGGTGGCCGCGGTGACGGCCGATCCCCGGCTGGTGGACGCCAACCGCACCGCGGTGGAGCGCATGGGCGCGGTGCGACCCCAGCTGGTGGACATCCGCTCGGCGGCCGAGCTGGTGGGCATCGCCGGGCGCCAGCTGCTCCACGCCGGTCCCCCCATCGCCTGGGCCGATGCGTCCGGCCCGTTGCGGGGAGCGATCGTCGGCGCCTGCCTGTACGAGGGCTGGGTCGACAACCCCGAGGCAGCCGAAAAGCTGGCCGCCGCCGGCGGCATCGAGCTGTCCCCGTGCCACGACCGCCGCGCGGTGGGGCCGATGGCCGGGGTCGTGAGCCCGTCCATGCCCATGTGGGTCCTCGAGGACGGCGACCGGCGCGCCTACAGCACGCTCAACGAGGGCCTGGGCAAGGTGTTGCGCTACGGGGCGTTCGGGGGGGACATCACCGAGCGCCTCCTGTGGATGGAGCTGGTGCTCGGGCCCAGCCTCGCCGAGGCACTGCAGCGCCACGGTCCCGTCGACGCCGGCGCCCTGATCGCCTCGATGGTGACGATGGGCGACGAGGGCCACAACCGGAACCGGGCGGGCACGTCCCTGCTGGTGCGGGCGCTGGCCCCCGACCTGGTGCGGACCATCGAGGTGGGCCGGCGCCGGGCGGACGACGTGGCCGACGTGCTCTCCTTCATGGACGCCAACGACCACTTCCTGCTCAACGTGGTCATGGCCGCCGGGAAGATGGTGGGCGACGCCGGCGCGGGCGTGCCCGGGTCGAGCGTGGTGGTGGCCATGGCCCGCAACGGCACCGAGTTCGGCATCCGCGTCTCGGGCACCGGCGACCGCTGGTTCACGGGGCCGGCTGCGGTGCCCGACGGGCTGTTCCTCGGCGGCTTCGGACCGGCCGACGCCAACCCCGACATCGGCGACTCGGCGATCACGGAGACGGTGGGGCTCGGCGGGTTCGCCATGGCCGGAGCGCCCGCCATCGTCGGCCTGGTCGGGGGCGAGGCCGACGACGCCCGCACCTGGACCGAGCTGATGTACCAGCTGACGGTGTCCGAGCACCCGACCTGGACGCTGCCGGTGCTCGGCTTCCGGGGCGTGCCGTTCGGGATCGACGTGCTGGCGGTGGTCCGCACCGGCATCGCCCCGATCATCAACACGGGCATGGCCGGCCGGGTGGCCGGCACCGGGCAGGTGGGCGCCGGGCTGGTCCGCCCCCCACTGGAGTGCTTCACGGCCGCCGTGGACGCTCTCGCCGCGGAAGCGGAGGCGTCGTGAAGCCGCCGCCGTTCACCTACCACCGCCCGGCGGACGTGCTCACCGCGGCCCGCATGCTGGCCGAGCTGGGCGACGGGGCCAAGGTGCTGGCCGGGGGCCAGAGCCTCGTCCCGTTGATGAACTTCCGCCTGGCCACCCCCGACCACCTGGTGGACGTCAACCACCTGGGCCTCGACACCATCACCATGGACGGCGGCGCCATGGTGATGGGCGCCACCGTCCGCCACGCCCGGCTGCTGGCGGACCCGGACGTGGCCGCGGTCCACCCGCTCGTGGCCGAGGCCGCGGGCTGGATCGCCCACGCGGTGATCCGCAACCGCGGGACCGTGTGCGGCTCGCTGGCCCACGGCGACCCGGCGGCCGAGCTCCCCGCGGTCCTGGCCCTGCTGGACGGATCGGTGGAGGTCGTCGCCTGGCGAGACGGACGCCTCGCGACCCGGCAGGTGGCGGCGGGGGACCTGTTCGAGGGCCCCCTGGAGACGAGCCTGGCGCCGGACGAGCTGGCGGTCGCCGCCCGCTTCCCGCTCCTGCCCGCCCGGACCGGCTGGGCGCTCGACGAGCTGGCGCGGCGCAAGGGCGACTACGCGCTGGCAGGTGTGGCCCTGACGGTGACGGTGGACGGCGATGGCGCTCCAGTGGCGGGCCGGGCGGCCTACCTGTCGTGCGCCCCGACCCCGGTGGTGGTGGACCTGACCCCGGCGCTGGCGGACGGGGGCGACGTGTACGACCTGGTGGCCGGGGCCCTGAGCCCGACGGACGACATCCACGCCACCGGCGCCTACCGCCGCCACCTGGCGGCCACGCTCACCGCCCGGGCGGTCCCCACCGCGCTGGCCCGGGCCCGGGAGACGGCGGAGGTGCCGGCGTGAGCGAGCTTGTCGAGCGAACCAGAAACACAATGCGTTACTCGGCCCCGGGGGCCGAGCGCTCATTGCGCGCAGCCCGAAGGGTGCGCCAATGAGCGAGCCCAGCCACGAGGTGGTCCTGACCGTGAACGGCGTGGCCCGCACCGCCCAGGTCCCCGCCCGGCGGCTGCTGTCGGACCTGCTGCGCCACGAGCTGCGCCTGACCGGCACCCACGTGGGCTGCGAGCACGGCGTGTGCGGCGCCTGCACCGTGCTGGTGGACGGCGAGCCGGTGCGGTCGTGCCTGACGTTCGCGGTCGTGGTCGACGGCTCCGACGTCACGACCGTCGAGGGCCTCGCCGGGCCCGACGGCGAGCTCAGCCCGGTCCAGCGGGCGTTCCGGGAGTGCCACGGCCTGCAGTGCGGGTTCTGCACCCCCGGGTTCCTGCTGCTGACCCGGGATCTGCTGGCCCGCACCCCCGATCCCAGCGACGAGGACATCGCCGAGGCCCTGGGCGGCAACCTCTGCCGCTGCACCGGCTACGTCAACATCGTCCGGTCCGTGCGGCGGGCGGCCGAGCTGGCGGGGGAGTCCTCGTGACCACCCAGTGGTTCGGCGAGCGGGTCGAGCGCCGCGAGGACGAGCGCCTGGTGCGGGGCGCCGGCCGGTTCCTCGACGATGCCGGACACGACGCCCTGGCCGCGGCGTTCGTGCGCAGCCCCCACGCCCACGCCCGCATCACCGGCATCGACGTCAGCGACGCCCTCGACGTCGAGGGCCTGGTGGGCGTGTACACCTGGGACGACCTGCCCGGGCGCCTGGCCGATCCGCTGCCGCTGCTGATCCCGCACCCGGACCTGACCTATCCCCGCACGCAGTACGCGCTGGCTCACGGTGAGGTCAACCACGTGGGCGAGGCCGTCGCCATGGTGGTGGCGGTCGACCGCTACGTGGCCGAGGACGCCGCTGACCGCATCGTCGTGCACTACGAGGCGCTGCCCGCCGTGGTGGGCCTCGACGCGGCCCGGGCCGGGGACCGGCTGGTCCACACCGACGTGCCCGGCAACGTCGCCGCCGTCACCACCCAGGAGCTCGGCGACGCGGCCGCCGCCATCGCGGCCGCGCCCCACGTGCTGGAGCTGGACCTGGCCATGGAGCGCTCGCTGTCCTCGCCCCTCGAGGGCCGCGGCGTGCACGCCCGCTGGGACGACGACGACGGCCGGCTGCGGCTGCGCACGTCCACGCAGACCTCGACCGGGGTGCGGGCCGCGGTGGCCAACATCCTCGGCCTGCCGGACGTGGCCGTGGACGTCATCACCCCTGACGTGGGCGGTGGCTTCGGGACCAAGGTCCTCCACCCCTATCCCGAAGAGGTCCTGGTGCCGTGGGCCGCCCGCCTGCTGGGCCGGGAGGTCAAGTGGGTCGAGGACCGCTACGAGCACTTCGTGTCGGCCACCCACGAGCGGGGCCAGCAGCACCACGTGCGGGTCGGCTTCGACGACGACGGGACGATCCTGGGCCTGGAGGTCGACTTCTGGCACGACACCGGGGCCTACGCGCCCTACGGGATCGTGCTGCCGATCATCACCGCCACCCAGCTGCCCGGCCCCTACCGGCACCGGAACTACCGGGTCACGTTCACGTCGCTCTACACCAACACCGTCACGGTGACGCCCTACCGGGGCGCCGGCCGGCCCCAGGGCTGCTTCGTGATGGAGCGGACGCTGGACCGGATCGCCTCGACCCTCGGAGTCGGTCGGGACGAGGTGCGGGCCCGCAACCTGATCGGTCCGGACGAGTTCCCCTACGACTTCCACATGACGTTCCAGGACGGGCGCCCGCTGATCTACGACTCGGGCGACTACCCGGGGCTGCTGGCCCGGCTGCGGGAGCTGGTGCAGTGGGACGGCTTTGGGGCCGAGCAGGCCGCGGCGGCGTCGTCGGGCCGGCGGCTGGGCATCGGCCTGGCCTGCTACGTGGAGGGCACCGGCGTCGGTCCGTACGAGGGCGCCCACGTCCACGTGGAGACCAACGGGCGGGTCATGGTGGCGACCGGCCTCACGTCGCAGGGCCAGGGCCACGAGACGGTGTTCGCCCAGATCGTGGCGGACGAGCTGGGCGTCGATCCCGGCGACGTGTACGTCACCACCGGCGACACCCGCCGCTTCCCGTACGCGGTGGGGACCTACGCCAGCCGGGCCGCGGTGATGAGCGGCAACGCGGTCGCGCTCGCTTCCCGGGCCGTGCGGGCCAAGGCGGTCCGCATCGCGGCCGAGGCGTTGGAGGCCGCCGCCGAGGACCTGGACATCGCCGGTGGCGTGGTCCACGTTCGGGGCACGCCCACCCGCGGTATCCCGCTGTCGCAGGTCGCGGTCCTGTCGAACCCGCTGCGCTACTCGTTCTCCCGGGAGGCCCAGGCCGCCGGGGTCTTCGCCTCGCCGGCCGATCCGGACGTGGCCCCGGTCCCCGACGACGACGAGCCCGGACTCGAGGCCCGCGACTACTACTCGCCCGTGCGCTCGACCTTCGCCGCGGGCATGCACGCCGCGGTGGTCGAGGTCGACCCGGAGCTGGGGAC
>JBKPRS010000393.1:0-5629 GCA_046734695.1 Actinomycetota bacterium | reverse complement strand
GCAGACGTTGCGGTGGTCGGCGGCGAGGAGGAGGACGAGGTCGTTCTGGACCCGGTTGGTGTCCTGGTACTCGTCGACCAGGATGTGCTTGAAGCGCTGCTGGTAGTGGTGGAGGACGTCGGGGTGCTCGCGCAGCAGGCGCAGCGCCTGGCCGAGGAGGTCGTCGAAGTCCATGCTGCCGGCGCGGAGCAGGCGGTCCTGGTACTCGCGGAAGATGTCGGCGATCTTGCGCTCGAACAGGTTGCCGGCGCGCTGGGTGTAGGCCTCGGCGTCGATGCCGTCGTTCTTGGCCGCGCTGATGGCGGCGTGGACCGAGCGGGGTGGGAAGCGCTTGGTGTCGAGGCCCAGGTCGCGGATGACGTAGCCGGTGAGCCGGACGGCGTCGGCCTGGTCGTAGATGGTGAACGACCGGGGGAAGCCCAGCTTGTCGGCGTCTCGCCGCAGGATGCGGACGCAGGCCGAGTGGAACGTCGACACCCACATCTTGGACGCCACCGGGCCCACCAGCGCCGCCACCCGGGACTTCATCTCGTCCGCGGCCTTGTTCGTGAACGTGATGGCCAGGATCTCGAAGGGGCTGACCCCCTCCTCGCGGATGAGGTGCGCGATGCGGTGGGTCAGGACCCGGGTCTTGCCCGACCCCGCGCCCGCCACCACCAGCAGCGGTCCGCCGGCGTGGGTGACCGCGTCGGACTGGACCGGGTTGAGCCCGTCGAGCATGCCGAACGGGTCGGGCGTGTCGCCCTGGCCGCCCGAGGCAGCAGTGTCGCCCGACGAGGGTGGGTCCGGAGGTGTCATCGCCCACCCCATCGTAGGGGCCGCCTGTGACAGCCAGAGCGACCGCCCGCGGTTCCGGGACAGGGCATGCTGGGGGTCATGACCGAGGTCGAGCGAGTCCCCTACGACGAGTTCTCGATGTTCCACGAGAACGCGGCCGAGTTCGGCCTGCCCTACGACGGCCCGCCCACCGTGCGGCGCGAGGAGGTCGAGGTCGAGCCCGGGCGCAGCCTCAGCGCGCTGGTATGGGGCGACGGTCCGCCGGAGCTGGTCCTGCTGCACGGCGGGGCCCAGAACGCGCACACGTGGGACACGGTGGCGATGGCCCTCGACCGGCCGCTGGTGGCCCTCGACCTGCCCGGCCACGGCCACTCGGACGGCGGACGGCAGGGCGGCGACCGCGTCGAGGGCAATGCGGCCGACGTGGCCACCGCGGTCCGGGCCCTGGCGCCCGACGCCCGGGCGGTGGTGGGGATGTCGCTCGGCGGCGTCACCACCCTGGGGCTGGCCGGATACGCCCCCGAGCTGGTCCGCTCGATCGTCCTGGTCGACATCACGCCCGGGGTCGACCACCAGAAGGCCAGCTCGATCATCGCGTTCGTCAACGGTCCCGCCAGCTTCGAGAGCTTCGACGACCTGCTGGCCCGCACGATCGCCTTCAACCCCACCCGCAGCGAGTCGTCGCTGCGCCGGGGCATCCTCCACAACGCCGTGCAGCGCGAGGACGGGTCCTGGGTCTGGCGCTACGCCCGCCACCGGGAGGCCCTGCCCGAGGGCGAGACAGGGGACATCGACTTCGGCGCCCTGTGGGACGTCGTATCGGACCTGACCGTGCCGGTGATGCTGGTGCGCGGGATGCTGCCCCAGTCGGTCGTGTCCGACGCCGACGAGACCGAGCTGGTGCGCCGCCGCCCCGACGCCCGCATCGAGCATGTCGAGGGCGCCGGCCACAGCGTGCAGGGCGACAAGCCGGTCGAGCTGGCCGCTCTCATTGCCGACTTCGTGCCGTGACATGCAAGGATCGGCGCCCGTGAAGCTGGACAAGCTGACCGGGACCGACGGGTTCGTCGTCGTCGACCTGAACGACGCCACGACCTCGGTCGGCATCGTCCGCCTGGCGCCGAAGGTGCTCCGGGAGGGCGTGGAGCTGCTCGCCCGCTCGGTCACCTACACGTTCGCCTCCTTCGGCATCGCCGGGCACGGCGGCGCCTCGGGGGCGATCAACGCCAAGCCGGAGGCCCGGGACGACGCCGTCGCCGCCTTCGTCGACGAGATGCGGGAGCGGGCCGAGGCCGGCCGCCTGGTGCTGGCGCCCGGAACCGGGCTCAGTTCCGCCGACCTGTCCCCGCTGGGCTGGGGCGACCCCGACGCCGCGTTGACCGCGGCCGGGGCGCTGGCCGCGGCCCGGGTGGCGGGGCCGACCGACTGGCGCACCGCCGCCGTGGTGGGGACCGGCCCGGTGTGCGAGGCGGCCACCGCCCAGCTGGGCGAGGCCGGGGCCACGCTGGCCGAGCCCCGCCTCGACGCCGAGTGCGACGTGCTCTTCGTGGCGGGCAAGGCCGGCGTGCTCGACCACACCGCGGCCGAGGGCGTGCAGGCCCGCACGATCGTCCCGCTGGCGCCGGTCCCGGTCACGGCCCGGGCGCTGGCCGTGCTGCGCAAGGCCGACCGGGTCGTGATCCCCGACTTCCTGTCCACCGCGGCCCCGCTGCTCGCCACCTACGGCGGAGACGGCGACCCGCTGGAACGGATCCACGCCGCCGTCACCGACCTGGCCGACCAGGGCACCGGCCTGTGGCTGGCCGCCGCCCTGCGGGCCGAGGAGAACCTCGCGGGCTGGACCGGCGAAAAGCCCTTCGGCCGCCCGCTGGCCTAGCGGGTACCGGTCGCGGGAGGGCGCTCGCGTCCGAGGGCGTCCTCCAACCGGGCGGCGGCCTGGTCGCGGCGCTCGATGCGGCGCCGGCGCCTCCGATGGACCGCCAGCGCCGACACCACGAGGAGCGCTCCGACGGCCAGGGCACCGAGCAGCGCGATCCAGAGTGGCAGCGTGAAGTCGAACCACAGCCAGTCGAAGTCGGTGGGCCGGCCGTTCTGCACCAGGAAGATGAACGTGGCCGTGGCCAGGACGAGCCCGAGGGCCGCGCCGGCGTTGAACGCCCGCTCCGGTCGTGTCCGCACCTCGCGCAGGTCACTCGCGAGCGCCGCCGGCGGTCTCGCCGGGTCGTCGCCGCCGATGAGCGGCGGGTCCGACTCCGAGGGCACGTACGTCACGTCCCGGGGCGTACCCGCCACCATGTGCGGCCAGTCAGGTGGTCAGGAGGCGCTTGCGGAACAGGTCGAAGACCTGGTCGAGCGCGTCCCGGGTGGGGTGGCCGGGTTCGTCCACCAGTTCGCGGGTGAGGACCGAGTGGGCCTGCTTGCGGATGTTGTGCGGGTTGCCCGGCGACGAGTCGATCTCGATGCCCACGAAGGCGTCGCCCAGCTCCTCCCGCAGGCGGGCGAAGCGCTCGGGCGGGGCGGCGATGTCGCCCGTGAAGCGCAGCGCAAGGACGTCGACACCGGCGGCCGTGCGCTCCTTGACCCGGGCCAGGTCCGCGGCGTCGATCCCCAGGTCACACCGGCGGCGCTTGCGGATGGGGAACGGCAGCGACGGCTGGCTGAGCACCGGGGCCACCACCGTGTCGTCCACCATCATGGCCAGGGCGAACCCGCCGGTGAGGCACATGCCCACCACGCCGACCCCGGGCCCGCCGCAGCGCTCGTGCTCGTGGCGCGCCAGCGCCCGAAGCCAGACCGTGATCGGTGACGTGCGCCCGGTGGCCCAGGTCGAGAACTCCCGGGAGATGCACGCCCACGTGATCCCGCTGATCTCGTAGGGGACGGACTCGGGCCGGCCCGGGTCGCCGAAGAGGTGGGGCATCACTGCGGTGAGGCCCAGGTCGACGACCCGGTCGGCGAAGGCCACGACGTCGGGCGTGATCCCCGGCAGCTCCGAGATCACGATCACGGCCGGGCCCTGGCCCCGGCGGTAGACGCGGCGCTCCTTGCCGTCGTGGGTGAACGTGTCGGTGCTGTAGTCCTCCAGCGGCATGGCGGGACCGTACCGCCGAGGCGGCGTCGATCGCGGGGTGACCGTATACTCGCCCGCCGTGTCTCCTGTCGGGGCGGGGGTCCCTCCGGTGTCTCAAGTCGGGACGGGGGTCCCCTCTGCCGTCGAGGCGGAAGCGGCTGGGGACGTCGGCGACCCGCCGGACCAGCCGGTTCGCGCCTGGTACGAGCGCCGCCTCCTGGTCGGCGGCGGCCTGTTCGCGCTGGTCGCGCTGCCGCTGGTGGTGGCGTCGATCGCGCTGCGCCGCCCGGTCTGGTACCCGGTGCTCGACATGGCGATGACCGAGTTCCGGGTGCGCGACGTCGGCACGTCCCACACGCCGCTCATCGGGCTGCCGGGCCGGATCGGCCCCCGGCTCGAGGAGCAGGGCAGCCACCCCGGGCCGCTGAGCTTCTACCTGCTGGCGCCCGTCTACCGCGCCTTGGGGTCCTCGGCGTGGGCGCTCCTGGTCGGCGCCGTGGTGCTGAACCTGGCCGCGCTCGGCGCCGCCATCGGCATCGCGGTGCGCCGGGGCGGTGCCGCCCTGGGCGCCGGCGTGGCCGCCGTGCTGGTCCTGCTGCTGGCGGGCTACGGGCCGGCGATGCTCAGCGAGCCCTGGAACCCCTACCTGCCGCTGCTGTGGTGGGTCGTGCTCCTGCTGGCCGTGTGGGCGGTGGCGTGCGGGGACGTGGCGATCCTGCCGGTCGCCGTGTTCGCGGCGACGCTGTGCGCGCAGACCCACGTGTCGTACCTCGGCCTCGTCGCCGTCGTGGGCGCGCTGGCGGTCGTGGCCGTCGTGCTCGCCTGGCGGCGGGCCCCGTCCGGCTCGCCGGAGCGGCGCCGCGTCGTGCGCTGGTCGGCGCTGTCGCTCGGGATCGCCCTGGTGCTGTGGCTGCCGCCGCTGGTCGACCAGATCGTGCACGACCCCGGCAACCTGCGGGCGATCTACGACCACCTGGCGACCCCGTCCGAGCCACCGCTCGGTCCGGTCCGGGCCGTGAAGCTCGTGCTGCTCCACCTCGACCTGCCCGCGTTCGGGGTGCGGGACTCCGGCTGGGTGGGGGCGCTGCCGGATCCGTCGGCCGACCCCCGCGGCTCGGTGATCCCCGGCCTGGTGGTGCTGGCCCTCTGGGCCGTCGCCGCGGTGGTGGCCGTGCGCCTCCGCCACCGGGCCCTGATGTGGCTGCACCTCGTGGTCGCGGTCGGCCTGGTCGCCTCGGTCGCCTCGACGAGCCGGATCTTCGGCAAGGACTGGTACTACCTCACCCTGTGGGCCTGGGGCGTGGCCGCGCTGGTGGCGCTGGCGATCGGCTGGACGGCCGTCGCCTTCCTCGCCGACCGGGTCGGCCCGGGCCGCCGCGCTCGTCTGACCCGTGCCGTCACGGTGGGGCTGACCGGCCTCGTCGCGGTGGGCTCGCTCGGGCTCGCCGTCGGGGCGGTGAACACCGACCCGCCCGACTCCCGGCTCTCCACCACCATGGCGGCGGTCCTGCCGGACACCGTGGCCGCCCTCGAGCGCGGCGAGGGCCCGGCAACGGGCCGCGACGGCCGCTACATGGTCTTCTTCAGCGACACGATGTACTTCGGGTCCCAGGCCTACGCCATCGTCGACGAGCTGGAGCGGAAGGGCTTCGACGTCGGGATGCCCGACCTGTTCCACGTCCCGGTCACCCGCCAGCGGGTGGTGAACGCCGACGGCGCCACCGCCGCGATCGTGATCGCCAACGGCAAGAACATCGAGCACCTGCGTGAGCAGCCGGGCGC
>JBKPRS010000392.1:0-5804 GCA_046734695.1 Actinomycetota bacterium | reverse complement strand
CCTGCTCATCACCGAGGGCGTCGAGTACGTCGACTGGAAGGACGTGAACCTGCTGCGCCGGTTCATGTCCGACCGCTCCAAGGTGCGGGCCCGGCGGGTCACCGGCAACAACGCCCAGCAGCAGGCCGACGTGGCCAAGGCCATCAAGAACGCCCGCGAGATGGCGCTGCTGCCGTACGTCACGCGCATCACCCAGCAGCGCGGCGGCCGCGGCGATCGTGGTGACCGTGGCGACCGCGGCGACCGCGGTGACCGCGGTGACCGCGGTGATCGCGGCCCCCGGGGCGAGCGCGGTCCCCGTGACGAGCGCACCCCCCGCGAGGACGCACCCGGTGCCGTTCTCGACGAGTCGGTGCAGGTCGCCGCGAACGGCGATGACAGCAACGGTGGTGAGGAGTGATGAAGGTCATCCTCCGCAGCGACGTGTCCACCCTCGGCAAGCGGGGCGACATCCTCGACGTGTCCGACGGGTACGCCCGGAACTACCTGGTCCCCAAGGGCCTCGCCATGAAGGCGTCGGTCGGGGCGGAGGCGCAGGCCGCGAGCATGCGCCGAGCCCGCGACCTGCGCGACGCACAGGACCGGGCGGCGGCCGAGGCGCTGGCCACGACCCTCGTCCCCAAGGTCATCACCCTGGCCGCCCGGGCGGGGACCGAGGGCCGGCTGTTCGGCTCGGTCACCGCCAGCGACATCGCAGCTGCGGTCGAGGCCCAGACCAACGTGGTCATCGACCGCCGCAAGATCGTGCTCGCCGAGCCGATCAAGACGCTCGGCACGCACACGGTGCCGGTCAAGCTGCACGCGGACGTCGAGTTCCCGGTCACGCTCGACGTCGTCGCCGAGTGAGCGTGGGGATCGGGCGGGTCGGTGTCTGGCCCGCCCGATCCTTCCACAGGGCGCCAATCCACAGGGCGTCCACAGGCTGCGGACCGGGATCGGCCGCTGAGCGACATATCCGCGGTCCTCGCACCACTGTCGGTGGCGACCAGGGGGGTGTTTCCCCAGGCTGTGGGGCGTAGTCCACAGCGTTTCCCCCGGGTTGTTCCCCTTACTCCTCACAGGATCGGCCTGCGAGGGTGAAGCCGCCATGGCCGACGACTCTCTCCCCGCTCGTCGCTCCGCCCCCCGGGGCGGCCGCGTCCCTCCGCACGACCTCCACGCCGAGGAGTCGCTGCTGGGGGCGATGATGCTGGAGCCCGAGGCGATCGCCACGGCCGCCGGGGTGCTGCGGGCCGACGACTTCTACAAGCCGGCGCACGCCCACATCTTCGACGCCGTCCACGCCCTGTACGCCTCGGGCCAGCCGGTCGATCCCGTGACCGTGGCCGACGAGCTCCGGCGCAACGGGCTGCTGGAGACGGTCGGCGGTCACCAGGTGCTGGTCGACATCATGTCGTCGACCCCGGCGACCACCAACGCCGCCGGCTACGCCCGCATCGTCGAGGAGCACGCGCTGCTGCGCCGGCTCATCGGCGTGGCCGGCGAGATCGCCGAGATCGGCTACGGCATGCCGGAGGACATAGCCAAGGCACTCGACCGGGCCGAGTCGATGGTCTACGACGTCAACCAGCGGCGGGTGACCGACTCGACCTCCAAGATCGAAGACCTGCTGGGCCTGAACCTCGACCGGCTGGAGCACCTCTACGGCCGCGGCGACGCCATCACCGGCGTCCCCACCGGCTACGTCGACCTCGACGAGCTGCTGTCCGGCCTGCAGCCGAGCACCCTGGTCGTCGTGGGGGCGCGGCCGTCGATGGGGAAGTGCGTCGCGGGCGACACGCTGGTGGTCGACCCCGCGACGGGCGACCTGCGCACCGCGGCCGAGCTGCACCGGGCCGGGACCGCGGGCGACGACGTGACGGTCCTCACCCTCGACGGCGCCCGGGTGGTCGAGGCGCGACCGAGCGCCTTCGTCGACGACGGGCGCAAGCCCGTCTTCCGGGTCCGCACCCGCTCGGGGCGCGAGATCCGCACCACCGCCAGCCACCCGTTCCTCACGCCCGGGGGCTGGCAGCCGCTGGCCGACCTCGCTCCCGGGCGGGTCGTGGGGGTGCCCGCGGCCATCCCGGTGTTCGGCTCGGTCAGCCTCCCGGCCGACGAGGTGGTGCTGCTCGCCCACCTCGTCATGGCCCCCGGCGAGGACGAGGGCTGCCCCAAGCTGTGGACCGAGAACCGTGAGGTGGCGGCCGACATCGAGTACCGGGGGGCGCGCTTCCAGGTCGGGGTGGCCGACCGCAAGCTGCCCGACGGCGGCCGCACCTGGGACGTGACCGCCTCGCCCGAGCTGATCGCGCTCGCCCGCCGCCACGACGTCGCCCCGGCGCTGGAGGCCCGCCGGGTCCCCGGTGCCGTCTTCCGCCTGCCCCGCGAGCTGCTGGCCCGGTTCCTCAACCGGGCGCTGGGCGTGGGCGCGGCGCTGTGGCGTCCGCAGCACGGCGAGCCCGGGCGGCTCGTCGTCGGCACCCGCAGTGTGGGCCTGGCCCACGACCTCCAGCACCTGCTACTGCGCTTCGGCGTGGCCTCGCGGGTGAGCCAGGCGGTGGTGGCGGTCGACCAGACGACGTGGCTGGCGCACGACCTGGTGGTGGACGAGCCCGAGCACCTGATGTTGCTGGCCGCCCACATCGGCCTGCTGGGCCACGAGGCCGAGCTGGGTGCGATCGTCGCCCACGCCCGCATGGTGAGCGAGAGCGCCGCCGCCGCCACGCCTGCTCCCGCCGGCCTGGCCGGTGAGGCCGGTGAGGCCGCTGAGGCCGGTGGGGTGGGGGCGCCGGGCGGGTCCGGGGTGGGACTGGGACCGCCAGGGGCCGAGGGCCCGGCGAGCCACGTGCTGTGGGACGAGATCGTGGCCGTCGAGCACGAGGGCGACGAGCAGGTCTACGACCTCACGATCCCCGACACCCACAACTTCGTGGCGGCCGACGTGTTCGTGCACAACACCTCGTTCGCCCTCGGCATGGGGGCCCACGCCGCGCTGCACGCCAACCGGCCGGTGCTGCTGTTCAGCCTGGAGATGGGGGCGCTCGAGCTGTCCCAGCGCCTGCTGTGTGGCGAGGCCCGCATCGACTCCGCCCGGGTCCGCACCGGCCGCCTCAGCGAGGACGACTGGAGCCGCATCAGCCAGGCCATCGGCCGCCTGGCCGCCGCGCCCATCTGGATCGACGACAACCCCAATCTCACGGTGATGGAGATCAGGGCCAAGGCCCGCCGTCTGCGCAGCCAGGTGGGCGACCTGGGCATGGTGGTGGTCGACTACCTCCAGCTGATGACCGGCCGGTCCTCGGCGGAGAACCGCCAGGTCGAGGTGTCCGAGATCAGCCGGGGGCTGAAGATCCTGGCCCGCGAGCTGGAGTGCCCGGTGGTGGCCTTGTCCCAGCTGTCCCGCCAGCTGGAGCTCCGGGCCGACAAGCGGCCCATGCTGGCGGACCTGCGCGAATCGGGCTGCCTGACCGGCGACGCCCGGGTGCTGCGGGCCGACACCGGGGCCGAGGTCGCGATCGCGGACCTGGCGGCGAGCGGCGAGCGCGACATCCCCGTCTGGTCGCTCGACATCGACCTGCGGCTGGTGCCGGCCACGATGACCCGGGCCTTCCCCACCGGGGTCAAGGACTGCTTCGAGCTGCGGCTGGCCTCGGGCCGCCAGGTGACCGCCAGCGCGAACCACCCGTTCCTGACGGTGGGCGGCTGGCTGCGCCTCGACGAACTGGCCCCCGGCAGCCGCATCGCCGTGCCCCGTGTCCTGCCCGCCCCCAAGGAGGCGGGCGTGCTGCCCGACGCCCACGTGGCGCTGCTCGCCGACGTGCTCCCCGGTGGCCGGGACCGCTACGTCCCCGCCCCCGTGTTCGCGCTGGGCGACGACCAGGTCGCCGCGTTCGTGGACCGCGTCTGGGCGCAGGGCGGCGGCGACGACGGCACGACCCGCTGGTTCGACGCTCCCGGACGCCGCCTCCTCGACGACCTGCGGCTCCTGCTGCTGCGACTGGGCGAGGCCTGCACGATCGAGCCGACCGGTACGGGCTACCGCCTCACGGTGTCGCCCGCGGGCACCGCTCCCGACCGGGTGCCCGCCGAGGTCTGGCGCCGGGTCCGGGCCCGGGCCGCGGCCCGTCGCATCCCGCCCGTCCGCCTGCTGGCGGCCGGCGGGGCGGGACCGGGGTTGTTCGAGGCCGACCCGGACCGGGAGCTGCTGGCGCGGCTGGCCGAGGTGATCGACGACGACGTCGTGCGGGCGCTCGCCACCTCCGACGTCTCCTGGGACACCGTGACCGCCATCGAGCCCCGCGGCCGCCAGGTGGTCTACGACGCCACGGTCGAGTCCACCCACAACTTCGTGGCCAACGGCATCACGGTCGAGAACAGCATCGAGCAGGACGCCGACGTCGTCATGTTCATCTACCGCGATGACGTGTACCACACCGACTCGCCCGACCGGGGCCAGGCCGAGATCCTCGTGTCCAAGCACCGCAACGGTCCCACCGGCGTGTGCCGCCTGGCGTTCCTCGAGCAGTTCACCCGCTTCGCCAACATGGCGAAGGTCGACTAGCTGGGCGGCGGGCGGCGGATCTGGGCCGTGGCGGTCGCGACGGCCACGACCTCGCCGTCGGAGTCGACCAGCTCGCCGCTCATGAAGCCGACGTCGCAGCCCTTGCGGACGATGCGGCCCCGGCCCACCAGTCGCCCGGGGCGGGCGGGGCGGAGGAACTGCAGTCCTTGACAGGCATATAACCATCTAGGAATATAAAGCGGTGCCCACGGACACATTCGCCGTCCTGGCCGAGCCGACCCGGCGCCGCATCCTCGACCACCTTCGGGGGTCCGATGCCAGCGTCGGCGAGCTGGTCCGCACCCTGACGGTCAGCCAGCCTGCGGTGTCCAAGCACCTGCGGGTGCTGCGGGACGCGGGCTTCGTGTCGTGCCGCATCGCCGCCCAGCACCGCATCTACCGCATCGAGCCCGGCCCTCTGCGCGAGGTCGACGGCTGGCTGGAGCCCTACCGGCGGCTGTGGGCGCGCCACTTCGACGCGCTGGAGCGTCACCTCGACAACCTGGAGGACGAGCGATGACCGAAGCCTTCGATCCCGGCCCCCTCGCCGACGTGCACACCGAGCAAGGCGAGGGCACCTGGACCCTCGTGCTCACCCGCGAGCTGCGCCACGCCCCCGCGATGGTGTGGGCCGCGCTCACCGAGCCCGGGCAACTGGAGGCGTGGGCGCCGTTCACGACCGACCGCGACCTCGGGAGCCCGGGCGATGCGACGCTCACGATGGTGGACGGCGAGGTCCGGGAGGACATGCCGGCGACCGTCGTCCGGGCCGAGGTTCCCCGCCTGCTGGAGTACACGTGGGGCCCCGACCTGCTCCGCTGGGAGCTGGAGCCCACCGCCGCCGGGACCCGGCTGACCCTCCGCCACCAGACGGCCGACCCCGACATGGTGTCGAAGGTGGCCGCCGGCTGGCACCTCTGCCTGGTCGTGGCCGAGCGTCTGCTCGACGGCAACCCCATCGGTCCCATCCGGGGCCGCGACGCCACGAACTACGGCTGGGACGACCTGAACGAGGCCTACGCCAAGCGCCTGACGGAAGGCTGAGCACCGCGCACCACGACCAACCTCGTCGCCCAGCGGGAGGAGGGCCTGTCGCTGGGCCGTCCCGGCGTCCAGGAGCGTGTGGTCTACACCGACGTGGTCGATCTGACCCCGTGAGGTGTTCAACTCTCTCCGTGGCTGTTAGCTCACGGTGAGTTACGATCGCGGGCCGTGGACGTGGCGGCGTCGGTCACCCTGCTCGGGACCTGGCGAGCGACGG
>JBKPRS010000391.1:0-12681 GCA_046734695.1 Actinomycetota bacterium | reverse complement strand
AGGAGGCCATCACCCGCAGGTCGCCGGCTGGTGAGGCCAGCATGATGCCGGCGGCCGCGACATCGAGTACGTCGATGCAGCGGTCGGTGAGCACTGTGAGCAACTCGGTCACGTCGAAGTCGGATACCAGGGTGTCGGCCAATTCCACGAGCGCCCTGGCGAGCATCGTCTCTCGTGCCATCACCAGCCTCCCGATCTAGATGGCCAGTATTGCCGCGCCCGGTCCGTTGGTCACCGCTCTTCTCCCAGACCGTCGGAGGTGTCGAACCGCAACCGCCGGTCCACCACGTCCTCGGCGAGCTTGTGCAGCGGTGTACCGGTGGCGAAGGCGTGGGCTCGCAGGCGGACGAGCGCGTCGGCCACGCCGATCCCGAGCTGGACCGCGACCATGCCCGCGGCCTGGTGGACGACGACGTGGAGCTCGGCGGAGCGGGCGAGCTCGTCCGCCAACATCCCGGCCGGCGCCCGTGCCTGGATGAGCAGGATCACCTCGGCCGCCACATCCGCCAGCACGAGCGCTTCGGCGTGCTGGTCGTCGGTCAGATCGCCGGACCGGTCCCGATAGAGGTTGAGGGCGCCCAACCGCACCGCCCCCACCCGCAGCGGGAAGCCGAAGACCGCCCCGACCCCGGCAGCGACGACCGCTTCGGTGAACGCAGCCCACCGGGTGGTCCCGACCCCGGCGAGGTCGGGCTCCAGCACCGGCCGGCCCTGCCGGTGCGCGTCCAGGCACGGGCCCTCGCCCAGCGTGTACTGGGCATCCTCGATGAGCGCGCTGGTCGGGTTGCTCCAGCACAACGACCCGTGGGCCACGTCATCGGGCATCAGCATGATCCCCGCCCCACTCACACCCGTGAGCACCGCGGAGGACACACACAGGCGGTCGGTCGTCACCTCACCCGACGCGCCGTCGAGGAGGTAACGGAGGATCCGCTCCCGTCGTCGCTCGGTCGAGGTCAGGGCTCGACCCGGTGGGTCAGCTCGCAGAGCTCCAGCGGGTAGCGGGCCGGGCGGGACGGGTTGCGGATGCGAGCCGTCCGGCCCTTCGCCCCGAGGCGCGCGTGCGCTGCCAGGATCTGGTCGAGGGTGGTGCTGTCCATGAACCCGACACGGCTGAGGTCGATGACGACATCGGACTGCCCGGCATCGACGACCGTGGCGATCGCCCGCACCAGCTCCTCGACCGAGCTCAGGTCGTGCTCGCCGGCGAGGCACACGAGCGTGTCCTCCGTGTGACCATTCGCCAGCACGACCACGACCTGCGGAGGCTCCGGCGGCGAGATCTCGGGACGCTCCATGGATACCTCCTGGTCTGTCTCGACGACGCGCTACCAGGGTCCAGAGCACCGAGTCGGGCCCTCAACGGGGCCGCCACGATCGGGTGCGATCGTGCAACCGGAATCGTACTCCTAGGGTCGAGGGGTTGCGCCCTCCGTCGACCATGCTGACCTCTGAGCAGCGGGTCGTGGGCGAGTCCTAACGGGGTCGCATGGTGGCCCTCGCCAGTGGACCGGTAGGCACCTCAGGTCCCGGCAGGCGGCGGGAGCTCATGCGATCCAGTAGCTCGACCATCCGCAGCCGACCTCCCCGGTGTCGAACCAGTTGCCGTAGCCGTCGCTCAGCCAGCGCTCGAGGCACCCCCAGCTGTTGATGGTCACGAAGTCGCCGTTGCCGTCCCGGTTGATGTCGCCCATGCCGACGACCTGGGCGTCCGGGTTGAGCAGGTAGCAGTATTCAGCGATGAAGTGGAACGTGCTGGCGCCGTCGCCGGCGAACGTCCTGAAGCACGGGGGGTTCCAGTAGGTCGCCAGCAGGTCGGCGCGGCCGTCGCGGTTGACGTCACCGACGCCGGTGAAGTCCAGCTCGTAGTACCACGTGCAGCCGTAGTCGCCGATGTAGGTGAAGCCACCGTTTCCGTTGCCCAACCACCTGGCGAGGCAGTTGTCGGAGCCCCTGACGGCCACCAGGTCGCCGATGCCGTCGCCGTTGATGTCGCCGGCGCCGCCCAGCGCGTAGTAGGCGTTCCAGCCGCAGCCGTAGTCACCGATGTAGACGAAGCCGAAGCTGCCGGTCCCTCGCCAGCGGGCCAGGCAGCCGTCGGAGCGCCTGACGGCCACCAGGTCGCCGTTGCCGTCGCGGTTGAAGTCGCCGACCGCGGTCAGCTGGTCGTAGGCGTTCCAGCCGCAGCCGACGTCGCCGATGTACGCGAAGCCGCCGTCGCCGGTGCCTCTCCACCGGGCGAGGCAGCCGTCGGAGAGCCGTATCCCCACCAGGTCGCTCACGCCGTCGCGGTTGTAGTCGTTCCGCATCAGCGAGATGCTCGCTTGCGTCGTGACCTGAGCATCCGCTCTGACCGGCTGGAGCGCGATCACGCCGACGACGAGCAGCAGCGCGCTCAGAGCACTTCGGAACTTGCGCATGGCCTTCCCCTTTGCCGTGCCTCGGCAGTTCGGTCCGGGTTGGCGTGGGGCCGGGCTGGGCAGTGCCAAGGTGACGGAAACCGCACGCTCGGTCCCTAGGAGATTTCCCAGAACGACCAACTGCGCCGCCTACCGAGGACGGCACCGAGCCCGAGCACGCCGCGCCCGCGCTGACCGTCACCGAGGCCCCGGAGGGCCATCGCGGCAACTCGGGTGACGACGAGAACCCAGTGGCTGCGACGGCGAGGCCAGCGGTCCGACGAGGGGGCGTCACCGCTGAGAACGCCGTGGCCCAGGGCGGCGCATCGGCCGGGAGTGCGGCGGCTCGACGGCGCCGGCACCGCCTGCGCCCTGACCGCGGGCGACGCCACAGCGTCGTAGGCGGACCCCTACCATCGCCGCCCAGCAGCCGCGGCCCAGCTTTGGCGAGCCGCGTACATCGGCGACTGGGGCTGCAACTGGGACAGCTACCACGACGTCACCGGACTCGGCGACTTCAACCGAGACGGCATCGGTGACGTCGTCGGTGTCAGGTTCGGTGACGGCTGCCTCGCCCGCTGGCAGGGAACCGCGACGTTCGGGTTCAACTACATCGGGGACTGGGGGGTGCGGCTGGAACGCCTTCTACGGATGCACTTCGAAGGCGCCGGTGACATCAACGCCGACGGCCGAGCGGATGCGGTCGCGTTCGACAGGCAGGGCTGCATCTTCGACTTCCTGGGTGACGGGTTCGGCAGTTGGGCGACGTCCGTCCCGCCGTCGTGCGGACGCCTCGGCCTCACGGCCAGCTTTTTCGCGGTGGGCATGGGCGGACGGCGCGCACCCGGCACCGTGCTCGGACCGCATGTTTCGGCGGTGCGGCTCAGCTGCGGCGGCCAACGCACGGCTAGCAGCCGGTTCACGCGTCGCTAGCAACGGCATCCGTAGCCTGCGACTGGCCGCGGATGTTGCGCCGTGAAATGCCCCCCAACCGAGAGGAGAACGAGCGTCATGAAGATCGAGATCCGTAAGGTCGAGCCCGTCAAGGCAACCGGCTGGAGCTGGGACGGCGGGCCGGTCTGAGGCCGGAGGAAATGTCGGATCTCGGGGTGGTGGCCGAGACTGCCGGCCTCCCCCGAGACCCCGGCGGGTCGGCGGGAGATGTGGCGCTGGTCGGGCTCAAGGAGTGTGCCTGGGAGCGATCCGACGACGCATTGATCGTCATGCTCGACCGGCGCCAGATGACCCACCTGGTGGACCCCGACGGTTCGGTGGAGCTGCTGTTGACGACCCTGCACGACCAGCCGCGCTCGCCCGAGGAC
Organism: Actinomycetota bacterium; assembly: GCA_046734695.1. Classification (GTDB taxonomy): domain Bacteria; phylum Actinomycetota; class Acidimicrobiia; order Acidimicrobiales; family VFJN01; genus ZC4RG19. The sequence continues at coordinate 8,960 of JBKPRS010000391.1, read as the reverse complement.
CTGCGCAAGGTTCTCGTCGCAGCCGGGGTCCAGGTGGACGCCGAGCAGCTTGCGGTCGTGCTCGACGTGCTCGACGAGGCCGGGCTGGTGGAGGACGCATCGGGTCTCGGGCTCGAGGACCCGCAACTGGACGCCCGCCACTTCAGCAACCTGGCCTTCTTCGGCCAGTTCTCGGATCTGAATCGCTCCAGGGCGTCGTTCCTGCGACGTATGCGAGGAGCCCACGTGGTGCAGCTCGGTGTGGGGGGCGGCGGCTCGGCCATCGTCCAGTGCCTGGCCGGGATGGGCGTCGGGAGCCTGACCCTGGTGGACCGGGATGACGTCGAACCGCGCAACTTCTCGCGCCAGTTCCTCTACCGGCACGCCGACGTCGGCCGCTCCAAGGTCGACCGGGCCGCCGAGTGGGTCCGCGAGTACGACCCGACCATTCGGGTCCGCGCCGTCGACCGCTGGATCGGCAAGGCCGACGACCTGGACGGCCTCTTCGACGGGGCCGACGTGGTGACGGGAAGCTTCGACGAGCCGCCGGGTGCTCAAGCCTGGGTGAACCAGGCCGTGGTCGGCGCGGGGATCCCTCTGGTGAGCGGAGCCCTGTTCGGAACCCAGCTCGTCTACTCCTCGGTTGATCCAGGCCGCAGCGCTTGCCAGGCGTGCGCCGCGTCCAGGGCGGCCGACGCCGGGTCGCCGGGCTCAGGCGGGCTCGCCGTGCGGTTGGACGACCGGCTCCCCCGTACCAACCGGCTCACCGGTCCGGTCGCTGCCATCGTCGGAGCGCTGATCGCCCAGGAGGCGGCGCGCTACATCACCGGCTTCCAGCCGCCCTACGCGGCGGGCGCTGTGGTCTTCCTCGATGTTCGCAACGGATTCGAATCCCACCGCATGCCCATCACGCGGGACCTCGACTGCGTGGTGTGCCGCCAGGCGGCGGACGTGCGGTCGAGGGCGCGGTCATCAGTTCGCCGATGAGCGGGACCGTCCCGCTGCGGCCGCTCAGCGTCGTCGACGAGGGTGACGACGTGCTGGTGGGCGACCCCGAGACGGGCACCTTCGTGTCGCTCCCGCCAGTCGGTGGACTGGTGATCCGGGCCCTCCAGCGCGGTGCGACCGTCGAGGAGGCGGGCCGGGAGGCAGCCGCGCTGGCGGGGACTCCCGTCGACATGGAGGACTTCGTCACCGCGCTCCACGAGCTCGGCTTCGTCGCCGCCGGCGGGGAGGCCGCCGGGACCGACGACACGCGGGCCCCGGATCGGACCGCGGCCATCCAGGGGCGCCGATGGCTCCGAGGCCCCCGGCCCGAGCTCGTGCGACCGTTGTTCGGACGCGTCGCCTGGTGCCTGTACGCCACCCTGGCCCTGTTCGACGTCGGATGCCTGCTCCTCCGGCCCGAGCTTCGGCCCGATCACCGGGACGCCTTCGCTCTGGGCGACGTCGGGTTGAGCGCGCTGCTGTTGATCCCGTGCGCCACGTTCGTCCTGGCGTTGCACGAGGGGTGGCACTGGCTCGCGGCCCGCAACGCGGGGATCGCGGCCCGCTTCGGCATCGACCGGCGCATGGTGTTCCTCGTCTTCGAGACCGACCTGTCCCAGCTGTGGTCCGTGCCCCGACGCCAGCGCTATGGGCCCGTGCTCGCCGGCCTCGCCGTCGACTCCGTCGTCCTGTCCCTCCTGCTCGGCGCCAGGTTGGCCGCCGAGGAGAACCTCTGGTCACCGCCCAGGGTGGTGCTGCGGCTGCTCGGCGCCTGGGCCTTCGTCCAGATCGCCAGCATGCTGTGGCAGCTGATGGTCTTCCTGCGCACGGACCTCTACGCACTGCTGGTCGTCGCCACCGGATGCCGCAACCTCTGGCGGATCAAGTCGCTGCTGCTACGCCGGGCGCTGCATCGCCTCAGCCCCGCCGAGGCGGACGAGCTCGCCGCGGCGAGCCCACGGGACGTCTCGCTCGGTCGGTGGTTCCGCTGGGTCTGGCTCGGAGGTTTCGTCCTCGTCGCCGCCTGGGCCCTGGTCTTCTGGGTGCCGGTACAGCTCCGGATCCTGGAGTGGGCCGTGGACGGCCTGGCCCTGGGCCCCACCACCGGCGACTTCTGGTTCACAGCCGCCTCCTCATCCCTCCTGCTGTGGGGACCGCTGCTGGTGCTCGTCCTCGCGGCCCGCGACGCCGCCCGCCGCATCGGCGCCCGATGACAGCCCACGAAGCCCCTACCTGCGAAGATGGCGGGAGTGGGCGCGAAGCGGATGTTGTTCACCTGCCGGCCGCTCGCCGGGCACTTCGAACCGCTGCTCCCGCTGGCCCGCGAGGCAACCACAGCGGGGCACGCCATTGCGTTCGCCACGGGTGAGCCGTACGCGACCCGAGCGGAGGCGGCCGGCTTCGAGGCATTCCGCGCGGGGCCGGACGAAGGCTTCCGGGCCGAGTGGGCGCCCCGGTTCCCTGGGTTCGATCAGCTGGTCGGCAACGAACAGCGCCATTTCTTCCTGACGGAGATCTTCGCCAACCTCGAGCTGGAGCCCCGAGCCCGTGATCTCGACTCGATCGTCGAGCGTTGGGCGCCCGAGCTCCTCGTGCACGAGGTGGCCGAGCTCGCCGCACCACTTGTCGGATCCGCCCGCGGGATCCCGTACGCGGATGTCGGCTACGGGGCCCTGATCGACTTGTCGCTGCTCCACGCCACCGGTGAGGCAGCCGCGCCGCACTGGCAGGCCCGGGGCCTTGCGCCTCACCCGGTGGCGGGGCTGTTCCGCCATCTCTACCTCGACACCTGGCCCCCGTCGCTGCAGAACCCGGAGATCGCCTCGCTCGCTGCCGTCCAACGGCTTCGACCAGGAGCCGCCGACATCCCCGACCTCGACCCGCCGGACTGGCTCGACCGGATCGACTCGGCGGCGACCGTCTACCTGACGATGGGGACGGTGTGGAACCGCAACCTCGACGTCTTCCTCTCCGTGATCGAGGCGGTGCGCGATGAAGATCTCGCTCTCATCGTCACCGTCGGTCGCCAGAACGACCCGGCCGCCCTCGGACCGCAGCCCGACAACGTCTTCGTCCACCGGTACATCCCGCAGGGTGTCCTGCTGTCGCGGTGCGACGCCATGGTGACTCACGGAGGGGCGGGGACGACACTCGGCGCCCTCGCCTTCGGAGTACCCCTCCTGGTCCTTCCCCAGGGGGCCGACCAGTACGCCAATGCGGATCGAGTCGTGGCCGCGGGCGCGGGCGAACGGCTGCTCAGGGACGGATCGTCGGTTGCCGCCATTCGGGATGCGCTGCTCACGGTGCTTCGGGATCCGAGCTACCGACGCTGCGCCGAGCACATCAAGGCAGAGATCCATGACATGCCCGGCGCTCGCACCGGAGTCAGGCGGATCGCAGAGCTCCACAGCGTGGATACCTGACGGCTGCCGCCCGTTCCCTTTCCCTGGGACCCGGCCGGCCCTAGCGTCGGCGGCCGTGGAGCGGACCAGGCCGGCAAGCGAGGTGTGACCCGGTGGACTGGGGCGGCTGGGCGATCTTCGGGCTCATCGCCACCGCGGCGCTGACCGCGCTCATGACCGGCGCCCAGCTCGCCGGGCGCACCCGCCTCGACCTGCCGCTCATGCTCGGCACCATCGTGATCCCCGACCCGGACCGGGCCCGGGTCGCGGGGTTCTTCATCCACCTGGTGAACGGGTGGGGCTTCGCCCTCGGCTACGCGGCGGTGTTCGCGGCGACCGGCGAGGCGACGTGGTGGGCGGGCGCGCTGCTCGGGGCGCTGCACGGCGCGGTGGCGTTGCTGGTGATCGTCCCGCTGCTGCCCGGCATCCATCCCCACATGGCGTCCGAGCGGGCCGGGCTGGCGCAGGGCGCGGCGCTGGAGCCGCCCGGCCTGCTCGGGTTGAACTACGGCCGGGAGACGCCGGTGGTCACCCTGCTCGCTCACGTCGCGTTCGGCATCGCCCTCGGGTTGCTGCTCGATCCGTCGTAGGCGTCCCGGATGGCGAGGGCGGCCTGCACGAGCGTGGCGTGGGTGAAGGCCTGCGGGTAGTTGCCGACCTGCGCACCGGTGGTGGGATCGACCTCTTCGGCGAACAGCCCCAGCGGCCCGGGGATGGCGAGGAGGTCCTCCATCAGCCCGACGGCCGCGTCGACGGATCCGGTCGCCGCCAGGGCCTGGACCAGCCAGAACGAGCACGGGAGGAACGCGCCCTCGTCGCCCGCGAGCCCGTCCTCGCCGGGTGTGTAGCGGTAGAGCAGCGGCCCGCCGGCGGACAGCTCGCGCCACACGGCCTCGACCGTGCCGGTCACCAGTGGCGAGTCGGGGGGCTCCAGGCCGAGCAACGGGAGGACCAGGAGGGCGGCGTCGAGGTCGGTCCGGCCGTAGGCCCGGACGAAGGAGCCGCGCCCCCGGTCGACGCCGTGGGCCAGGACGTCGGCGGCGATGGCGTCCCGCTCGGACACCCAGCGGGCCCGAATGGAGCGCCGGACGCGGTGGCGATCGGCGATGCGCAGCACCCGGTCGAGGGCCAGCCAGGCCATCAGCTTGGAGTGGACGTAGTGGGCCGGGTCGCCACGGACCTCCCACAGCCCGGCGTCGGGATCGCGCCACCGGTCTGCGACGTGGCCGGCCAGCGCCCTGGCGATCCGCCACGTCTCGCCGTAGAGCCGGTGCCCCGCCCGCTCCAGCAGCCACATGGCGTCGAGCACCCAGCCGTAGTTGTCCAGCTGGTGCTGGTCGCGGGCGTCGTTGCCGAACCGGACCGGCCGGCTGCCGGCGTAGCCCGGCCAGTCGGGACGCTCGTGCTCGGCGGGCACGTGCCGGCCGTACAGGGTGAGCAGCACCGGGAGGCGCGGCCGGTCCAGGCGGCTGGCGTGCAGCAGCCAGTAGAGGAAGGCGCGGGCCTGGCCCTCGAGGCCCACCCCGAGGAAGGCGCCGATCCCGATGCTGGCGTCGCGCGGCCAGGCGTAGCGGTAGTCCCAGTTCCTGGCCCCGCCGACCTGCTCGGGCAGCGACGTCGTCGGGGCGGCCACGGGAGCGCCCGAGGGCGAGTAGGTGAGCAGCCGCAGTGTGATCAGGCTGCGCTCGACGGCGGCCGCGAACGGTCCCGCGAGCTCGACGCCCGCCGACCAGCGGCGCCAGCGGCCCTCGTCCGCGGCCAGCGCCCGCCAGGCCGTGTCGGGCGCGACAAGGGTGAGCGGGCTGCGATCGGCGGCGGTGAGCACGACGGTGAGCGGCCGTCCCGGCTCCAGGCCGAACGCCACCGGTTGCCCGGGCCCGGGCCCGGGCGCGAGCTCGCGGTCGGCCGTGAACGACAGCGCGATCCCGCCGTCGACCAGCACGAGCGCCGCGGGGGACGAGCGGACGCGCGGCCGGCGCCGCTCCGGACCGAAGCGCGGGTCGAGCCGGAGCAGGCAGTCGACGGCGCCGCCCCGCGCCTCGATCCGGCGCACGAGGCAGAAGGTGGGGAGCAGCTCGCCCTCCACCTCGGCGACCATGCCCTCGGTCAGGACCAGCTCGCCGCCGTCCGTGCGCCACGTGGTCTCCAGCACCGCCGATCCCGGGCGGTAGCGGCGTTCGACGACCTCGGCGTCCCCGGCCGGACCGAGCGTGAACACCCCGCCCCCGGCCCCGGCGATCAGGTCGGCGAAGACCGGCTCACCGTCGAAGTGGGGGAGGCACAGCCAGACGATGCGACCCCGGGTGTCGACCAGCGCCGCCGTGCGGGTGTCGCCCAGCAGCCCGAGGTCGCCGATGGCCGGCGGGCCGGTCACCACCGCTCGACCAGGTGCTCCCGGCCCGTAGGCGGCTCGTAGGGCTCCGGCCAGAAGTCCGTGACCTTGGTGATTCGCCCGTCCGTGACCTCGAAGAACGCGATGGCGAGCATGTCCTCGTCGTCGAGCCGCCACCGGAACAGCAGGCTGCCGTCGTGGTCGTCGCCGAGCACGACCCGGGGCTCGACGTGCCAGTCGCCGGGGTACTCGGCGTTGAATTGCACGTAGCGGTCACGCCCCCGGATCCGCTCCCGGGTCTGGGGCAGCTCGTAGACGACGTCGGGGTCGAGCAGCTCGGCGAGGCCGTCCCAGTCCCGCCGCTCGAGCCGGTCGGCGAAGGCGGCCACCAGTGCCTTGGCGTCGGTCATGGCCCCATATTCCCCTCCGGGCCGGCCGGGTGCGCTGGGTACCGTCTTGCCCATGGCGGGGTCGAGCCCGGGGACAGCGTGGCGCTTCCAGCGGGCCGTCGGGCGGATCGAGCCGGCGGTGACGGCGATCCTGGCCGAGCACGCCGTCAGCTACTGGCAGCGGGGCTGGTCGCGGCGGGAGGTCGCCGACCCGACCGGGACGGGTGGTCAGCGGGTCGTCTGGACCATCGACGGCGAGGTGGTGCTCGAGTTCCGGTTCGCGGCGCGGGGACCGTCGAGCCTCGTCGTCCACGACTTCAGCCTGTTCGATCCGCTGCGCAAGGCCATCCGCACCCGTCATGTCCTCCTGCGGTTTGCCACGGCGCGGCCGTAACGTTCCGCCACGGGCCAGGAGTTTCCCGGGTGAGGCGGCGGGCACCACACTTCACGGGATGGTGGTCCGCCTGCTCACGACGATGTCCGCGCGCGACCCGGACGAGGAGCACCGGGTCTCGACCCCGCTGGAGCTGTTCTTCGACCTGACGTTCGTGGTGGCCGTGGCCCAGGCGTCGAGCACGATGCACCACCTGCTGGTCGACGGCCACGCCCGGGACGCGCTGCTGGCGTACCCCATGGTGTTCTTCGCCATCTGGTGGGCGTGGATGAACTTCACCTGGTTCTCGTCGGCCTACGACCCCGACGACGCCGCCTACCGGGTCCTGACGTTCGTGCAGATGGCGGGCGTGCTGGTGTTCGCGGCGGGCGTGCCCCGGTTCCTGGAGGATCTCGACCCCGGCGTGGTGGTCGCCGGCTACGTGATCATGCGGGTCGGGGCCATCGCCGAGTGGCTGCGGGCGGCCGCCCAGCATCGCGAGGGGCGCAGATGCGCGCTCCGCTACGCCGGGGGGATCGCCGCGTGCCAGATCGGCTGGCTGGCGCTGCTGGTGGCACCGGACTCGTGGTGGGTGCCGGGCTGGTGCGTGCTGGCGCTGGCCGAGCTGGCCGTCCCGGTGTGGGCCGAGCGGGTGGCGCCGACCAGCTGGCACCCGGGCCACATCGGCGAGCGTTACGGGCTGTTCACGATCATCGTCCTGGGCGAGTCGGTGCTGTCGGCGACGGTGGCCATGCAGGCGGCGCTGGATGCCGGGGGTGCCTTCTCCGACCTGGTCACGACGGCGATCGGCGGGTTCCTGATCGTGGCGGGCATGTGGTGGATCTACTTCGACCAGCCGACCGAGCGGCTGCTGGCCCGGGCCCGCGAGGCGTTCTCGGCCCGCCAGGCGCTGCAGTCGTTCCTGTGGGGCTACGGCCACTACTTCGTCTTCGCCAGCGCCGCGGCGGTGGGTGTCGGCCTGGCGGTGGCGGCCGACCAGGCCGTGGGGGAGTCGACCCTCTCCGACCGGGAGGCGGCTCTCGTGCTCACCCTGCCGGTGGCGTTGTACCTGGTGACGGTGTGGGTGCTGCACTGGCGCCACAAGACCGCCGGCCCGTTCCGCGCCTTCGCCTGCCCGCTGACCGCCGCGGCGATCGTGGCTGCCAGCTGGACCGGCGAGCCGGTGCTGCTGAGCGGGCTCGCGCTCGCTGCACTGGTGGCCGTGTCGCTGGCGACCCATCAGGAGGATGCCGGCGGCGAGGCGGAGCCGGAGGCCGCGGTCACGGAACCGGCGGTCATGTGACCGGGGTCGACTGGCCGACGGTCGCCTCGCTCGCCACCGCGCTGGGGACGCTGGTGCTCGCCTTCGCGACCTTCGCCGCGGTCCGGTCGGCCAACCGGGCGGCCCGGGCCGCGGAGCGGTCACTGCTGGCGGGCCTGCGGCCGCTGCTGTCGTCGGCCCGGCCCCAGGACCCGCCGCAGAAGGTCCTGTGGATCGACCGGCACTTCGCCCGCGCCGAGGGCGGCCGGGCCGTGGTCGAGGTGATGGACGACGTGATCTACCTGGCGGCCGCCGTACGCAACAGCGGCAACGGCCTCGCCCTGCTCCACGGCTGGTACCCGTACCCGGAGCGCAAGGGGGCCGACGACGACCACGAGCCGCCGGAGCGGTTCCGCCGCCTCACCCGGGACCTCTACGTGGCGGCGGGCGACGTCGGGTTCTGGCAGGGCTCGATCCGCGAGGCCGACGATCCGTACCGCGACGGCATGCTCGGCGCCATCGAGGCGCACGAGCCGCTGACCGTCGACATCCTCTACGGCGACCACGAGGGCGGCCAGCGGGCCATCGCCCGGTTCGCCCTCACGCCGTGGGACGAGGGCTACCTGTTCGCCCCCGTCCGCTACTGGAACATCGACCTGCCCGACCCGCGCTGACATCATCCATACGGTGGCGTATAGTCGCAGACGTGGTCGCGACCCGCACGCCGCGCGAGAGCTGGATCGAGGAGGGCCTGCGGGCGCTGGCCGCGGGCGGTCCCGACGGCGTGCGCGTCGAGCAGCTGGCGCGCGACCTCGGGGTCACGAAGGGCGGGTTCTACTGGCACTTCGACGATCGGGGCGCGCTCCTCGGCGAGATGCTGGACGCCTGGGAACGGCTCCTGGTCGACGACGTCATCGACCAGCTGGAGGACAAGGGCGGGGACGCGAGGACCAAGCTCCGAGGGCTGTTCGCACTGGCTTCCGACGAGGCGGTGAGCATCGACCTGGCGGTCCGGGACTGGGCCCGTCGGGACCGGACGGTCGCGAGGCGGCTGCGGCGCGTGGACAACCGGCGGATGGACTACATGCGCTCGCTGTTCGGTGCGTTCTGCCCGGACGAGGACGAGGTCGAGGTCCGCTGCGTGCTCGCGTTCTCGCTGTGGATCGGCAACCACTTCATCGCCGCGGATCACGGCCCGAGGAGCCGGCGCGACGTGCTGAAGCTCACCATGAAGCGG
>JBKPRS010000390.1:0-6492 GCA_046734695.1 Actinomycetota bacterium | reverse complement strand
GCACGCCCGCTGCAACGACGGCAGCGGTCGCTTCGCCACCATGTTCTTCAGCGAGGAGCTGCAAGACATCGCCCGGGCCAAGCACATCTGCGCTACGTGCCCGGCCATGATCCCCTGCCTCGAAGGCGCCCTCGAGCGGCGTGAGCCGTGGGGCGTGTGGGGCGGCCAGCTGTTCCTCAACGGGAAGATCCTGGCCACCAAGAGGCGGCGGGGCCGGCCGCCGAAGCTGGCCCGTCCGGAAGACCAGCTTCCGGACATCCCCATCCCCGACCATCTGCAAGGAGTGGCGGTGATCCGGATTGCGTAGGGACACGTACAAGAACGAAAACGATCCTCGGCACCACTAGCTGCGCCGACCGGGGCCGTCACCGGCACAGTGGCGAATGCGGGCGAGTGATCGACAGACCTGGTGCGGGGGCATCGCGCGGCGGCGATGCTCCCGCACGGCGGGCCCCCAGTCCCCCGGGGGGACGCCACCAGGCCGCCCAGCCGAGCGGATGGGGCGTGGGCCAAAGCCCAAGAGTCCGCGATTTGGCGACCGGGCCGCGGCTCGACAGCGAGGCCTCAGGCAACATGTTCGATTGCCGCGGTGAGCGGTTGCGGCAGTAGCGTCGCGCTGTGGCAAATCGCCGCATCCCCTTCATCGCGATCTTCGTGGCGACCACGTTTGCCCTGGTCGCAGCGGTGGGCGCTGCCGCGCTCCTGGGCTGGGGCGACGACTCCGAGGCGTCCGGCGGGTCCTCGGATGGCGACCAGGTGGACCTGTCGCCCCAGGGTCAGCTGCCCGGCTCGGTGGCCGAGGTGCGCCTCGGGGCGCTCGACGGCGGGGCGGACCACACCCTCGGCGAGCTGATCGGCACCAAGCCGGTCGTCCTCAACTTCTTCGCCTCGTGGTGCGCGCCCTGCCTGACGGAGATGCCCGGCTTCGAGGCGGTGCACCAGAGCCTGGGTGACCAGGTCACCATGGTCGGGATGGCGTACGACGACCAGCCCGAGGACGCGCTCGACACGGTGGAGCGCACCGGGGTCACGTATCCCACCTACTCCGACCTCGAGGGCACCGCGATCACCTACTTCGGCGGCCTGGCCATGCCCACGACCGTGTTCATCGACGCGTCGGGCGAGGTGAAGGACGTGGTCAGCCGGCCGCTGGGCGAGGACGAGCTGCGGGACAAGATCAGCGACCTGCTGGGCGTGCCGGCGTGACGGGCACGCTGGCCGCCATCGGCCCCGACGGGCCCTGGGCCTACTACCTGGCCCTGGGCATGGTGGCGACCGTCAACCCGTGCGGGTTCGCCATGCTGCCCGCCTACCTGTCGTTCTTCCTGGGCCTGGAGGGCGACGAGAGCGACGCCCCCCGGGCGAGCGTGGCCCAGGCGGTGTGGGTCGCCGGCGCCGTGTCGCTCGGCTTCCTGGCCGTCTTCTCCCTCGCCGGCCTGGCCGTCGAGCTCACCTCGCTGCCCGTGTACGAGAACGCCCCGTGGATCTCGCTCGTCATCGGCGTCGGCCTGTTCGGGCTGGGCATAGCCCTGCTGTCCGGCCGCGAGCTGCGGGTGGCGCTCCCCCGGCTGGACCGGGGCGGGCGCGAGCGCACGCTCGGGTCGATGTTCGTGTTCGGGGTGTCCTATGCCATCGCCTCCATCGGCTGCGCGCTGCCCGCGTTCCTGGTGGGCGTGGCGGGCACCGTAAACCGGGAGTCGGTGGCGGACGGGCTCATCGTGTTCGGCCTGTACGCGCTGGGCATGTCGCTCGTGCTGCTGGCCCTCACGGTCGGCATCGCCCTGGCCCGCACGTCCATCGTCCGCTTCCTGCGGCGCACCCAGCCCTACATCGGGCGGGTCGCCGGCGGGCTGGTCGCGTTGGCCGGGGCCTACGTCGTCTACTACGGCTGGCTGGAGCTGCGCCTCAACCGGTCCGGCCCCGGCGAGGTGCCGACGTCCAGCATCACCGACCGGGTGATCGGCTGGTCCGATGACGTCACCGAGTGGGTGCAGGACACGGGCGCGCTGCGCATCGCGGTCGTGATCGTCGTGCTGCTGGCCGCGGTGGCCGTCGCCGTCCGTCTCGGACGCCGCGGCCCCGAGCCGGATCAGGGCGCGAGCCGCGAGATCCGCCAGCCCGTGTCGACCGAGGGGTCGCGCTCGTAGACGAGGCGGTCGTGCAGGCGGCGCTCCCGTCCCTGCCAGAACTCGACCCGCTCGTGCGCCACCCGGATGCCGCCCCAGTGCGCGGGCCGGGGCACGTCGCCGCCGGCGTGGGCGGCCTCCACCTCCGACCAGCGGCGCTCCAGGTCGGCCCGGTCCGCCACCACCTCGCTCTGGGGCGAGGCCAGCGCGGCGATCTGGCTGCCCCGGGGCCGGGTGGCCCAGTAGGCGTCGGACGCGGCCGCGTCGACCGCCGCGGCCGGGCCCTCGACGATGACCTGGCGCCCGAGCGGGTGCCAGGGGAACAGCAGCGTGGCCCGCGGGTTGGTGGCCAGCTCGCGGCCCTTGCGGCTGTCCAGGTTGGTGAAGAAGGTGAAGCCGCCCTCGTCCAGGGCCCGGAGCAGCACCGTGCGGGCGGACGGACGCCCGTCCGCCCCCGCGGTGGCGACCACCATGGCGTTGGGGTCGCCGACGCACACGTCGTGCCAGGTCTTGAACCAGGTGCGGAACTGCTCCACCGGGTCGGCCGCCAGGTCGGCGGCCGACAGTCCGGCGAAGCTGTACTCCTGGCGTAGCTCGATCAGCTCGTGGACGTCCACGACGACCGGTCTACCGCGTCGACCCGATCAGTCGAAGCCGTGATCCGACAGCCAGTCGGCCGCGATGTCCTCGGCGTCGTCGTGATCGATGTCGTAGCGCTTGTTCATGGCGATCAGGTCGTCGGTCGTGAGCTCGGACGAGATGCTGTCCATGAGGTCCTTGAAGTCGTCGCCGTAGGCGTCGATCAACTCCTGTGACGCCACCGGGAAGACGTTGTCGGCCGCGAACATGCCCTTGTCGTCCTCCAGCAGGACCCAACCCGTGGACTCGTCGGCCAGGCGGCCGTCGGTGGAGCCGACCACGCCGACCTGGATCTCGCCCGCGTCGAGGGCGTCGGGGATCAGGCCGAAGTCGAGCGGGCTGAAGTGACTGGTGAAGTCGACCCCGTACACGCGCATGAGGCCCGGGATGCAGAAGCCGTTGGTCTCGCAGTCGGGCGGCGCGCCCAGCGTGAGGTCGGAGCCCTTCTCGGCCAGGTCGGACAGGCTGGTGATGCCCTTGTCGTCTGAGGTCTCCTTGGTGATGACGAAGGCGTTGGTGTCGACCGCGTCGGACGGCGTCAGCGCCACCAGGCCCTTGTCCTCCAGCAGCGGCGTGAGCTTGGCCAGCGTCTCGTCGACGTCGCTGGTGGCCTGGCCGCCCGCCTCGCCCGCCTGGGCGAGCAGGAACTCGAGCTGCGAGGCCACGTAGTCGGGGGCCAGGTTGATGTCGCCGGAGTCGAAGGCGCCGAACACGAGGTCGCGGAAGCCGGTCAGCTCCTGGACGTCGGCGTCGTAGCCCGCGTTCGCGAGGGCTCCCTTGTAGATCTGCGCCACGATCGCCGATTCGCCGAAGTCCTGGGCGCCGATGCTTATCGCGGGACCCTCGGGCACCGTGCTCTCGGTGCCACCGTTGTCTCCGCTGCTGGCCGTGTCGTCGTCGTCATCGCCGCACGCGGCGCCGAGCAGGACGAAGGCCGCCAGCACGGCGATCACCTTCAGATGTCGTCTCATCGGGTTGGTTCCTTTCCCCCGCAAGGGTCGCTGTCGATGGGAACGCACGGATCTACGCGGGCACGGCCTCGGGCTCGACCGCCAGGGCCGCGTCGCCGGCCCGACCCCGCGGCGCCCGCCACCGCACCAGCCGCCGCTCGGCCAGGGCGAAGAACCCGTCGGTGGCCAGGGCCAGGGCGGCGACCAGGATGGCGCCGGCCAGCAGCCCGCCCTTGGTGGGGCTGGTGTAGCCGGTGACGATGAGCGTGCCGAGGTTGCGGTAGGCGACCAGGGCGCCGAGCGTTGCCGTCGCCACCACCTGCACGGCCGACACCCGCAGCCCGGTGAGGATGAGCGGCATCGCCACGGGCACCTCGACCTGGCGGATGAGCTGGCCGGGGCGCATGCCCATGCCCCGGGCCGCTTCCAGGGTCTCCTCGGGCACGGTGATCATGCCGGTGTAGGTGTTGGTGAAGATGGGCGGCACCGCCAGGAGGAACAGCGCCGCCATGGTCGGCCAGAAGCCGAGGCCGAACCCGTACTTGAGGGCGAAGGGCAGGATCAGCGCCATCGCCGCGTAGGACGGGATGGCCCGCCCGATGTTCACGATCGAGACCGCCACGATGCCGCCCCGGCGCACGTGGCCCAGCAGCACCGCCGGCGGAATGGCGATGAGCGCCCCGACGAGCACCGCGGCCACCGAGATCTGGATGTGGGCCCAGGTCAGCGCGGGCAGGCTGTTCTGGCCGGACCACGCCTGGTCGCTGTTCAGGTAGTCCCACAGCTGCTGCAACGAGCCACTCACCGGTCACCGCCCTTCGGCGCGCGGGCGCGGGCCCACGGGGTCAGCACCCACTCCAGCGCCAGGAACGCGAGGTCGAGCACGACCGCCAGAGCCACCGACAGAACCGCTCCGACCACGATGGGCGTGGAGAAGCTGCGGCCGAGCCCCTCGGTGATCAGCTCGCCCAGGCCGCCCGCGGCGACCAGGCCCGCCACTGTCACCAGTCCCACGGTGGTGACCGTGGCGATCCGCAGGCCAGCGATGATGACCGGCGCGGCCAGCGGGATGTCGACGAACAGCATCCGGCGCCAGCCCTCGAACCCCATCCCGTCGGCCGCCTCGCGGGTGGCGGCCGGCACCGAGTCGAGTCCGGTCACGATGTTCCGCAGCAGGATCAGGAGCGTGTAGCTGACCAGCGCCACCTCCGCGGTGCGGAAGCCAAGCCCGAACTCGGGGATCGACACCAGGATGCCGAACAGCGCCAGCGCCGGGATGGCGTACAGCACGCCGGCCAGGCCGGCCAGCGGCCCGTAGGTCCAGCGCCAGCGCACCGCGACGACGGCCATGGCCAGGGCGAGGAGGAAACCGATGCCGACGGCCACGACGGTGAGCGACAAGTGCTGCCACAGCCGCTCCTGTATCTCGTCGGTGTGACGGCTCACCCAGTCCCACTCGATCAGCGGCTCGTCGGCGCCGAGCATCAGCGCGCCGATCACCGCGTGACCCCCTCGGCCAGGGCGTCCACGGTCAGCACGCCCTGGTAGTGGCCACCGGCGTCGACCACCACGGCCACCCGGGTGCGGGACGTGACGATCTGGTCCAGCGCGGCCTTGAGCGTGGTGTCGGGGTCGACCACGGCGGCGAACGGCTCGGGCACCGCGTCGGCGATCTGCCCGTTGCCGTCGAGCGCCGCGGCGCCGACCCAGCCGGTCAGGCACCCGTCGGGGTCCACCACCGCCACCCAGTCCGTGCGCTGCGCGGCCATGACCGCGCGGGCGTCGGCCGAAGAGTCCGACGGCGCCACCACCGGGCCCGGGCTCAGCTTCGCCTGGCGCACCCGCATGAGCGACAGCCGCTTGATCCCCCGGTCGTCACCCAGGAAGTCGGCGACGAACTCGTCGACCGGCGAACGCAGCAGGTCCTCGGGCGTGTCGACCTGGGCCAGGATCCCGCCCACCTTGAGGATGGCGATGCGGTCCGCCAGCTTGATCGCCTCGTCGATGTCGTGGGTGACGAGGACGATGGTCTTCTGCACCCGCTCCTGGAGCGCCAGCAGCTCGTCCTGCAGGCGCGCCCGCACGATGGGATCGACGGCCGAGTAGGGCTCGTCCATCAGCAGCACCGGCGGATCGGCCGCCAGCGCCCGGGCCACGCCCACCCGCTGCTGCTGGCCGCCGGACAGCGCGGACGGGTAGCGGCCGAGCAGGTCGGGGTCGAGCTCGACGAGCTCGGCCAGCTCGGCCACCCGCTGGCGCACCCGGTCCTTCGACCAGCCCGCGAGCTGGGGGACGGTGGCGATGTTGTCGGCCACCTTGCGGTGCGGGAACAGCCCGGCCTGCTGGATCACGTAGCCGATGCCCCGCCGGAGCTGGTGGACCGGCAGGGTGCGGGCGTCGACCCCGTCCATCCAGACCGTGCCGCCGGTGGGCTCGACGAGGCGGTTGATCATCTTGAGCGTGGTCGTCTTGCCGCAGCCGGACGGTCCCACCAGCGCCACCAGCTCGCCCCGCGGGATGGTCAGGTCGAGCCCGTCGACCGCCGGCCCCGCCGCGCCCGGGTAGCGCTTCGTGAGGCGTTCGAGCCGGATGGCGGCCGCACCCGGGCCGGGCTTGGTCGGAGGCGCGGCGGCCTCGTCGGCCACCGGTGGCGCGTCGGTCACGTCGCGCCGGCCCCGCTCTCGTTGTCGTCATGGGTGGCGGACAACACGGTTCCCTCCCCGCTGGCTGCGGCCCCGGGACCTGCCGTCGGGCCACGGGTGTGGCCCTGGGTCTTG
>JBKPRS010000389.1:0-2275 GCA_046734695.1 Actinomycetota bacterium | reverse complement strand
GCGGCCCCGATCATGTCCTGTCCCTCACGGTCAGGAAGCGCTCGACGGGCTCGGCGCGGGCGAGGCGGGCCATGGCGCTGAAGCCGATGGCCCACAGGCCGGCGACGGCACAGAGGACGATCTGGCCCACGCCGGTGCGGTAGGGGGCCAGGTAGTCCCGGCCCACGACCGCGAGCGCCGCCACCACGAGGGTGGAGATGAACACGACCTGGTGCATCTCCGAGCGGGGTCGGGCGCGGGCGACCTCCTGGCGGCGCAGCATGCGGGCCTCCTCGCGGGCGGCGTCGGCGAGGTCGTCGAGCACCGCTCGGACCTGGCGGGCGCCGGTGCGGGCGGAGATGTCCAGCGACGTCACGATGAGGTCGCCGATGCGGTGGTCGAGCTCGGTGGCCAGCTCCGGCAGGGCTTCGTGGAGGTCCTGCCACGCCAGCCGGTGGGCGAAGCGCATCACCGAAGGGCGGATCAGCACCGGGGCGGTCGAGGCGGTCGACGTGATGATCCCCTCGATCCCTCGGGGCGTGCCCACGCCGTCCCGCAGCATCTCGGCCCAGGCGGCGAGCGCTTCGGTGCGGTCAATCTCGGCCGCGGGGGTCGGCCGGCCACGGCGGCCGGCGATCACGTAGGCGCCCACCCCCGCGCCCAGGGCTGCCACCGGCCAGCGGGTCAGGGCCAGGGTGACCAGGCCTGCGCCCGCGGCGAGGGCCGCCCGGGTGATCACCTGCTCCGCTTGGCGGCGACGGGCCTCGGAGCGGGCCGGCTCGACCGGGGTACGACGGGCTCCGCTGGCGATCAGAGCGATCCCGCCTGCGATGAGGAGGCCGGCCAGGGCCGCGAGCACTGTCATCCGCCGGCCTCCGGCGCCGGGTCAGGGCCGCAGGCCACCGACACCACGAGCACCGCGGGCGCGGTCACCAGCGCGCCTCCAGGGCGGGGTCGTAGCCGTAGTCGACCAGCTCGTCGAGGAGCTGGGTGGGGATCGGGGCGCGCGGGTTGCGCACCGCGGCCCGGTCCCGGCCTGGGGAGTACCACTGGTCCGCCACGACGTGGCCGGCAGTCGGGTCGTAGCGGTGCACGTAGGTCACCTCGGAGACGACCCGGCGGCCGTCCGGGGTCACGTCGAGGTAGATGACCAGGTCGAGCGCGTCGGCGGCGGTGTCCATGACGAACGCGGGCGTGACGTTGGGCTGGCCCAGCTGGGCGTAGTGGACCATCCGCCCGAACACCCGGTAGGCGTCCTTGGAGTGCATCGTGCAGACCGCCCCGGCGATGCCCTGGCCGGCGGCCTCGAGCATGACCATGACCTCGGCGCCGAGCACCTCGCCCACCACGATCCGGTCCGGGTTGTGGCGCTTGATGGCCCAGGCCAGGTCGGCCAGCGTGACCGCGCCCTCGCCTTCCATGTTGGCGGGCCGGGCGATCCAGTTCAGCACGTGGTTGTGGCGCACCGGGTCGGCGTCGAGCTGGAGCTCCGGCTCCTGTTCGAGGACCATGATCCGCTCGCTGGGGTCGCACTCGTGCAGCAGCGCCCGCATCAGCGTCGTCTTCCCGCGGCCCTGGCCGCCGGCGATCATGATGCTCTTGCGGGCCCGCACGGCCGCGGCCAGCAGGCTGGCGATGCCCTCGCCGTACATGCCCCGGGCCACGAGGTCCTTCTGCGCGGCATCGGCCAGCGGGTGGCGGCGGATCGACACGTACGGCCGCGGCGTGACCCACGCGGCGGCGGCCAGCCGGGAGCCGTCGGACAGCTGCAGGTTCAGCAGCGGCTTGGAGGAGTTGAACTCCTTCTCGTGCGCCCCGCCCAGCTCGGATGGGCCGATGGCGTCGCCCGAGCCCAGGCGCCCCGCTCGCCGGGCCAGGCCCTGGATCATGGACACGAGCTCGGCGTCGCTCGACACCAGCGGCGCCACCACGATCTCCTCGCCGGACATGGTGCGCAGGCGGACGTCGTCGCAGCCGTTCATGAAGATGTCGGTCACGTCGGGCCGGGCGAGGTACTCATCGAGGCCCGGTAGGGCGGAGAAGACCGAGACCCGGACCGCCTCGGCGATGTGGAGCTCGTCGTCCCGGCTAAGGCGGGGCTCGCCCCGCTCGGACGTCGTGCGCCAGTGGTTGGTGAGCATCCGGCGGATCTCGGCGTCCGCCATCATCCGGCGGTCGACGTCGTCGAGGGGATCCAGACCCTCGCGCTCGCGGCGGTCGACCTCGTCCCCGATGAGGAGCGCGACCTGGCGCCGCATGGAGGACACGAGCTCGTGGTGGTCGTTCATCGGGCGTC
>JBKPRS010000388.1:0-1833 GCA_046734695.1 Actinomycetota bacterium | reverse complement strand
GGGCCACCGAGATCGGTGCCGCCAACGTCATGCAGCCGCTGGTCACGTTCCTCTACGGCATGGCCGGCCTCATGTGGCGCCTGCTCCAGTGGGTGACCCGTACCGCGCTGGCGTTCGACCTGTTCAACCGGCGGGACGGCGCCAGCTCGACCCCGGTGGCGCTCCAGCCCATCGACGCCGGCTTCGCGGCCGCGGCCGACATCGTTCTGTCCGGCATCGGCCTGGCCGTGCTGGCGCTGGCCGCCGTCGTGGTCGTGGCCCGGGCCGCCCGCAACAGCGACACGCCGCTGCGGGACCTGGCCCGCCCGTTCCTCTGCTTCGCGGTCCTGCTTGTTCTGCTGGCCCGCTCGGCCCCCGACGGCGGGGGAGGCGCCCAGGCCGGCAGCCCCGCGTGGCTGGCCGAGCGGGGCGTCGGCATGTCCAACATCGTCGCCGACCAGATCAGCCAGGCCGCGCCGCGGCCGTCCCCCGGGGCGGCGCCCGACAACCTGCTCGACTGCAGCTACTACGTGAACGCCCTGCGCTCCTCGTTCGACGAGGACGGCGACTTCGGCCAGGACCTCGTCGGCGCGGTGGCGTTCCAGCCCCACCTGGCGTCGCTGATGTCGTCGCTGTGGGAGTCCGCCTACCTCGACCTGTGGATTCAGGCCCAGTTCGGCAGCGATCCGGAGCTGTCCCACCGCGCCTATTGCCGGGTGCTGGAGGACAAGGCCGCGGTGGCGCCGTCCGACCAGGCCGCGATCCAGCAGGCCGCGGTGGCCGCTGCGGGCGCTGCCCTGCCCGCGCCCGGCACCCAGGGCAGCGCCCCGTTCGGGCGCTTCAACGACACCAAGGACTTCCGCCGGGGCATGGTCGGGTGGGCCGTGTGCGGCTACTACGCCGACAGGTCCGGGCTCAAGGAGGAGTCGGGCGGGGCGTTGCGGGACCTGTCGGGCTCGGGCTTCGCGGTGAACCCCGAGTTCCGGCTCATGTGGAACCTGGGGTCGCCGCCGTCCGAGCTGACCGAGGGGACGTGCTCGGACTGGTGGGGCGTCGACGGCAGCGGCACCACCAAGCCCGACCCGCGGGGCACCAAGTGGGGTGTGCGGGACGGGGACGGCCCCTTCCAGTTCGGGACCGGCGACGACATCACCGAGGCGTTCACCGTCTACGACGACGAGCAGATAGCCGAGGTGGCGGGGGCCGGGTTCAACGGCGTGATCGCTCCCTACGAAGACTCCGACCGGGAGAACCTGCCAGCGGGGCGGGAGTGGGTGTTCGCCCTCAACGGCCACAGCCTGACCGGCGCGGTGCCCCACGCGTTCCTCGCCATCGTCATCGCCGCCGTGTACCTGTGGGCGATCGGTGGGCTGGCGCTGGGGACCCTGGTGGCCCAGTTCCTCACCGTGCTGGTGTGCGTGGCGCTGCCGCTGCTGCTGCTGGTGGGGATGTGGCCGTCGGAGGCGGCGGGCCGCATCTTCGGGCGCTATCTCAAGATCGGGGCGGGGTCGGTGTTCGCCAAGGCGGTGTTCGTGTCGCTGCTGGCGGTCCTGCTCACCATCATCAGCGTGATCTCCCGGCTGGGCGAGCTGACCGGGGCCTTCAGCGCCGCCGAGGGCGGCGGGGCCGGCTTCGGGGCCGCCATGCTCCAGGCCGCGGCGCCGCTCGTCGCCATCATCGCCATGCGCTGGGCGCTCAAGGACCTGGGGCTCGGCAACGTGTTCAGCCTGCGCGGCGCCATGGGCGTGACCGGGCGGCTGGCCCGGGGCGCGGGGACCCAGAGCTCGGCCACGGTCCGCGGTGCGGCGGCGGCTGCCGCGGGCGCCGCGCTCGCCACCCGCCGCAGGCTGGAGG
>JBKPRS010000387.1:0-1410 GCA_046734695.1 Actinomycetota bacterium | reverse complement strand
CGAGGACCTGCGGGCTGTGGCCTGCATCCTCGATTGCCACCCCGACCAGGTTCCGGCCCGGCTCGACAGCCTGGGCCTCTGCCTCGTCCGCTGAGAGGAGGGGCGGTCGCGGCCCGGGACCACGTCAGCGCGGCGGCGCCGGTCGGCGTCTACATCCATGTGCCGTTCTGTGCGGCACGCTGTGACTACTGCGCTTTCGCGACCTGGACCGACCGCCACCACCTCCAGGACTCCTATCTCGACGCCTGCCTGACGGACGTCGAACGATCCGTGGCCGCCGGATTGCCGGCGGCCACGAGCATCTTCGTGGGCGGAGGGACGCCGTCACTGGTGGCGCCCGAGCGCCTGATGGAGGTGCTGGCCGCGGTGCCCCGCGCCCCGGGCTGCGAGGTCACCGTGGAGTGCAACCCCGACACGGTCACCCCGGCGCTGGCCGCGGCCTATGCCGCCGGTGGGGTCAACCGGATCAGCCTCGGCGTGCAGTCGATGGTCGACCATGTGCTCGTGGCCTTGGGCCGCACGCACGATCCGGCCAACGTCCGCCGGGCGGTGGAGTGGGTGCGCGAAGCCGGCATCCCAACCCTCAACCTCGACTTGATCTATGGGGTTGCGGGCGAGTCGTTGGACGACTGGCGCCACACGCTGGACGAGGCGCTGGCCCTGGACCCGCCCCATGTCAGCGCCTACGCCCTGACCGTCGAGGCGGGCACGCCCCTGGCCGACGACCCCGCCCGTCACCCGGACGACGACGACCAGGCCGAGAAGTACCTTGCGGCATCGACCGCCCTGGAGGAGGCCGGGTTGGCCTGGTACGAGATCTCGAACTGGGCCCGTCCGGGCCACGAGTGTCGTCACAACCAGCTCTACTGGACGATGGGCGAGTACCAGGCGTTCGGCTGCGCCGGACACTCCCACCGAGCCGGACGCCGTTTCTGGAACGTGCGCACGCCCGAGCGCTACATCGCCGCCGTCACCGCCGGCGAGTCGCCCGAGGCGGCGGGCGAACGCCTCGATCCGGACGAGCGCCGCCTGGAGGCCCTCCAGCTCGCGGTCCGCACCCGCGGTGGGGTCCCGGCCGCGACGTTGCCGGTCGAGGACCTGGCCGACCTCGTCTCCGTCGACACCGCCGGCGGGCAGGCGGTCCTGACCGTCCGCGGCCGGCTGCTGGCCAACGAGGTGGCGCTCCGCCTGCGCTGAGCGCTGGTCCTACGCCGGGCACCGACGCCGGTCCGGCGTTCTGGTGACGCCGGCGGACCGGATGGGAGACTGTCCGACCGTGCCATTCCATCCCGCAGTCGCCGAGTGGGATGCCGACGTCTTCGCGGGCGACCCCCTCGGCTTCCCCGGTTACGAGGACCGCCTACGCGACCTCGCGGTGACGGGCGAGTCGGTGCGGACCGGGAGGACCGA
>JBKPRS010000386.1:0-3463 GCA_046734695.1 Actinomycetota bacterium | reverse complement strand
CCCCGCATCGAGGACGTGCTGCGGGCCGGCCAGACGATCCTGTGCCAGGTCACCAAGAACCCGATCGGGGCCAAGGGCGCCCGCCTCACCCAGGAGGTGTCGCTGCCCGGCCGCTTCGTCGTGCTGATCCCCAACTCGTCGACCTACGGCATCTCCAAGCGCCTGCCCGACGACGAGCGCAAGCGGCTTCGGTCGATCCTGGACCGGGTCAAGCCGGCCCAGCACGGCGTGATCGTGCGGACCGCGGCCGAGAACGTCACGACCGAGGAGATCGAGAACGACGTCCGCGGCCTGCTCGACCTGTGGTCGCAGATAGAGGCGCTGGCCAAGCGGTCGAAGGCGCCGGCGCTGCTGTACCGCGAGCCGGACATGGCCGTGCGGGTCATCCGCGAGGAGTTCAGCCAGGACTACCGCAGCGTCCTCATCGACGACCCCGAGCTGTTCGAGTCGGTGCGCGACTACGTGGCGTCCATCAGCCCCGAGCTGGCCGACCGGGTGGAGTACTACGACACCGAGGCCGAGCCGCTGCCGCTCTACGAGCGCCACCACGTGCACGAGCAGCTCCACCGGGCGCTGGACCGCAAGGTCTGGCTGCCCTCGGGCGGCTCGCTGATCATCGAGCACACCGAGGCGCTCACGGTGATCGACGTGAACACCGGCAAGAACGTCGGGCGGTCCAGCCTGGAAGAGACGGTGTTCAAGAACAACCTGGAGGCGGCGGTCGAGATCGCCCGCCAGCTCCGCCTGCGGGACGTGGGCGGCATCATCGTCGTCGACTTCATCGACATGGAGCGCAAGGACAACCGCGACGAAGTGGTCCGCGTGTTCCGCGACGCCCTGTCCCGGGACAAGACCCGCACCCAGGTCTTCGAGATCTCCGAGCTGGGCCTGTGCGAGATGACCCGCAAGCGCATCGGCGAGGGCCTCCTGGAGTCCTTCGCCGGCCGCTGCCCCAACTGCGACGGCCGCGGCATCCTCATCGACAAGGAGCTCCTGCCCGACTGACGCTGCGCTGCACCCGGCAAGCGGGAGTGGATCAGCTTCCGGCGTCGGGGCTGCGGTCCGGTCACCGCCAGGACCACGTGGTCGCGGTTGGCGGCGACCAGCACCGTGCGGCCGCCGTCCTCGGACAGCTCGTGGTACGGGGTCGTGGCCGCGGCGGCGGCGTCGAACGAGGCGCGGACGTGCCGGCCGAAGGCGTCGTCGTCCGCGACCTCGGCGGCCAGCGCCTGCACGAGGTCGCCCAGTGCCGGGGCCTCCGTGCGCCACGCCACGCCTCCGTCCAGCGGACGTTCCGGCGGTTGCGGGTGGCAGGCTCCCCGGCTGCTGGGTAGGCTGTCTCGTCCCCTTGGAGGTTGGCGGCGTCGTGTGGCGCCCCAGAAGAGGCAGAACGCATGTACGCAGTCATCAAGAGCGGTGGCAAGCAGTATCGGGTCGAGAACGGCCAGCAGCTCCAGATCGAGCTGGTGGGCGGCGACGACGACGAGAACGTCGAGCTCACGCCGGTGCTTCTGGTCGACGGCGAGACGGTCCTGGCCGGCCCGAAGGCGCTGTCCAAGGCCAAGGTCACCGCCAAGGTCGTGGGCGAGGCCAAGGGCCCCAAGGTCACCGGTTTCACCTACAAGAACAAGTCGAACAACCGCAAGCGGTGGGGTCACCGCCAGCGGTACTCCACCATCGAGATCACGGGCATCAGCAAGGGCTGAGGGAGGCCGACGACATGTCCAAGACCAAGGGCGCCGGCTCCACCAAGAACGGCCGCGATTCCCACGCACAGCGCCTCGGCGTGAAGGTGTTCGACGGCACCGCCGTCAACGCCGGCGCCATCATCGTGCGCCAGCGGGGCACCCGCTTCCACCCGGGCGAGAACGTCGGCCGGGGCAACGACGACACCCTGTTCGCACTCACCGCGGGCAAGGTGAAGTTCGGCCAGCGCCGCGGGCGCAAGCTGGTCGACGTCCTCCCCGGCGACTGAGCTCAGCTCTCCAGCGCGGCCAGCACCGGCGCGTACAGGTCGCGCTTCATCCGCGCGGCCATGGCGCGGTCCTTGCCCGTGAAGGGCTCGAGCACCGCGCCCGCCGTCGGCACCAGCTCGTCCTCGCCCGCCACGGCGTGGGCGATCCCGGCGGCGACCGCGTCGGCGCCGCCGTAGCGGCGGCCGGTGAGGATGGCCTCCTGCGCGCTGGCCGCGGGCAGCGCCAGGTTGATCAGGGCGAGCATCGACGGGTGGAACTGCATGCCGAGGTCGATCTCGGGCAGGCAGAACCAGCCCCGGTCCGAGCGCATCACCCGCCGGCCGTGGGCCAGCGCCAGCATGGCGCCGATCCCGAACGCGTGGCCGTTGAGCGCGGCCGCGGTCGGTAGTGGGAAGGCGAGCACCCGGGCCAGCACGTGGCGGGACCGGTCCAGGAACCCGGAGAGCGCATCGCCATCCAGCGACCCCAGGAAGTCCAGGTCGTAGCCGTTGGAGTAGTGCTTGCCCCCGCCCGTGGTGACCAGGGCCTGCGCATCCGCATCGGCCTCGACCTCGTCCAGCGCGCCTTCCAGCGCGGCCACGAAGTCGCCGTCGAAGGCGTTGGGCCCGTCGCCCAGCCGCACCACCGCCAGCCCGCCGTCCCTCTCGATGTCCATCGCGCGCAAGCTAGCGGGCGAGTGCAACACATCGGGCGCCGCGGACAGAGATCGGGCATGGATGCCGCGACGCACTTCCGGGCGCTGTTCGAGGCGCACTACCCGCGGGTGCGGCGCTTCGCGCACCACCGGGCGGTGACCGGAGCCGACGCCGAGGATCTGGTGGCCGAGGTGTTCACCATCGCCTGGCGCCGTCTGGACGACGTACCGGAGGACGACGCGCTGCCCTGGCTGCTGGCGGTGGCCACCAACGTGTGGCGCAACCAGGCCCGCTCCGCCCGGCGCTACCGGGCGGTCCTGCGCCGGCTGCCCGCGCCCGAGCCGGCGC
This sequence comes from Actinomycetota bacterium, assembly GCA_046734695.1. GTDB lineage: Bacteria > Actinomycetota > Acidimicrobiia > Acidimicrobiales > VFJN01 > ZC4RG19. Next base: position 504 of record JBKPRS010000386.1, on the reverse strand, counting down.
CCCCACCACCCGACCCGCCCGACGCCGAGCTGGCCCGCGCGCTGGCGGCGCTGACCCCGGACGAGCGCGAGATCCTGCGCCTCGTGGCGTGGGACGGCCTGACCTCCCGCCAGCTGGCCATCGTCCTGGCCGTGCCCGAGGGGACCGCCCGGTCCCGGCTCCACCGCGCCCGGCGCCGTCTGGCCGCGCGGCTCGCCGATCCGCAACACCCGCCGGGGAACGGACAGTTCGCCGCAACTGCCCCCGAGCCCGAGGAGAGCCCCCATGCCCTCGACTGACACCCTCGACGAGATCTGGCCGGACGGGGACGATCCGATCCTCCGCCGCCTGCGGGCCGCCCGCCCCGAGATGCCCCCGGCCCTGCTCGACCCCGGCGACCTGGCCGACCGGATCGTCGCCGATCGGGCCCGCCGCCACTCCGTGCCCCGGTGGGCGGCAGCGGCGGCCGCCGCGGCGGTCGTGGCCGCCCTGCTGGCCGTCGGCCCCTTCGGCTCGTCCGAGTCC
>JBKPRS010000385.1:0-3336 GCA_046734695.1 Actinomycetota bacterium | reverse complement strand
CTCGACGTCGACGTCCCGGCGCACCTTGGGCTCGGCCGGCTCACCCTCGGCGTCCAGCGCCGGGGTCGGGGCGGCGGTGCCGGACAGGTCCAGCCGATCCTCCACCCACTTGGTCGAGTGCCGGACGGCCACGAAGTCGGGGTGGCGCAGGATGGCGAGGTCGGCCGGGATGGTGGTCGCGATGCCGCCGATCTCGAACTCCTCCAGCGCCCGGAGGGTCCGGGCGATGGCGATGTCCCGATCGGCGCCCCAGCAGATCAGCTTGCCCACGAGGTTGTCGTAGAACTGCGAGACCTCGTCGCCCGCCTCATAGCCGCCGTCCCAGCGCACGCCGAAGCCGCTGGGTGGCCGCAGCCGGGTGATCGGCCCCGGCGCGGGCAGGAAGCGCCCGCCCGCCGGGTCCTCTGCGTTGATCCGCACCTCGATGGCGTGGCCGCGCCGCTCGATGTCGTCCTGGGAGAACGACAGCGGCTCGCCCGACGCCACCCGGATCTGCTCGGCCACCAGGTCGCGGCCGGTGACCCACTCCGTCACCGGGTGCTCGACCTGGAGCCGGGTGTTCATCTCCAGGAAGTAGAACTCGCCGTCCTGGTAGAGGAACTCGACGGTCCCGGCGTTCACGTAGCCGCAGCCCCGGGTGACCTTGACCGCCGCCTCGCCCATGGCCTGGCGGACCTCGTCGGGGAACTCGGGGGCCGGGCTCTCCTCGATCAGCTTCTGGTGGCGCCGCTGCGACGAGCAGTCGCGCTCGCCCAGCCACACCGCGTTGCCGTGGGTGTCGGCGAAGACCTGCATCTCGATGTGACGGGGCCAGGTCAGGTAGCGCTCCACGTAGCACTCGGCGCGGCCGAAGCCCTTGAGCGCCTCGGACTGGGCGGACTCCAACGCCGCGGCCGCGTCCGTAGGCGAGGCCACGACCCGCATGCCGCGGCCCCCACCGCCGAAGGCGGCCTTGATGGCGACCGGCCAGCCGTGCTCCTCGCCGAAGGCGACCACCTCGTCGGCGGAGGAGAGGAACTCGGTGGTGCCGGGCACGCCGGCCACACCTGCCTCCTGGGCGGCGATGCGGGACGACACCTTGTCCCCCATGACCTCGATGGCCTCGGGCGGGGGACCGATGAACGTCACGCCGCGGGCCGTGATCGCCCGGGCGAAGTCGGTGTTCTCGCTGAAGAACCCGTAGCCCGGGTGGACTCCGTCGGCGCCGGAGCGCTCGATGATGTCGAGGATCTTCTCCGTGTCGAGGTAGCTCTCGGCCGCGGTCCTCCCCCCGAGGCTGTACGCCTCGTCGGCCAGCCGGACGTGCAGGCTGTCACGGTCGAGGTCGGAGTAGACGGCGACCGATGTGATGCCGAGCTCGCGGCAGGCCCGTATGACCCGCACCGCGATCTCGCCCCGGTTGGCGATCAGGATCTTTGAGAGCACGCCATATGTTTACGGGGATGCCGGAGGGTGGTGCCAGCGAACGGGCGAGAGCGCTGCTCGCGGGGACCCGGTTCGCGGACGTCCGCTGGGTCTCCACCACGGGGTCCACCAACGCGGACGTGCTGGCTCTGGCCCGCGACGGCGCCCCCGAGGGCATCGTGGTCGTGGCCGACCACCAGAGCGCCGGACGCGGTCGCCGCGACCGCCGGTGGGTGGCGCCGCCGGGCGCCTCGCTGCTCCTGTCCGCCCTGCTGCGACCACCCGCCCGGGTGGCCGGCTCCGTCACGCTGGCCGCGGGCGTGGCCCTGGCCGAGGCGGTGGAGGAGGTGGCGGGGGTGGTGGCCGGGCTCAAGTGGCCCAACGACCTGGTCGCCGAGTCCGGCGGCGAGGAGCGCAAGCTGGCCGGGATCCTGGCCGAGGCCGACTGGCCCACCGGCACCACCATGTCGGGCGGCTACCGCGCGCCCGCCCCGGACGACCGGATGGTCGTGGTGGTGGGCGTCGGGATCAACGTCTCGTGGCCGCCCGACCTGCCGGACGAGGCCGCCGAGGTGGCGGGGATCGCCACCGCTCTGAACTGGATCGGTCCCGAGATCGACCGGGCCGACCTGCTGGTCGCCTTCCTGCGGGCCTTCGCCGCGCGCTACGCCGCCCTGGTGGCGGCCGGTCCGGCGGACCTGCTCGACGCCTGGCGGTCCCGCGCCGTGACCCTCGGCCGCCGGGTCCGGGTCGACCTCGGCCGTGACGACGTCGAGGGCACTGCGGTGGACGTGACCGACGAGGGCCATCTGGTGGTCCAGACGGTGGAGGGGGACCGCCGCACCATCGCGGTGGGCGACGTCGTCCACCTGCGGGCGTCGCGCTAAGGATCGACGTCGCGGGCCTGGAGGTCGGCCAGGGCGGCCATGGCCTTGCGGGCCACCGGGCCGTCGGCGCCCGGCAGTGAGCGGCCGTCGAGCATGCGGAGCGGCTGGACGTCCCGGGTGGTGGACGTGAGCAGCACCTCGTCCGCCTCTGCCAGGTCGGCCATCAGCACGTTGGCCTCGTCCGCCTCGGGGAGCAGCTCCAGGACCAGGGCCCGGGTGACACCGGCCAGGCAGCCGGCCAGCAGGGGTGGCGTGACCAGCTCGCCGTCCAGCACCACGAACACGTTCGATCCGGTCCCCTCGCACAGGTTGCCGGCGAGGTTGGGCTGGAGCGCCTCGGTGGCGCCCACCTTGCGGGCCTCGGCCAGGGCCACCACGTTCTCGGCGTACGAGGTCCGCTTGACCCCGGCGAGGGCGGAGCGCTCGTTGCATGGCCAGGGGACCGTGACCGCGGTCGTGTCCGGCGACCACGGGACCAGCGGGCCGGCCGCGATCACCAGCGTCGGCTCGCCCTCGCCTCGCCCCGAGCCCAGGGGTGTGACCCCGGCGGTGAGCGTGATGCGCAGGCGGGCCAACTCCAGGCCCGAGGCCGCCACCACCTCGTCGACGGCGGACCGCAACGGGGGGTCCCCCATCGGGACCGCCAGGCCGAGACCCTGGGCCGACCGGTGCAGCCGCTCGATGTGGCGCCGCAGGGCGAAGGGCCGCCCGCCGATCACTTTGACCGTCTCGAACACGCCGTCGCCCACCGTGAAGCCGTGGTCGAACACCGACACCACGGCCTCCTCGGGCGGGACCATCCGACCGTTGACCCACACGGGGCCCGGCACGCTCACCGGCCCGTGCCCGCGCCGCTGAGCTGGCCGGCGGCCACCGCCAGCAGCCGGTGGGCCTTGAGCTCGGTCTCGGCCCACTCGCCCTCCGGCGTCGAGTCCCAGGTGATGCCCCCGCCCGTGCCGAGGTGCAGCATGCCGTCCTCCTCCCAGAACGTGCGGATGGCCACGTTGAGCTCGCCCCGGCGCCGGTCGGCGTCGACCCAGCCCAC
>JBKPRS010000384.1:0-8770 GCA_046734695.1 Actinomycetota bacterium | reverse complement strand
CCGTTCTCCCGGGCTTCGGGCGGCTCCCGATCGGTCTCGACGCCGTCCACCACGGCGGCGGCCACGATGCTGCCCCCCAGGGCCAGGGCGGCCGCGGGCCGCTCCGCGACGGCCTGGACCGGCCGGGTGCGCACCACCGACCGCAGCCGGCCCGCCCAGCCAGACGGCTCCGGGGCCGACGGGTCGAGCCAAGCCACGATCGCGGCCCGCTCCCGGCGGCAGATCTCACGCGCCGCGGTGCCGACCGCCAGGGTCTCGGCCCGCTGGTAGAGGTCGAGGGCGGTCGCCAGGCGCCCGCTGGCGGCGGCCCGGCGGGCGGTGGCCATCATGACCCAGGGGTCCTCCTCGACCAGCCCGGCGGGCAGCCAGTCCAGCCACGACTTCTCGTCGTCGGCCAGCTCGGCGCCCCCGGTCGCCACCACCCGGCCCACCGAGGCCCAGTCGCCGGACCAGCAGTAGGCGCGCAGGGCGTCCATGAGCCAGCCGCCGTCCTCCAGCAGGGCGGCCGCCCGCCGGCCCCACTCCTTGGCCTGGCGCTCGCCGTCCCGCTCCACCAGCCGGGTCTCCAGGTACGCCCGGAAGACCTCGTGGTACCGGTAGACCGGCTCGTCCTCGTCCAGCCGGGTGACGAAGACCTGGCGGGCCTCCAGCTCGGCCAGCAGCCGCACGGCGTCGTGGCGCTCCCGCAGGCTGTTGCACAGCGCGGGCGTGAGCCGCCCGAGCACGCTGGTGTCGATCAGGAAGCCGCGCTGTTCGTCGGGCAGCTCGTCGAGCACGTTGCCCGACAGGTACTCCCGGATGAGCTTGGACCGAGCCGGCAACGCGGCCACGGCCCGGCGCCGCTCACTGGTGTGCTTGCCCCGGGTGGCCAGGTGGAACAGCTGGAGGCCGGCGGCCCAGCCCTCCAGGCCCCGGGCCAGGCGGGCCAGGTCGGCGGGCGGGAGCGGCTCGCCGTAGACGTCGGCGAACAGGCGCTCGACCTCCCAGGACCGGAAGCGCAGGTCGTCGTGGCCGATCTCGCCCAGCTCACCCGACACCCGCAGGCGCGACAGGTTCCAGTCCGGGGCCTGGCGGCATGTGGCCGCCACGGCCAGCCACGGCGGCGCCAGCTCCACCAGCCGGCCCAGCGCGGCCTCGGCGGGCGTGCCCGCCACCACGTGCAGGTCGTCCAGTGCCAGCATCACCCGCTCGGCCGACACCCGCTCCAGCGCGTCGGCGGCCTGCTCGGCGGACGTCCACGCCGTCCCGGCCTGGCGGTCGAGCGACGGCACCACGCTGGCCAGCGCCTGGGCCAGGTGACCGAGCAGGGTGGCCTCCCGGCGGTCCCCGGCGTCGAGCCGATACCAGGCGGTCGGCAGCGTCAAGCCGGCGGTGTACTGGGCCAGCAGCGTGGTCTTGCCACAGCCCGCCGGCCCGGTGACCAGCACCAGCCGGTGGTCGCCCGCCGCGGCCAGCGACCGCAGCAGCCGCTCCCGCGAGAGGGCCCGCACCTGGGGCGGCCGCATCCGGGCCCGCGGCACGGCCCCGGGCGGCGTTCGACCGTCGCCCTCGTGAGTGGGAGTTCCGCCTGGTGACTCCATTCCGCCTCCGCGCCGACCTGAGCCGCGGTTCACCCCCCGGCGTTCAGACTATCCCCAATCCTGGCCCAGTTACCTTCGGTGTCCTCGTCGCCCACGGATGTCGGGAATCTCCGCGACAAGACTGTCGAAGGATGCTTCGCCCGCTCGTCGTAGGGGTGAACGGGCGACCGCCGCCCGCCACGAAGGGAGCCACGATGCAGTACCTCGCGCTGATCGGGTCGGACGAGTCCCAGGAGCCGGAACCGGGCAGTCCCGAGTTCGTCGCCCGCATGGAAGGGCACATGCGCTTCGGTGAGCTGGCCGGCGAGGCCATCCGGGGCGGGGCCGCCCTCCATCTCACGCCCACCGCCGCCACCATCCGCCAGGGCGATGGCGGCCCGCTCGTCACCGACGGGCCCTACGCCGAGACGTCCGAGGCGATCGGCGGCTTCTACGTGCTGGAGGCCGAGTCGCTGGACGACGCCATCGAGCTGGCCAAGGAGATCCCCAACTCCGAGGGCGGTTGGCTGACGCTGCGCCCGCTGGCGGGCTGGTGGCCCTACGACCATGCGGTCACCGGTCAGCGGTTCCTCGCGCTGACCTACGGCAAGGAGACCGCTGCCGACCAGCCCGGCTCCCCCGAGTGGGAGGCGGCCGGCCAGGCTCACATGGACTTCGTGGCCGGCGCCGGCGACTCCGTGCTCGTGGGCGCCGCCCTCCACCCCGCCACCATGGCCACGACGGTCCAGGTGCGGGACGGCGACGTCATCGTGACGGACGGCGCACTGGGCGACGCCGCCGTCCTGGCCGCACCCTTCTACATGTTCCAGGCGGCCGACCGGGACGCCGCGGTCGCGCTGGCCAAGCGCATCCCCACCGGCGCGGACCACGCCATCGAGGTCCGTCCGGTCCGGGAGATCGGCTGAGCACCGAACCCTGCCCCGCCGCGTCCGCCGTGGAGCGGGCGTTCCGCGAGGAGTCCGGGCGGGCGCTGGCCACGCTCGCCCGGCTGCTCGGCGACCTCGGCGCGGCCGAGGACGCGGTCCAGGAGGCGTTCGTCGAGGCGCTGCGCACCTGGCCCGAGCGGGGCATCCCCGACCGGCCGGGGGCGTGGATCACGACCACGGCCCGCAACCGGGCCATCGACCGGGCCCGCCGCGAGGCGGACCGGGGCCTCCGTGAGCAGGCGGCGGCACCGCCCTCCCCCGCGACGCCGCCGCCCGAGGCCGAGCTGGAGCCCGTGGACGACGATCAACTGCGGCTCATCTTCACCTGCTGTCACCCGGCGCTGGCCCCGGCCGCCCAGGTGGGCCTGACGCTGCGGCTGGTGTGCGGGCTGCAGACGGCCGAGATCGCCCGGGCCTTCCTCCAGCCCGAGCCCACCGTGGCCCAGCGGCTGAGCCGGGCCAAGGCCAAGATCCGCACGGCGGGGATCCCGTTCCGGGTGCCGCCCAACCACCTGCTCCCCGAGCGGCTGCCCTCGGTCCTGGCCTGCGTCTATCTCGTGTTCACCGAGGGCTACTCGGCCAGCGGCGGCGACGCGCTGATCCGCCGGGAGCTGTGTGACGAGGGCATCCGCCTGGCCCGCCTGGTGGTCGGGCTCATGCCCGACGAGCCCGAGGCCCGGGGCCTGCTGGCGCTGGTCCTGCTCCAGGACAGCCGGCGCACCGCCCGCCTGTCCCCCGCCGGTGACCTGATCCTGCTGGAGGACCAGGACCGCGGCCGCTGGGACCGGGACCGCATCGCCGAAGGCCTGGCGCAGTTGGACCGGGCCTGGCGGATCGGCCCGCCCGGGCCGTACCGGCTGCAGGCCGCCATCGCCGCCGAGCACGCCCGGGCGACAGCGTGGCCGGCCACCGACTGGGCCCGCATCGCCGAGCTGTACGCCGCACTGGCCCAACAGGCGCCGTCCCCGGTGGTGGAGCTCAACCGGGCGGTGGCCGTGGCGTTCGCCGAGGGCCCGGAGGCCGGCCTGGCCGTCCTCGACGCCGTGGCCGCCGATCCCCGCCTGGCCCGCGGCCACCAGCTCCCGGCGACCCGCGCCGACTTCCTGCGCCGCCTCGGGCGCTCCGACGAGGCGGCGGCCGCCTACCGCAGCGCGCTGAGCCGGGCCCGCACCGCCCCGGAGCGGGCGTTCCTGACCCGGCGGCTGGACGAGGTCACCCGTCCAGCAGGGCCAGCGCCTCGTCCACGCTGAGCGACCCGGGCGGGCGGCCCTCGGCCGCGAACTGGACGGCGAGGCGCTGGAAAAGCTGGTTGGCCGGCGCCGGCACGCCGTGGAGCCGGCCGAGCAGCACGATCTCGCCGTTCAGGTAGTCGGCCTCGATGCTGCCCTGGCCCCGGGCCAGGCTCTGCCACGACGAGCCGCCCTCCCGGCGGACCCCCTCGATGGGCTTCATGCGGAGGAGCTCACCGCGGCGCTCCCGGTCCTCGTCACCGGACACCGGGTCGATGCCGGCAGCGGCCAGGACCGCGGCACCCTCCTCCATGACCCGGCCGTACAGCGGGCCGCGCCGGGCCTCGCCGCCGCACACGGCCTCCACCGCGTTGCCCAGGTTCAGCAGCAGCTTGCGGTACTTCCAGCGCATGATGTCGTCCCGGGCCACCGAGCTGAAGTTCGCCCCGGACAGCGCCTCGGCCACCGCGGTGGCGGTCGCATCCACCCCCGTGGGGTAGCGGCCGACGTCCAGCAGCCCGCTGAGCCCGGCCGAGTGGCACAGGACCACGCCCGGCTCCAGGTGGGTGGCGGGCAGCATCACCGACACGCCGTAGACGTCGGGGAACGCCCGCAGCGCCTTGCGCTCGTTCTCCACCCCGTTCTGGGCGCACACGACCGCCACGCCCTCGGGGGCGGCCCGGCGGAGATCGTCCAGGGCCGCCTCGGTGTGCTGGCCCTTCATGGCCAGGACCACGACGTCGCCGGCGACGGGCTTAGCTTCCGCGGGCGTCGCCACCGCGGGCACGGCAAGCGTGACCGTCTCGGCCGGGGCCGCCAACGTCAGTCCCCGATCCTGTAGGGCTCGAAGGTGCTCACCGCGCGCGATGAGGGTCACATTCTGGCCTGCCTGGAACAACCGGCCGCCGATGACGCCTCCGACGGCACCAGCTCCGTAGATGATGAAGCGCATGTAAACAGCCTGCCTTACTCCGACTAACGTTCGCTTTAGCACGAAGGGGGAACGTGATGGGGGTATCGCAGCATGCCGCCAGGCCGGCTCTCGTCCTGGCGCTGATCCTCGCGGCCTGCTCCGGCGGAGGTGGCGACAAGGCCGCCGACGATGCCGAACCGGCCACCACCACTACCACCCGACCGGTGGCCCTGCCGTCGGACTATCAGGGCTACACCAGCGCCGTCTACAGCGTCGACGCCAACTGGCTGTGCGAGCCTGGCCGCGCCGACGACGCCTGCGGGCAGGACCTCGACGCCACCGCCGTCGAGCCCGACGGGACCACGAAGGTGGTGGCGCACGAGCCCGCGGCGGACCCGGGCATCGACTGCTTCTACATCTACCCGACCGTGTCGCGCGATCCGGGCACGAACAGCGACATGGTCATCGGCCCCGAGGAGACCAACGTCGTCTACAACCAGGCCGCCCGGCTCAACTCGACATGCCGGGTGTTCGCCCCGATGTACCGCCAGGTGACGCTGGCCATGATCGGTGGCGGCGGGCCGGCGCCCGCGCCCGGCGTGTCCCCCTTCGGCATGGCCTACGGCGACGTGGTCGACGCCTTCAAGGACTACATCGCCACCAAGAGCGACGGCCGCGGCTTCGTCCTCATCGGCCACTCGCAGGGCGCCGGGCTGCTCTCCCGGCTGATCCAGGACGAGATCGACGACGAGCCGCTGCTGCGGGACCGGCTGGTGGCGGCCTACCTGCTCGGCTTCCCGCTGCACGTCCCCGAGGGCGAGGTAGTCGGAGGCGACCTCGACAACATCCCGCTGTGCGAGGCCAAGGACCAGACCGGCTGCGTGGTCTCCTACGAGTCCTACCGGTCCACCCAACCGCCGATGCCCAACGGGCTGTTCGGCCGCAGCAACGAGGTGGGGCCCGCAGCGTGCGTCAACCCGGCCGCCCTGTCCGGCGGACCGGGCACGCTGCACCCCTACTTCCTGGCCTCCAACTCGCAGCCGTTCACCGACGCGGCCCGGGACAGCGAGATCACCACGCCGTTCGTCACCTACCCCGACCTCGTCGATGGAGAATGCACCAGCCAGGAGGGCTATACCTGGCTGTCCTTGACCGTGAACGGCGATCCCGCCGACCCCCGCACCGATGACATCCGGGGCGACCTCCCCGGCGGCTGGGGCATGCACCTGATCGACGTCAACGTCGCCATGGGCGACATCGAGAAGCTGGTCGCCAGCCAGGCGGAGGCCTACCTGGGATGAAGACACGTCACGCGGCCGCAGCCGTCCTCGCCCTGGCGCTGGTCGCCGCCGCCTGCTCCGGCGACGACGATGACGCCGCGAGCGACGACGCGGGGACCACGACGACCACCGATGCGGCCGCGCTGCCCGCAGGGTACGAGGGCTACACCAGCGAGCTGTACTCGGACGACGCCAACTGGCTGTGCAAGCCGGGGATCCAGGACGACGTCTGCTCCCGCGATCTGGACGCCACCTCGGTGTCGGCCGACGGCTCCATGGAGGTCCAGCCGCACGAGGCGGCCGAGGACCCCGGCATCGACTGCTTCTACGTGTACCCCACGATCAGCACCGATCCTGGGCCCAACAGCGACCTGGTGCCGGCCGAGCCGGAGGAGATCAACACCGTCTACAACCAGGCGGCCCGGCTCACCTCGTCGTGCCGCGTCTTCGCCCCCATCTACCGCCAGCTCACGCTGAGCATGATCGGGGGCGGCGGCCCGGCCCCGGCTCCTGGCACCGATCCCCGGGCCATCGCCTACGGCGACGTGCTCGACGCCTTCAAGGACTACATCGCGAACGAGAGCGACGGCCGCGGCTTCGTGCTCATCGGCCACTCCCAGGGCGCAGGCCTGCTCGAGAACCTGTTGGAGGAGGAGATCGACGACGAGCCGCTGCTGCGGGACCGGCTGGTCGGCGCCTACATCCTGGGCTCGGCGGTGCACGTGCCCGAGGGCGAGGTGGTCGGGGGCGACCTGGCCGACATCCCGCTCTGCGAGGCGGCGGACCAGACCGGCTGCGTGGTCTCCTACGCGACCTTCCGGGCCTCGGCCCCGCCCGAGGGCAGCTCCTTCTTCGGGCGCACCGACGACGACGGCAACCCGGCGGCCTGCGTGAACCCGGCCGCGCCCGCCGGCGGATCCGCCCCGCTGCACCCCTACATCCTGGTGGACGGGCGCGGCGGCGGGGGCCTGCTGGGCGGCACGCTCCAGCCCTTCGCCGACCCGGCCCGCAGCCCGGACATCACCACCCCGTGGGCCACCTACCCGGACCTGCTGGACGGCGAGTGCGTGAGCGACGGCCAGCACACCTACCTGGCCCTGACCGTCAACGGCGACCCGTCCGATCCCCGGGTCGACGACATCAAGGGCGACATCCCCGGCGGCTGGGGCCTGCACGTCATGGACGCCAACATCGCCATGGGCGACATCGAGTCCATGGTGGCTGCACAGGCCAAGGCCTACCTCGACGGCTGACCCCCGCCCCGGCGGGCGATGAACTCGACGATCTCGGGAAGCGACGGGTCGTACCCGTCGTCGGTGCCGACCGCCAGAACGGGGAAGTCGAACGAAGTCCTCATCTGCGAGGTGACCGCCGCCATGTGGGCGCTCGACTGCGCCACATGCTCGTCGATCCCCTCATACCCGAGCGCCGCCAGCACGGGCGGCCGGCGCAGCAGAGGATCGGCCCGCTCGCGGGTCGCCTGCCGGGACGGAGCGTCGTCGCACCCCGTCCGCACGCCGACGCAATGCGCGACCCGCGTGATCCGCTCCAGGTCCTCGGGCCGATCGTCGCGGATCACGTACTCGACCACGCAGCTGACGCCGAGGCCCGCCAGCGCCTCGACGAGGGTGAGGAACGTCGCGGTGGCTTCGTCGCGAGGCGGGGGCGGCCCCGGGTCGTCCGTCCACGCGCCGGTCGTGAAGTAGAGCCCGGTGCGCACGTCGTCCCGGGCCAGGAAGGGGACCCCGAGCGTCCGGGCCAGCCTGGTCCCCAGCTCGGTCTTCCCGCTGCCCGGCTCGCCCAGCATCAGGACCACGGTCGGCGACCGCTCGCCGGGGGCGGCCACTAGCCCAGCTGGCTCTCGATCACGACCTCGCGGGTGGGGACGCGCCAGCCCACGTACCAGGCGCCGATGGCGCCGGCCCCGAGGATGGCCGCGCCGATGGGCAGGCCCACGATCCAGGCGCTGAGGCTGCAGGCCGCCACCATCATCGTGATGGCGACGACCTTGGCCCGGCGGGGCATGCCCAGGCCGGCGCGGTAGTCGCGCACCATGGGGCCCACCGTTGGCAGGTCGAGGACCCAGCGCTCGAAGCGGGGGCTGGACTTAGCGAAGCAGGCCGCGGCCAGGACGAAGAAGCCCGTCGTCGGCAGGCCGGGCACGACGATCCCGACCGTGCCGACTGCGACGGCCAGGAACCCGACGGTGAGGAAGAGCGCCCGCCGCAGCAAGAAGCGTTACCCGAAGACGCTGGTGAGGTCTTTGGCCATCAGCACGAACAGCAGCGAGATCACCGTCAGGGCCAGCGCGGTGTAGGCCCAGCGGTACTTGTGATCGGCCGCGAAGAACCGGCGGATGGTCAGCACGTTGCAGACGATGGCGGCGACGCCGATGGGGATGCCGATGATCGGCCCCACCCCCGCCGCGAACCCCAGCACGGGCGCCACGAACGGCAGGATGACGTACGTCAGGATGCAACGCGTCGCCGACACCATGATCGACGTCGAGAAGGCCCTCTGGGCGGCCCCTTCCGTGGCCGGAGGCCCGTCGGGGATGCGGAGCAGGCGCCGCATGGCGACGTCGGCGGCGGGGCGTGGAGCGACAGCCACGTTTTGCACGAACGAAAGGCTACGCGGTTCCGGCCCGATGTGCCCAAGTAACCGACCGGTCAGTAAACACGCTCGGCTCGACCGGCACTCGTTCCTGGTCTCAGGGTCTTTTGGCCCAACTTCGCCGCGGCCCGAGACAGCCGGGCCGCCCCCGGACTACGGTCTCGGTCACGGCAGCAGGAAGTGTCGGCTCCTTCGAGAGAGGGCATGGATGAGCAACCGTCACCGCACC
>JBKPRS010000383.1:0-5672 GCA_046734695.1 Actinomycetota bacterium | reverse complement strand
CGCACACGCTGCGCTTCGAGTTCACGCCCGCCCACGACGGGGCACCGCATCGGGGAGTGGTGCTGGTCGACGGCGAGCCGGTCGGCTCCGCGGACATCAAGCGGGTGACGTGGAGCCGGTTCTCGATCACCGGCGCCGGGCTCACCGCCGGGTGGGCCCGGGACTTCTCGCCCGCGGACCGCGACTACCGGGGCCCGTTCCGCTTCACCGGCCGTCTCGACCGGGTCGAGATCGATGTGGACGGCCATCCGTTCCTCGATCCCGTCGCCGAGGTGGCGGACCTGCTCGCCGCCCAGTGATCAGACAGGCATGTTGTGGTGCGGCGGGACCTCGCGGCGGCCGATGGCGTCGGCCCGGCGGTGGAGGAGCTCGACGGTCCGGTCGAGGTCCCGGGCGATGACGTAGCGGCGGGCCGCGGCCTCGCCGACGGCGAAGTCGCCCAGCTCGTCGAGGTCGGCCTCGGTCACGTCGCGGCCGGCCTTCGCCAGCATCGCCTTCATCTCGTCGAAGGTCATGCTGCGCCGGCCGGTGGCCTCGCCCCGCCGGGCCAGGTCGGCCGGACGGTTGCGGGCCGCGGTGAACAGCCCGGTGCGCAGCAGGCCGCCCGACGGGTAGAAGACCGAGGCCCGGAGGGCGGTGCCCTCGGACACGAGGTTGTGGTGCAGCGCCTCGGTGAAGCAGCTGACGGCCGCCTTCGACGCGGCGTACACCGACGCCGTCGGGACCGGGGCGAAGCCGCCGTCGCCCGACGACGTGTTCACGATCTGCCCGGGCTCACCGCCCGCGATCATGCGGGGCACGAAGGTCGACGTGCAGATGGCCATGCCGAACACGTTGACGCCGAAGCACCAGCGCCAGTCGTTCGGCTCCTGCTGCCACGGCTTGCCGCCCCCGCCCGACGTCACGCCCGCGTTGTTGAACAGCAGGTCGACCCGGCCGTGGGCGTCGTAGACGGTGTCGGCGAGATCGGCGACGGCGTGCTCGTCGGTGATGTCGACGCACTGGCCCGAGACCTTGCCGAGCGCGCTCAGGTCGGTGACGGCGGCGTCGACCGCGCCGGCCTCGACGTCGGCGATCACCGCGGTCGCACCCCGGCGCAGCAGGGCGCCGACGAGGCCGCGGCCGATGCCGCCGGCCCCGCCCGTGACCACGGCGACGGCTCCCTCCAGCTGGAGCGGGGGCGCGTCGTCCGGTCCCACCACCATCAGCCCTTCCACTCGATGCCGTAGTCGTCGAACCAGAACCGGGCCTCGCGCACGGCGTTCGCCGGCGTGCGCCGGTCCAGGTCCTGGTGAAGCTCGCTCGGCCGGGGCCCGATCCCGGCGGCGATGTCCGTCAGCGCGGCGAGGTCGAGGTCGTAGCAGCGCACGGCGTTGAGCCCGAGCAGCAGGCGGGTCTCCTCGACGGGCACCTCGCGGAAGTCGGTGGCGAGCCGCATCGCCGTGTTGGGCCAGGTGCCCTCGGGGTGCGGGTAGTCGGTGCCCCACATGAGCGCGTCGAGGCCGTTGGCGTAGCGGCGCCGGATCTCGGGCTTGCTCATGGCCGACGCCCCGACGAACACGTTGGTGCCGAAGTACTCCGACGGGAGCCGCTGGATCGTGCCCTTGGTCTGCGAGGACATCTTCTTCACCTTCCAGTTCGTGCCCCCGAACATCACGTCGGTCTTGAACAGGAGGTCGGCCACCCACCACGACCCGCACTCGACGGGCGCGTAGCGCAGGTTGGGGAAGCGGTCGAACTTCCCCGCCAGGAGCAGCTGCCACAGCGCCCGGTGGGTCCAGAACGCGACTTCCAGCATGAACTGGGCCATGTTCTCGTTGTAGGAGGCCATGTCGGCCTCGCCCGAGTGGGTGTGGACCACGAGGCCGGCCTCGGCGCAGGCGGCCCACACCGGGTCGTAGGACGGGTGGCCGTACGACGGCTTGTCGTGCCACATGGTCGGGATGAGGATCCCCTTGATCCCGGGCCTGCCGGCCAGCGACTCGATCTCGCGCACGGCCTCCTCGATCCCGTGGGTCACCGGGACCAGGGCCACGCCGGCCCGGCGGGGCGGGTTGGTGGCGCAGAAGTCCACCAGCCAGCGGTTGTGGGCCCGGGCGCCGGCCCAGGCGAGCCGGGGATCGGTGATCATCCCGGCCTGCAGCCCGGCGCCGAACGGCGGGGCCTCCATGCCGGTCACCGAGTCGCCGTCGGGGAAGATCACCTCGCCGGCGACCCCGTCCGCGTCGAGCACCTTGTCGCGGATGGCGGCGTCGTACGCCCCGGTCAGCCCGGCCTCGTTGTCGCTCTCCCAGGCGGCGACGTACTCGCCGTTGACCTCCTCGACCATGGTCCGGTGCTGGTGGCGGGTGGCGAGCCACTCGTCGAACTCGGCGTGCACGGAGGGGTCGAGGTACTGGCGGTACTCGTCGACGGGCAGGCCGGCGTGGGTGTCGGACGAGACGATGACGTAGGGAGCGTCGCTCTGGTCGATGCCTGCCACCGGATCGGACATGAGCCCCCCTTGATGACTACGTCCCTTGCCGAGATCTAGAACCTGTTCTAGTCTCGGTATGACACTGTTACAGAAGGTCCGGGGGAGCGCAACCGCCACATGGGGAGCACCGCGACGAGAGGTCTGGACCGCTCGGAGGTCGTCGCCGCCGCGCTCGACCTCGTGGTGCGGGAGGGGCCTGGCGCGCTCACGATGCGCCGCCTGGCCGCCGAGCTCGACGTGGGGACACCCACCATCTACTGGCACGTGGGCAGCCGGGACGACCTCGTCGCCGCCATCGTCCGCACGCAGGCCGAGCGCCTCGCCGACCGCCCGGTCGAGGGCACGACCGCTCGGGAGCGGGTGCTCTCGGCCGCGCTGCACATCTATGCCGGAGCGATCGAGCACCGGGCCATCACGTCGCTGGCGCATGCGACCGGCACCTCGTCGCTGCTGCTCCACGACCTCGAAGCCGCGCTGGTCGCCGAGCTGGAGGTCGCGGGGCTCAGCGGCGAGGCCTGCGCGGAGGCCCTGCGCTCGATCCTCGTTGTCATCACCGGTGCGCTGGTGCTGGCGCTGCACGACCCGTCCCGGGACCCCGAGGACTACCAGGCCGATGTGCTGTGGGCCGGGTCCCCGGCCCCGATCGCAGCGGACACGCGTGCCGCACTCTGCGCCGATCCCGACATCGACGCCCTGACCGCCGCCACCGTGCGCGCCGTAGTAGACCGGCACGTCCCATGACACGGCCAGGGGAGATCGCGGGGTGGCCCAAGCTGGTCGTCACCTACACCTCCGACCCGGCCAAGGTCGCCGCGCTGCTGCCGCCCGGGCTGGAGCCGCTCGACCCGGTGGTGACCGTCGGCTTCTACTGCGTGCCGGTGCTCGACGAGCCCGAGTACGGCGTGAGCGTGAAGGTCGAGGCCACCTGGAAGGGGGTAGCCGGCCAGTACACGCTCGGGCTCGGCATCGACCAGGAGGCCGCCGTGCACATCAGCGGCGAGACCAACGGCCAGCCGAAGTTCCTCTGCGACATCGCCTACTTCCGCTTCGGCGATCGGGTCACGGCCCGGGCCAGCCACCAGGGCTACACGTTCGTCGAGTTCGGGGGCACCGTGACCGGCGAGGCCCCGCTCCGCGACGGCGACTTCGTCGAGCACGAGTGGTGGACCAAGTACTCGCGGGCCATCGGCGGTGCCGAAGGGGCCTACGACTTCCCGCCCCACGTCGTGGACGTGGCCACCACGTTCGAGCAGCGCCAGGTCTCCGACGTCGACGGTGAGCTCGTCCTGCGCGACAGCCCCTGGGACCCCATCGCCCGCTACCTGCCGATGTGCGCACCGGGCGGGGCCCAGCTCGTCACCCATCAGCCGAAGGCCCGCCACATCGAGAACGCGGGGCCGCTCGACCCCGCAGCGTTCTGGCCGTTCGTCGACACGATCGGCGGCAGCCGCTGGCCCGGCCACCGCGGCGGGCCGAAGGGAGAGGGCGATGGGCGCCACCACTGACCGCTACGTCGTGATCTCGTCCGACTGCCACGGCGGGGCCAGCATCGCCGGGTACAAGCCGTTCCTGGCGTCGCAGTACCACGACGACTTCGACCGCTGGGCCGCCACGTTCGAGAACCCGTACGAGGACAACACCGGGGCCGACGCCGACCGCAACTGGAGCTCGGAGCGCCGCCTCCGGGAGATGGAGGCGGACGGCGTCGTCGCCGAGGTCGTCTTCCCCAACACGGTCCCGCCGTTCTTCCCCAAGTCGTCGCTCGTGCACCAGCCGCCGGGTGCCACCGACGGCGACCTGGAGCGGCGCTGGGCCGGCCTACAGGCGCACAACCGCTGGCTGGCCGACTTCTGCAGCCAGGCGCCCGGCCGCCGCGCCGGCATCGCCCAGATCATGCTGCACGACGTCGACGCGTCGGTGCGCGAGATCCAGTGGGCCAGGGCCAACGGGCTCACCGGCGGCGTGCTGCTGCCCGGGGCCCCGCCGGGATCGGGTGTGCCGCCGCTCTACGCCCCGGACTACGAGCCCATCTGGGACGTGTGCGAGGACCTGGGGATGCCGGTCAACCACCACAGCGGCAGCGCAGTCCCCGACATGGGGCCCTACCCCTCGGCGCAGATGATGTTCCTGCTCGAGGTCACCTGGTGGGCCCACCGGACGCTGTGGCACCTCATCTACTCGGGGGTCATGGAGCGCCACCCGGACCTGCAGTTCGTGTTCACCGAGCAGGGCACGGCGTGGATCCCCGACGAGCTCACCCGCCTCGACTACTACCGGGGCCGGCTGGCCGGCACGTCCGGTGCGGGCGGCTCGCAGGAGGCCAAGTTCGGGGAAGGCGCCATCGAGCAGCTGTCGCTGTCGCCGTCGGAGTACTGGCGGCGCCAGTGCCACCTCGGCTCCAGCTTCATCCGGCGCCACGAGGTGGTGCTGCGCGACCGGGTCGGGGTGGACCGGATCATGTGGGGGAGCGACTTCCCGCACCTGGAGGGCTGCTGGCCGTTCTCCCGCGAGCACCTGCGCATGGCGTTCGCCGGCGTCCCGGAGGACGAGGTGCGGCTGATGGTCGGGCGCAACGCGGCCGACGTCTACGGGTTCGACTGGCCGCTGCTGGAGCGGCTGGCCGACGAGCACGGCCCCACCCCGGCCGAGGTGGACGATCCGCTGGCGGCCGAGGACATCCCCGACGAGTCGCTGCGCTGCCCCGCGTTCGCCGCAGCCCGGTTCGGTGTGGCATGAGCGCACCCGCTCCCGCCGCCGTCTTCAACCCGCTGGAAGAGGGTTTCGTCGAGTGGCCCTACGACCAGTACCGCCGGCTGCGGGCCGAGGACCCGGTGCACCACTCCGAGCTGCTCCAGGGCTGGGTGGTCACCCGCTACGCCGACGTCGACGCCATCCTGCGGGATCCCTCGGTCTCCTCGGTCATCGACAACGCCGAGCCGACGCCCGGCACGCTGGCCGAGATCGAGCGGCGGGACGGGACCGCCCGGGGCGGGCGCACGCTCGTGCTGCTCGACGATCCCGACCACGCCCGGCTGCGCCGGCTGATCGCCCCGCCGTTCCGCCTCCGCGAGGTCGAGCGGCTGCGTGAGCTGGTCCAGGACCGGGTGCGGGCCCGGGTCGATGCCCTGGTCGCCGAACACGGCCGCGGCACGCCGGTCGAGATCGACCTCATCGGCGAGTTCGCCTACCCGCTGCC
>JBKPRS010000382.1:0-1700 GCA_046734695.1 Actinomycetota bacterium | reverse complement strand
GCATCGAGGGTCGACAGCCACCGCGGGTCGTGCGAGGAGATGAAGCCGACGACCGGCGCCAGCAGCACGGAGGCGTCGAGGACGTCGGTCTCGTAGTGCTGGACGAAGGCCCGGCGCTTCTCGTGCCAGCCGGCGGTCATGACCTGCTCGTAGATGGCCTCGCGCGCCGCCGTCCACCGCGCGATGTCGGCTGCGCGCCCTCGCCCGTACTTGGTGGCCTGCCGGATCCCGCGGTCGAAGGCGACCCAGCACATCATCCGCCCGTAGGTGAACGACTGCTGACCGCCGCGCGTCTCCCAGATGCCCGCGTCGGGCTGGTCCCAGTGCTCGCACAGCCAGTTGAGGACCCGGGCGAACGTCTGGCCGCCTTCGTAGCTGGCGGGCAGCGCACCCAGCCGGTCGGCCTCGTAGGCGCAGTCTGCGAACTCGCCGTAGATGTCCTGCTGTATTTGGTCGGCAGCCCCGTTGCCGATCCGCACCGGGCGCGATCCCATGTAGCCGCTGAAGTGATCGAGGGTCTCCTCGACGAGGTCGGGAGAGCCGTCGACCCGGTACATGATCTTCAGCGGGACGGCTCCGTTGGCGGCCACGGATTCGCGTGCCCGTTGCCCTACCCAGCGGACGAGCTGCGCCGCCTCGTCGGTGAAGCCGAGACCGAGCAGGGCCCGTACCGAGAACGACGAGTCGCGGATCCAGGTGAAGCGGTAGTCCCAGTTGCGCTCTCCCCCCAACTGCTCGGGGAGGCCGGTGGTGGCCGCCGCGATGAGTGCGCCTGTCGGGGCGTAGGTCAGCAGCTTGAGGGTGATGGCAGACCGATTGACCATCTCGCGCCACCGGCCCCGGTAGGTCGAGCCCGCCAGCCACGAGCGCCAGTAGCCGACCGTGTGCTCGAGCGCCTCGAGCACCTCTCCTTCCTCGGCGGGCCGGGGCCCGTCCCCGGCCGTCTGCAGGACGAAGCCGACGACATCGCCCTCCCCCAGCTCGAACGACGCGACCACGTCGTCGCCGACCTGTTCAAGAGGTACCCCGGCGTGGAGGACCAAACGGGCGCCACCCGACTCGAACACCGCCCCCGAAGGGGTCACCTCCACCGCATGGGAGGCACGGCCGTAGTCGAAGCGGGGCGCGCACGACATCCGGAACGGCATCCGCCCGCGCACGCCCCGCACCAGCCGGACGATGGTGTGCTGGTCCCGGGCCACCTCCGGGTCCGCGATCGGCATGAAGTCGATCACCGAACCGCTGCCCTCCTCGGCCATGAATCGGGTGACGAGAACCGCCGTGTCGCCGAGATAGCCCTGCTTGGTAACGTGGCCGTCACCCTCCGGAGCGATCCGGAAACGGCCGCCGCGGTCAGCGTCGAGCAGGGACGCGAACACGCTCGGTGAGTCGAAGCGCGGAGTACAGAACCAATCGACATTGCCGTTGCTCGCCACCAGCGCCGCGGTCTGCAGGTCGCCGATGATCGCGTGATCGGCGATTGAGGGCTGCTCTGCCATGAGCTTCTCCTGATCCTCGTAGGCCGCAGGTCGACGGCTGGCGGCGCCCGACGGCCCGGTGCGGCACCGTTCGCCGCCGGCATCCGTCGTTCGACTCTCGCGCCCTGGCGCCCCACCGACCTCCCCACGAGGGGTGAACAAGTGTCGGCGCCCTGGTCTCACCGTTCACGGGGTCCTACCCGGCGGTGAACGGCCTTAGCC
>JBKPRS010000381.1:0-13705 GCA_046734695.1 Actinomycetota bacterium | reverse complement strand
GACCTGTGCGGCCGCTTCACCGCCCGGGTGCTCAGCGGGGTCAGCGTGGGCGAGTCCGATCCCGCCATCTCCCGGCGGTTGACGCTGCTCGGCATGCGGCCCATCAACTCGCTGGTGGACGTGTCCAACTACGTGATGCTGGAGCTGGGCCAGCCCAACCACCCCTACGACCTGGCCAAGGTGCGGGGCGGCGGGCTGCGGGTGCGCCGCGCCCGTCCCGGCGAGACCCTCGTGACGCTGGACGACATCGAGCGCACGCTGATCCCCGACGACCTGCTGATCTGCGACGCCGAGGACCGGGCCATCGGCGTGGCCGGGATCATGGGCGGCGCCGACACCGAGATCGACGAGGGCACCACCGACGTGCTGCTGGAGATGGCCTGGTTCCTGCCGCTCGCGATCGCCAAGTCGTCCCGGCGGCTCAAGCTTCGCTCCGAGGCGTCGGCCCGGTTCGAGAAGGGCACCGATCCCGAGATCATCGACCTCGCCCACCGGCGCTTCGCCGAGCTGGTGGCGGGCTCGGGCGCCCGGCTGGAGGAGGGGATCGTCGACGTGCGGGGCGAGCTGCCCGACCGCCGTCCGGTCACGGTGCGCACCGGCCGGCTCAACCGCATCCTCGGCACCGACCTCACCGCGGGCGAGGTGAAGTCGCTGCTGGACCCGATCGGCTTCGCCGCCACCGAGGCGAACGGCGATCTGTCCGTGACCATCCCGTCGTGGCGCTACGACTCGGCGACGGAGATCGACGTGATCGAGGAGGCGGCCCGCCACTACGGCTACGCCCGCATCGGCAAGGCCCTGCCGCCCTCGGCCCATGCCGGCAGGCTGACCGAGCGCCAGCTGGAGCGGCGCCGGCTGCGCCGCCTGCTGGTCGGCCGAGGCCTGGCCGAGGCCATGCCGCTGCCGTTCCTCGCCCCCGGCGATCTGGCGCGCAGCGGCCTGCCCGACGACGGCATCGAGATCACCAACCCGCTGGTGGCCGAGGAATCGGTGCTGCGGACGTCGCTGCTGCCCGGCCTGGTCAAGGCGCTGGCCACCAACGCGGCCCGCCGCAACACCGGCGTGCGGCTGTGGGAGATCGGCCACGTGTTCCGGCGGCCGGCCGACCCTGGCGCCGAGCTGCCCGACGAGCGCGAGGTGCTCGGCGTGGCCCTGGGCGGCCAGGACGCGGCCGCCGCCGTCCACGAGTGGCGGGCGGTGGCCGAGCTGCTGGCGGTGACGGGCGTGACGCTGCGCAACGAGCCGGTCCCCGGCCTGCATCCCACCCGCTCGGGCCGGCTGGTCGGTCCCGGCGGCGAGGCGGTCGGCGCGGTGGGGGAGATCGATCCCGAGGTGCTGGCCAACCACAACGTGGGCGAGCAGGCCGGCTGGCTGGAGGTCGACCTCGACACCGTGGCCGCCCTGCCGCACGATCCGCACACGTACCGCCAGGTGAGCGTCTACCCGTCCAGCGACATCGACCTGGCCTTCGAGGTGGACGACGCCGTCCCCGCGGGCGATGTCGAGGCGACGCTGCGGTCGGCGGCGGGGGAGCGGCTCGCCTCGCTGCGCCTGTTCGACGTCTACCGGGGCGCGGGGATCGCCGAGGGGCGGCGCAGCCTGGCCTACACGCTGCGCCTCGACGCTCCGGACCATACGCTCACGGACGACGAGGTGGCGGAGGTCCGGCAGCGCTGCATCGGCGCGGTCGAGTCCGCCCACAACGCGGCCCTGCGGGGCTGAAGGGGGATCACCGTGGACGAGGTGGGAGCGGCGTACACGGGGTGCTTCGAGCGGATCACCGCCCTGACCCGCGGGCTCGACGCCGAGGCGGCGGCGGCCCTCGTGCCGACGTGCCCGGCGTGGAGCGTGCACGACGTGCTGGCCCATGTGGCCGGCGTCGTGGACGACGCGCTGGCGGGGCGGCTCGACGGCGTGGCCACCGATCCGTGGACGGCCGCCCAGGTCGACGCCCGGCGGGGACGGCCCGTGGACGACATCCTGGACGAGTGGGCGGCCAACGCACCCGCGTTCGCCTCGGTGCTGGACGGCATCGGCGAGTCCGGCCGCCAGGCGGTCCTGGACGTCACGACCCACGA
This sequence comes from Actinomycetota bacterium, assembly GCA_046734695.1. GTDB lineage: Bacteria > Actinomycetota > Acidimicrobiia > Acidimicrobiales > VFJN01 > ZC4RG19. Next base: position 11,627 of record JBKPRS010000381.1, on the reverse strand, counting down.
GCACGACATCCGCACGGCGCTGGCTGCGCCGGGCGCCCGGGACTCCGACGGGGTGCAGGTCGGGTTCGGCTGGCTGGTGCCCCGCTTCGTCGGCGCCGCGGACGAGCACGGGATCGCCGTGCGGGTCGCGGTCGACGAGGGCCCCTCCTGGGGCGACGGCGGCGCCGGGGTGACGCTGAGCGGCGAGCGCTTCGAGCTGATGCGGGCCATGACCGGCCGGCGCAGCCTCGACCAGCTCCGCGGGCTGCGTTGGGAGGGCGACGGCGAGTCCGTCCTGCCTGTGTTCACCTACGGACCTTTCCATCCCGCTGAGCGGCCGATCTCGGAGTAGCGAAACCGTCTTTGCATGACTATGCACTGACACGTATCCTCGGCCGATGACCTCGGTCGGGATCATCGGTGCCTCCGGCTTCATCGGCGCCGAGCTGCTGCGGCTCGCTGCCACCCATCCCCAGCTCGACGTGCGCTACGCCACCGGCGACAGCCAGGCGGGCACCCGCGCCGCAGACGTCTATCCCGCCCTCGCCGCGGCCTACGGGGACCTGACGTTCGAGAAGTACGACGCCGACGCCTGCGCCGGGCTCGATCTGGTGTTCCTGGCCCTGCCCCACGGCGCCAGCCAGGCGATCGTCCCCGAGCTGGACGGCCGGGTGGGGGCGGTGATCGACCTGGCCGCCGACTTCCGCCTGCGGGACCCGGCCCTGTACCCGCAGTGGTACGGCGAGGAGCACGCCCACCCCGAGCTGCTCGACGGCTTCGCCTACGGGCTGCCCGAGCTGTTCCGCGACGACCTCCGGGGCGCCACCCGCATCGCCGCCCCCGGCTGCTACGTGACCGCCTCGGTGCTGGCGCTGGCCCCCCTGCTGCAGGCCGGCGTGGTGGGGCCGACGGGCATCGTGGTCGACGCGGCCAGCGGCGTCTCGGGCGCGGGACGGGGCCTCAAGCAGAGCACCGCTTTCACCACCGTGGACGAGAACATGGTCGCCTACGGCCTGCTGGACCACCGCCACACCCCCGAGATCGAGCAGGGCCTCACCCGGGTGGCGGGCTGCGACGTCCAGGTGCTGTTCACGCCCCACCTGGCGCCCATGAACCGGGGGATCCTCGCCACCTGCTACGCCCGGCCCGCCGCCGGATCGTCCCCGACCACGGCCACGCTCATGGACCTGCTGCACGAGGCGTGGGACGGCGAGCCGTTCGTGGTCGTCAGCGACGAGCCGCCCGGCACCAAGGCCACGCTGGGGGCCAACACCGTCCACGTCACCGCCCGGGCCGACGCCCGCACCGGCTGGGTCGTGGTCATCGCCGCCCTCGACAACCTGGTGAAGGGGGCGGCCGGCCAGGCGATCCAGTGCGCCAACCTCGCCCTCGGCCTGCCGGAGACGACGGGCCTTCCGCTGGTGGGGATGCAGGCGTGAGCGTCGTCGCTCCCTCCGGGTTCGTGGCCTCGGGTGTGGCCTGCGGGATCAAGGCGTCGGGCGACGCCGACCTGTCCCTGGTGGCCACCGCCGACGGGCTCCCGGTGGCGGCCGCGGGGGTCTTCACCCAGAACCTCGTGGTCGGCGCCCCGGTCACCGTGTCCCGGCGCCACCTGGCCGCCACCGGCGGCCGGGCCGCGGCCGTGGTCCTGTCCAGCGGCAACGCCAACGCCGCCACCGGCGCCCAGGGCGAGGCGGACGCCATCGAGATGTGCGCCCTCACCGCAGACGGGATCGGTTGCGCGACCGACGACGTCCTCGTCTGCTCCACCGGGCTCATCGGCTACCACCTGCCCATGGACGCGCTGCGGTCCGGGATCCCTTCGTTGGCCGCGGCCCGCGGCGGCGACCCGGCGCAGGGGAGCGCGGCGGCCGAGGCGATCATGACCACCGACACCCGCCGCAAGGAGACGCTGGTAGCGGGCGACGGGTTCGTGGTCGGCGGCATGGCCAAGGGCGCCGCCATGCTGGCGCCCGACATGGCCACGATGCTGGCCGTGCTCACGACCGACGCCGCGGTCGATCCGGCCACGCTCACCGCGGTGCTGCGGGCGGGCGTGGCGGACAGCTTCAACGCCATGACCGTCGACGGCTGCACGTCGACCAACGACACCGTGCTGATCCTGGCCGGCGGCCGGGCCGGCGCCCCCGATCCCGCCGCCTTCGCCGCCGCGGTCGCCGGGGCCTGCCTCGACCTCGCCACCCAGATGGTGGGCGACGCCGAGGGCCACACCAAGGTGGTCCGGGTCCGCGTCACCGGGGCGGCCGACGACGCCGAGGCCCGCCAGGCGGTCCGCAAGGTGGCCGAGAGCCAGCTCACCAAGTGCTCGTGGTTCGGCGAGGACCCCTACTGGGGCCGCATCGCCAGCGACCTCGGCACCGCCGGGGTCAAGCTCGACCCCGCCGCGCTCACCATCGCCTACGGCGGGACCGTGGTGAGCCGGGGCTGCGCTCCCGCCGACCACGACGCCGCCGCGGTGAAGTCCCACATGGCGGGGGACCAGCTCGACATCCACGCCGACCTGGGCGTGGCCGACGGCCAGGCGCGGGTGCTGACCAACGACCTGACCTACGGCTACATCGACGAGAACAAGGGAACCTCTTGACCGCGGTCCCGACGACGACCCGGGAGGACGCGGCCCACCGGGCGGCCGTGCTCCTCGAGGCGCTGCCGTACATCCAGCGGTTCCGGGCCGCGGTCGTGGTCGTGAAGTACGGCGGGAACGCCATGGTCGATCCCGCCCTGGCCCGTGGGGTGGCCGACGACGTGGTCCTGCTGCGGGCCGTCGGGCTCCGTCCCGTCGTCGTGCACGGCGGCGGTCCGCAGATCAGCGCCCTGATGGCCCGCCTGGGCAAGGAGCCCGAGTTCCGCGACGGCCTGCGGGTCACCGACGCCGAGACGGTCGACATCGCCCGCATGGTGCTGGTGGGCAAGGTCAACCGCGACATCGTGTCGGCGATCAACGTGCACGGGCCTCTGGCGGTGGGGCTGTCGGGCGAGGACGCCGGGCTGATCCTGGCCGGGGCCCGCAACCCGGAGCTGGGCTACGTGGGCGACGTGGCGTCGGTGAACCCGACGATCCTGCACCGGCTGCTGGCCGAGGACCTGATCCCGGTGGTGTCGACCATCGGGTCCGACCCGACCGGTCAGGCGTACAACATCAACGCCGACACGGTGGCGGGCGCGCTGGCCGAGGCGCTGGGGGCGGAGAAGGCGGTGTTCCTCACCGACGTGGCCGGCCTGCTGGCCGACATCGACGACCCCGCCTCGCTGGTGAGCAGGACGACCGCCACCGAGCTGGCGGCCATGATCGCCGACGGCCGCCTGTCCGGCGGGATGATCCCCAAGATCGCGGCCGCGCTGCACGCCGTCGAGCACGGCGTGGGCTCGGCCCACCTGCTCGACGGCCGCGTGCCGCACGTCATCCTGCTCGAGCTGTTCAGCGACGCCGGCATCGGCACCATGATCACCGCGGGGGAGGCCCCATGACCACGGTCCCGGCCGTGAGCGACAGCCCGCTCATGGCGACGTACCCGCCCCCACCCGTGACGTTCGCGCGGGGCGAGGGCTCGTACCTCTACGACACCGACGGCCGCCGCTACCTCGACTGCCTGTCGGGCCTGGCGGTCACGTCCCTGGGCCACTCGCACCCCGCCGTGGCGGCGGCCCTGGCCGAGCAGGCGTCGACGCTGCTGCACGTGTCCAACCTGTTCGGCACCCTGCCCGGGCCGGAGGTGGCCCGCACGCTGGACCGCCTCGTGGGCGACGGCACGCCCGCGGGCGGGCGGGTGTTCTTCTGCAACTCCGGCGCCGAGGCCAACGAGTGCGCCCTCAAGCTGGCCCGCCGCTTCGGCGGCCGGGGGCGGCACGTGGTGGTGTCCGCCTACGGCAGCTTCCACGGCCGCACGCTGGCCACGCTGCACGCCACCGGCCAGCCCGCCAAGCACGAGGCGTTCCAGCCCCTGCCCGAGGGCTTCCGCCACGTGGAGTGGAACGACGTCGCGGCCCTGGAGGCCGCGCTCGACCCGACGGTGGCCGCCGTCCTGCTGGAGCCGGTCCAGGGCGAGGGCGGCATCAACCCCGCGTCGGCGGAGTACTTCGCCGGCGTGCGGCGCCTGTGCGACGAGCGGGGCGTGCTGTTCATGGTGGACGAGGTCCAGACCGGACTGGGGCGGACCGGCCGTTGGTTCGGTTTCCAGCACCTGGGCGTGCAGCCCGACGTGATCACCGTGGCCAAGGCGCTCGGCAACGGCGTCCCCATCGGCGCGTGCTGGGCCCGGGGCGACGTGGCCTCCGTGTTCGAGCCGGGCGACCACGCCACGACCTTCGGTGGCCAGCCCCTGGCCACCGCCGCGGCCCGGGCCGTGCTGGCCACCATGGAGGCCGAGGACGTCCCGGCCCGTGCGACCCGCGCCGGCGCCCGGCTCACCGAGCGCCTGTCCGCGCTGCCCGGCGTCGCCGGCGTGCGGGGCCAGGGCCTGCTGCTGGGCGTCGAGCTCGACGGCCGCGACGCCCGTGAGGTGAACGCGGCCCTGCTGGACGCCGGCCTCGTGGCCAACGCCGTCACCCCGACGGCCCTGCGGCTGGCCCCGTCGCTGCTCATCAGCGACGCCGAGATCGACGAGGCGGTCGGGATCATCGCGGGGGTCCTGGCGTCGTGACCGTGCGCCACGTGCTGGAGATCGACGACCTGAGCCCCGCGGAGCTGGAGGACGTTCTGCAGCGGGCCGCCGAGCCGCCGCCGCTGGTCCCGCCGCTGGCGGGCCGGACCGTGGGCCTCTACTTCGAGAAGCCGTCGCTGCGCACCCGCCACTCGTGCGAGGTGGCGGTGGTGCAGCTGGGCGGGCATCCCGTCACGTTCCGCCGCGACGAGGTCGGCTCGGGGGAGCGGGAGGCGGTCGGCGACATCGCCCGGGTCCTGTCCGGCTACCACGCTGCGCTCGGTGGCCGGGTCTACGACCACGCGCTGCTCGAGGAGCTGGCGGTCGCCGCCACCGTGCCGGTCGTCAACCTGCTGTCCGACCGGGGCCATCCGTGCCAGGCGCTGGCCGATCTGCTCACGATGCGCCAGGAGGTCGGCGATCTGGCGGGCGCCACCGTGGCCTGGGTGGGCGACTTCAACAACGTGGCCCGCTCCCTGTCCCTCGGGGCCACCATGCTGGGCATGAAGGTCCGGCTGGCCTGCCCGCCGGGTTACGGGCCCGACGAGGCCGACCTCGACCGGCTGCGGGCGCTGGGCGCCGAGCCGGTCGTGTCCTCCCGGCCGCAGGAGGCCGTGGCGGGCGCCGGGGTGGTGCACACCGACGTGTGGGCGTCCATGGGCCAGGAAACCGAGGCCGAGGAGCGCCTGCGGGCGTTCGAGGGCTTCCAGGTCGACGACCGGATCATGGCCGGGGCCGCGCCCGACGCGGTGTTCATGCACTGCCTGCCCGCCCACCGGGGCGAGGAAGTGGCCGCCTCGGTGGTCGACGGGGCCCAGAGCCGGGTCATCGTCCAAGCCCACAACCGGCTGCACAGCTTCCGGGGCCTGCTGGCCTGGCTGCTGGATCAGGCGGCGGGCGCATGACCGCGGTGCCCGACGAGTCGGTGGAAGCGCCCACGCCCCGCACGCTGGCCAAGCCCCAGCGCCAGCACCGGGTGGCCCGCCTGCTGGCGGACCACGCGGTGACGAGCCAGGCCCAGCTGGTCGACCTGCTGGCGGCCGAGGGCGTCGTGTCCACCCAGGCCACGGTCTCCCGTGACCTGGAGGACCTGGGCGCCATCAAGGTGCGGGTCGGCGGCGGTGAGACGGTCTACGCCATCCCCGAGCTGCCGTCCGAGCAGCGCGCCCCCGAGGACCACCTGCGCCGCGTGTTCAGTGAGTGGGTCGTCGAGGTGGCGCACTCCGCCAACCTGGTCGTGCTGCGCACCCCGCCCGGCTCGGCCCACGTCGTCGCCTCCGCCCTCGACCGTGCCGGCCTGTCCGGCGTGCTCGGCACCGTGGCGGGCGACGACACCATGGTCGTCGTCGTCGCCGAGCACGTCGGCGGTGCCACCATCGCCGGCCAGCTCACCGAGCTGGCCGGCCTCTAGTTCCCCCGAAGCATCAGACGAAGGAAGCAGACCCATGGCGAAGCGAGTGGTCCTGGCCTACAGCGGTGGCCTCGACACGTCGGTGGCCGTGCGCTGGATGACCGACAACCTGGGCGTCGAGGTCATCGCCCTGGCTGTCGACGTCGGCCAGTCCAGCGACGACTGGGACGTGGTGCGCCAGCGCGCCCTCGGGGCCGGTGCCGTCGACGCCATCGTGGTGGACGCCCGCGAGGAGTTCGCCCGCGACTTCTGCGTCCCGGTGCTCAAAGCCAACGCCCTCTACGAGGGCCGCTACCCGCTGGTGTCGGCCCTGTCCCGGCCCGTGATCGTCAAGCACCTGGTGGCCGCGGCCCGCGAGCACGGGGCCGACGCGGTGGCGCACGGCTGCACCGGCAAGGGCAACGACCAGGTCCGCTTCGAGGTGTCCACCCGGGCGCTGGCGCCGGACCTCGACGTGCTGGCGCCCGTGCGGTCCTGGGGGATGACCCGCGAGCAGTGCATCCTCTACGCCTACGACCACGGCATCCCGATCACCGCGACGAAGGAGAAGCTCTACTCCATCGACGACAACCTGTGGGGCCGGGCCATCGAGTGCGGCGAGATGGAGGACCCGTGGGCGGTCCCGCCGCCCGGCGTGTGGCTGCTGACCAAGCCGACCGCCACCGAGCCGACCGACGTCGTGGTGGCGTTCGTCGAGGGCATGCCGGTGGCGCTGGACGACGTCGAGCTGCCCATGCCCGACATGGTGGCCCGGCTCAACGAGCTGGTCGGCTCCTACGGCTGGGGCCGCATCGACATGGTCGAGAACCGGCGGGTCGGCATCAAGAGCCGGGAGACCTACGAGTGCCCGGCCAGCCTCGCGCTCATGCTGGCGCACGCCGACCTGGAGTCGATCTGCCTGGAGCGCGACCTGCAGCGGGAGAAGTCCCGGCTGCAGCCGCGCTACGCCGAGCTGATCTACGACGGCCTGTGGTTCAGCCCGCTGCGCCAGGCGCTCGACGCCTTCGTGGACGAGAGCCAGCGCCACGTGACCGGCGAGGTGCGGCTGCACCTCGCGCCCGGGTCGTGCACCGTCACCGGCAGGCGCAGTCCGCACAGCTTGTACGACTACTCGCTCGCCACCTACGACGCAGCCGACAACTTCCGCCACGAGGACAGCGAGGGCTTCGTGCGGCTGTGGGGCCTGGGGATCCAGACCTGGTCCGGCATCCAGGGGCCGGGGTCCGGCGCCACGTGAGGGAGCGCCAGCGAGTGAACCAGCAACACAGTGCATTTCTCGCCGTGCAGCGGCGAGTGCTCACTGGCGGGCCGAAGGCACGCCAGTGAGCACACTGTGGCACGGCCGCTTCGAGGGTGGGCCGTCGGACGAGCTGCTCGCGTTCACCGTCAGCATCGGCTACGACCGGCGGCTGGCGGGCGACGACCTCGCGGGCAGCCGCGCCCATGTCCGGGGCCTGGCCCGGGCCGGCATCGTCACCGAGGAGGAGGCCGGCATCGTGCTGGCCGCCCTCGACCGGGTGGAGGACGAGCTGCGGTCGGGGGAGTTCGCCTTCGAGCGCAGCGACGAGGACATCCACACCGCCATCGAGCGCCGGGTCACCGCCCTGGCCGGTCCCGCGGGGGCCAAGCTCCACACCGGCCGGTCGCGCAACGACCAGGTCGCCACCGACCTGCGCCTGTGGGCCCGGCGCGAGCTGGGCGTGGTCGCGGGGCGGGTGCTGGCGCTGCAGCGCACGCTGCTGGATCGGGCCCGCGACGCCGGTCCCGCCTACCTGCCCGGCTACACCCACCTGCAGCGGGCCCAGCCGGTGCTGCTGGCCCACCACCTGCTGGCCCACGGCTGGGCGCTGTCCCGCGACTTCGACCGCCTGGCCGATTGCCGTCGCCGCCTCGACGTGTCGCCCCTGGGGGCGGGCGCGCTGGCCGGATCGTCGCTGCCGCTCGATCCCGACTTCACCGCGGCCGAGCTGGGCTTCGCCGGGCGGTTCGAGAACAGCCTGGACGCGGTGAGCGACCGCGACTTCGTGGCCGAGGCCCTGTTCACGCTGAGCCTGGTGTCGATCCACCTGTCCCGCATGGGCGAGGAGGTGATCCTGTGGGCGACCGACGAGTTCGGCTTCGCCCGCTTGGACGACGCCTACTCGACCGGGTCGTCGATGATGCCCCAGAAGAAGAACCCGGACATCGCCGAGCTGGCCCGGGGCAAGTCGGGCCGGGTGATCGGCAACCTCACCGGGCTGCTGGCCAGCCTCAAGGGCCTGCCGCTCAGCTACAACCGGGACCTCCAGGAGGACAAGGAGCCGCTGTTCGACGCGGTCGAGCAGGTGAGCCTGGCGCTGGCGGCGATGACCGGCCTGTACGCCACGCTCACGTTCGAGGTCGAGCGGATGCAGGCGGCCGCCGACTCGCCCTACGCCGCCGCCACCGATCTCGCGGAGCTGCTGGTGGAGCGGGGCGTGCCCTTCCGTGACGCCCACGCCCTGGTGGGCGCGCTGGTCCGGGACAGCCTGGAGCGCCACGTGCCGCTGGCCGAGCTGGTCGAGGCCCACCCCGACCTGGGGGCCGACGGCGCCGCGCTGTTGGAGCCGGGCCTGGCGGTGACGCGCCGCACGACCCCGGGCGGAGGCGGCCCGGACGCGGTCGCGGTGCAGCTGGACCGGTTCGCCCGCCGCCTGGACACCGACGCCGCCCGCATCGGGTAGAACGGCCTCCATGCCCCCTGTGGTCGTGGCCCGTGGCTTCTACGCCCGCGACCCGCGCTCGGTGGCCCCGGACCTGCTGGGCAAGCTGCTGATCCACGACGATCCGTCAGGGGTGCGCCGCTCCGGCCGCATCGTCGAGGTCGAGGCCTACTGCGGCGCTGCGGACCCCGGCAGCCACGCGTACCGGGGCGAGACCCCGCGCAACCACACGATGTTCGGCCCGCCGGGCCACCTGTACGTGTACTTCACCTACGGCATGCACTGGTGCGCCAACGTGGTCACCGGTGAGGTCGGCGAGGGCCTCGCCGTGCTGCTGCGCGCTCTCGCGCCTGTCGACGGCCTCGCCGCCATGGCCGCCGCCCGCCCCCGCGCCCGCCGTCCCCGTGATCTGTGCAACGGTCCGGGCAAGCTGTGCCAGGCCCTGGGCCTGGACCGGGAGTTCGACGGCGCCGACCTGGTCACGGCCGACCGGGGCATCTGGCTGGCCGACGACGGCACCCCGCCGCCGGAGTCCCCGTTCCAGACCACCCGCATCGGCCTGTCCGCCGGAGCCGAGCACCCGTGGCGCTGGTGCGTCCCCGGTGACCCCCACGTGTCCGGCCCCGCCCGCCTCCGCGGCGTCGCCCCGACCCCGGCCCCGGCGTCCGGCCCATGAGCCCGCGCCCCCGGCTGCGGCTGTGCTACCCGGGCGACCACGCGCTGGCACCGGCGTCGGACCTCGCCACCGCCCTCGGGCACATCGAGGCCGCGCTGCCGGGCGATCCCACGCACGAGGCGCACCGGGCCGGCATGCGCGAGTTCCTGGCCACCCACCCCGACGCCCTCGACCGCACATGCGGGGACGGCCACCTGACCGGCTCGGCCATGGTCGTCGACCCCGCCACCGGCCGCTTCCTGCTCATGCTGCACGCCAAGCTGGGCCGCTGGTTCCAGCCCGGAGGCCACGCCGACGGCAACGCCACCCTCCCAGGCGTGGCCTGGCGGGAGGCGACCGAGGAGACGGGCGTGGTGGGCCTCACCCTGGCCGTCCCTGCCATCGACCTCGACATCCACGAGGTCGCCCCACCGCACGGCCCCCACCTCCACCTGGACGTCCGCTACCTGGCGCTGGCGCCACCGGGCGCGGTCCCGGTCCGCAACCACGAGTCGCTCGACCTCCGCTGGGCGGCCCTCGACGAGCTCTCGGGCCTCGGGTGCGACCCGGGCACCCACCGCATGGCCGCCGCCGCTCTGGCCGCCCTCGACGAGTTGCGCCTCTAGCCTGCCCGCCGGCCCTAGTCGTCCTGCCGGCCCGACCCGCAAGCCCGCAGGGCCTGGGCGAGCAGGTCGGGATCGTCGTCCCAGCCCGCACGCTCCAGCTCCCGCAGCGCCGCCACCAGGCTGCGATCGGCGAACGCCCGCGCCGCGTCAACGACCAGCCACTCGACCTCCGCCGCCGCCAACTGGTCCCGGATCAGCTCCAGCACGCCGGGGTCCCGTCGCCCCGCCAGGCCCCGCAGCGCCTCCATCCGCACGTCGAGGTCCGGGTCCCACAGGCGCCCCCGGAGCACTCCACGGACCGCGGGGGTGTCGATCGACATCTGCGTCCCCAGCCCGAACACGGCCCAGTCACGCACGTCCGGGGACTCATCGCCGGCGAGCAGGCAGAGGGCGTCGGCGACCAAGGCCTCGGCCTCGTCGTGCTCGACCCCGCACGGGAGCGCGCAGGCCACCGCGAACCGCACGTCCGCGTCGGGGTGGTCCGCCAGCGACAGCAGCGCGAGCGACGCCGCGTCGCTCCAGGCCTTCCCCAGGGCCTCCACGACCGCGACCAGCTCGTCTGGGCTGCCGGCCTGCCACAGCATGGCGATCAGGGCCGGGACGACCTCGCGCTGGTGCTCGGGGTGGCCGCTGACGCGCTTGCCCAGCGCATCGGCTCGGGGGATCAGATCGTCGGCCACCGGGACATCATCGTCCCGCGGGCCGCCCGCCCCCGAACGGGTTTCAGGCGTCGAGCGGGCTGGCGCAGGAGGGCATGTGGTTGGCCTTGGCGAACTCGTCGATCCACTCGGTGACCTGCGCGGCCTGGCCGGGCTTCTCCGACACCAGCAGCCGGGCGTCGGGATCGCGGCGCAGGGCGTCGGCGTAGTCCTGGCGATCGCCGAGGTACGTGCGCCAGTCGGCCAGCCACTCCTCGGCCCGCCGGCGCTGATCGCCCGCGGGCGCCAGGCCGGTCATGCCGTCGAGGTCGTCGAGCATGGCGGCGAACGTGGCGTTGGCCTGATCGAGGACGTCGGCCCGTGCCGTCGCGTCGGGCGATTGGTTGGCCAGCGGAAGCTCGCCGACGTCGGCCACCGCCGCGGCGCAGCGCTCCTCGGCCGCCTTCGCGAAAGCGGGATCGTCGAGCCGGTCGATGGGCGGCTGGCGGCCGGGCCCGAACGCCAGGTAGAGCACGTAGATCCACATGGACACCAGCGCGATGACCACGGCGATGAGCACGATGCGGGTCGGCGTCCAGCGCCAGCCGGGGGCGGCGTCGTCTCCGCTGGTGTCCGCGCCTGCGGGCGTCTCCGTGATCACGGGCACAAGGCTCCCCGGCGGGGGAGCCCGGCGTCCAGTCGACGCTGGCCCCTATCGGCTGGACCGGGGACGAGCGCACCGGGGACGATGTGGCCTGTGACCGCCGTCAGCCTGCTCGACGACCTCGACGCCCGGGGCCTGGTGCACGACACCACCGACCGCGAGGCCCTCGCGGCGCGCCTGGCCGAGGGACCGGTCACCCTGTACTACGGCTGCGACCCGACGGCCGACAGCCTGCACACCGGCAACCTGATCGGGCTGCTGATCCTGCGCCGGTTCCAGGACGCCGGCCACCGCCCGGTGGCGCTGGCGGGT
>JBKPRS010000380.1:0-11951 GCA_046734695.1 Actinomycetota bacterium | reverse complement strand
GTGGCAGATGATTCGCAACCGGACCTCTCGACGACCGCTGCGCTGGGCCCCAACGCCTGGCTGGTCGACGAGATGTACGAGCAGTATCTCGCCGATCCGACCTCGGTGAGTGAGAGCTGGCGCGACTTCTTCGCCGACTACCGCCGTGACGTGGACCACCAGGGCCCCGCCGCGCCGGCGCGGTCCGGCAACGGCATGACGACCCCGGTCGCCGGCAACGTCGCCGGGACGATGGCGCCTCCGGTCCCCGCGGCGCCCGCGCCTGCACCGGCCACCCCCTCAGCCCAGCCGGCCCCCGCCCCCGCCACCCCCGCCCCGGCCGCGACCCCGGCCCCGGCGGCCAAGGCCAAGGCGGAGAAGCCCGAGCCGGCCGAGCAGCCCGGTGAGCCGCTGCGGGGCGTAGCCGCCCGCATCGTCGAGAACATGGAGACCAGCCTCCGGGTCCCCACGGCCACCAGCTTCCGTGACATCCCGGCCAAGCTGCTGGAGGTCAACCGCAAGGTCATCAACGGCTACCTGGGCCGCACCCGGGGCGGGAAGGTCAGCTTCACCCACATCATCGGCTTCGCCATCGTCCGGGCCATCGCCGAGACCATGCCCGCGATGGGCCGGACCTTCGTCAAGGGCGACGACGGCAAGCCCCGCGTCGTCCGCCACGAGCACGTGGGCCTGGGGCTGGCGGTCGACCTGGAGAAGTCCGACGGCAGCCGCAGCCTGGTCGTCCCGGTCATCCGCGACGCCGACACGCTCGCGTTCCGGGCCTTCTGGGGCACCTACGAGGAGATCATCCGCAAGACCCGCTCCAACAAGCTCACCGTCGACGACTTCGCCGGGGCCACCGTCACCCTCACCAACCCGGGCACCATCGGCACCAAGCAGTCCGTGCCCCGGCTCATGCAGGGCCAGGGCACGATCGTCGGCGTCGGCGCCATCGACTACCCGGCCGAGTGGCGCGGGGCGGATCCAGTGTTGCTGGCCGAGCTGGGCGCCTCCAAGGTCATCACCGTCACCTCGACCTACGACCACCGCATCATCCAGGGCGCCGAGTCCGGCATGTTCCTGCGCCGGGTCGAGGAGCTGCTGCTGGGGGCGGACGGCTTCTACAACGACATATTCCTCAGCCTGGGCGTGCCGTACGAGGCCGTGCAGTGGCGCCGCGACGTCAACCCCATCGACCACGAGCAGACCATGCTCGAGAAGCAGATGGCGGTCGCCACCCTCATCCGCGTCCACCGGGTGCGGGGCCACCTCATCGCCGACCTCGATCCGCTGCGGTGGAAAGAGCCGCACATGGCGCCCGAGCTCGACCCCGCCACCTACGGGCTCACCATCTGGGACCTCGACCGCGAGTTCCTCACCGGCGGGCTGGGCGGCCGCGACCGCATGCCGCTCAGCGAGATCCTCGGGGTGCTGCGCGACGCCTACTGCCGGACCATCGGCATCGAGTACATGCACATCCAGGACCTGGACGAGCAGCACTGGATCCAGGAGCAGGTGGAGAGCCAGCCCGGCCAGCTCGACACCGAGGACCAGCGCTACATCCTGGAGCGGCTCAACGCGGCCGAGGCCTTCGAGCGGTTCCTGGGTACCAAGTGGATAGGCCAGAAGCGCTTCGGCATCGAGGGGTCGGAGAGCCTGATCCCCGTGCTCGACGCCATTCTCGAGGCCGCGGCCGACGACCACCTGGCCGGGTCGGTCATGGGCATGCCACATCGGGGCCGGCTCAACGTGCTCACCAACATCGTGGGCAAGAACTACGACCAGGTGTTCAAGGAGTTCGAGGGCACGCTCGACCCCACCGCGGTCCAGGGCTCGGGCGACGTGAAGTACCACCTCGGCCAGGTGGGCAAGTTCCAGAGCCGGGCCGGCAACGAGATCGACGTCGAGCTGGCCGCCAACCCCAGCCATCTGGAGGCGGTCGACCCGGTGGTCGAGGGCATGGTCCGGGCCCGCCAGGACGCGATCAACGACCCCGAGGCCTTCTCCGTGCTGCCCATCCTCATGCACGGCGACGCCGCCTTCGCGGGCCAGGGTGTGGTGGCCGAGACGCTCAACATGAGCGACATCAAGGGCTACCGGGTGGGCGGCACCATCCACATCGTGGTGAACAACCAGATCGGCTTCACGACGACCCCCGAGTCGGCCCGATCGGGCTTCTATTCCACCGACGCGGCGAAGATCGTCCAGGCGCCGATCTTCCACGTCAACGGCGACGACCCCGAGGCGTGCGTGCGGGTGGCGCGGCTGGCCTACGCCTACCGGCAGCGCTTCCGCAAGGACGTCGTGATCGACATGGTCAGCTACCGGCGCTACGGCCACAACGAGGGCGACGACCCCAGCTACACCCAGCCGCTGATGTACGCGAAGATCGACGACCGGCGCTCGGTGCGCAAGCTCTTCACCGAATCGCTCGTCAAGCGGGGCCAACTCACCCTGGACGAGGCCGAGCAGGCCCTCGACGACTACCAGAAGCGGCTCCAGCAGGCCCTGGACGAGACCCGCCAGTCCGCCCCGCCCGCCAACCTCCGGGCCGCCGACCCGCCACCGGCCGTCGGCGTCCTGCCCCATGTCGAGACCGGCGTCGACCGGGCGGTGCTCGACCGCGTCTACGACAAGCTGTCGGGCTGGCCCGACGACTTCAACGTGCATCCCAAGCTGCTCAGGCAGTTCGAGACCCGGGACAAGATGGTGCGCGAGGAGGGCGAGGTCGACTGGGCCACCGCCGAGGCCCTGGCCTTCGGCTCGCTGCTGCTGGAAGGGACCGACATCCGCCTGGCAGGCCAGGACACGCGGCGGGGCACGTTCAGCCAGCGCCACTCCGTGCTCGTCTGCCACAGCACCGGGCAGGAGTGGGCTCCGCTGGCGCACCTCGGCCCCGAGCAGGGCAAGTTCTGGATCTACGACTCACTGCTGTCCGAGTACGCCGCGGTGGGCTTCGAGTACGGCTACTCGGTGGCCAACAAGGACGCACTGGTCGCGTGGGAGGCCCAGTTCGGCGACTTCGTCAACGGCGCCAGCATCATCATCGACCAGTTCGTGGTGGCGGCCGAGGACAAGTGGGGCCAGACCTCCGGGCTGGTCATGCTGCTGCCCCACGGCTACGAGGGGCAGGGCCCGGAGCACAGCTCGGCCCGCATCGAGCGCTTCCTCACGCTGTGCGCCGAGGACAACATCCAGGTGGCCAACGCCACGACCGCGGCCCAGTACTTCCACCTGCTGCGGCGCCAGATCGCCCGCGACGTCCGCAAGCCGCTGGTGGTGTTCACGCCCAAGTCGCTGCTGCGGGCCCGTGCCGCCCGCTCGCCCATCGAGGAGCTGACCCGCGGCTCGTTCGAGGAGGTCCTCGACGACCCGCGGGTCCCGGCTGCCGCCGCGGTTCGCCGCGTCGTGCTGTGCTCGGGCAAGATCGGCCAGGAGGCGCTCGCCGAGCGGGACAAGCGGGGCGCGCCGGTGGCGGTGGTGCGGGTCGAGCAGCTCTACCCGTGGCCGTACGACCGGCTGGACGAGGTCGTGGCCGGCTACCCGGCGGCCAAGGACCTGGTCTGGCTCCAGGAGGAGCCGGCCAACATGGGCGCCTGGGCCTTCGCCCAGGACCGCCTGACCGAGCGCTTCGCCGAGAGCCACACCGTCCTGCGGGTCAGCCGCTTCGAGTCCGGCTCACCCGCCACCGGCTCGCACACCATCCACGTCCAGGAGCAGGACGCCATCATCGACGCCGCCCTGTCCGTCTGACCCCTCCCGGCCGCTGGCCGCGCCCCCGTTGGGTCGAGCCGGGTGGGGAGGCCCGTGCCGTGCGGGGTGACGAACGTCACCAAATCTCGCCTTACGCTGTCGGCGCGGGGTCGACGATAATGAGCGTTATTCAAATCGGACGACCCACCTGAGGGGGCTCCATGGCGCTCGACGAGTACGCCGCCAACGCTGACATCATCGGGCGCGAGGAGATCAACGATCTCGAGGCGATCCTCTCGGTCAGCAACACGGACGTCGACGAGGCCATCCACGTCGTCCAGGACAACGCCGACGCCATCTTCACGTGGGACTACGAGAAGGGCGAGCGGCCCGCGCTCAACAAGCTCTACGAGAAGGCCAAGCGGGCCCAGTGGAACGGCGAGACCGACCTGCCGTGGGACACCGACGTGGACCTGGAGAAGAACGCCGCGCTGCAGCGCCTCCAGTTCGCCGAGATGCAGTCCGACGTCAGCGGCACCCCGCTCGAGCACTTCACCGAGGACGACTTCATCAAGCTGTCCATCGAGATGGACAACTGGACCCTCAGCCAGTTCATGCACGGCGAGCAGGGCGCGCTGATCTGCACGGCCAAGATCGTCGAGACGGTCCCCTGGATCGACGCGAAGTACTACGCCTCCACGCAGGTGATGGACGAGGCCCGTCACGTCGAGGTCTTCGCCAAGTACCTGCAGGAGAAGCAGAACGGCTTCTATCCCATCAACGCCCACCTCAAGCTGCTGCTGGACGACATCATCAACGACAGCCGCTGGGACATGACCTACCTGGGCATGCAGATCATGGTCGAGGGCCTGGCCCTGGCCGCCTTCGGCTTCATGCAGCAGATGACGCCGGACCCGCTGCTCAAGCAGCTGCTGCGCTACGTGATGTCCGACGAGGCCCGCCACGTGGCCTTCGGCGTGCTGTCGCTCAAGGAGTACTACGCCGAGCTCAGCGACGCCGAGCTGCGCGAGCGCCAGGAGTTCGCCTTCGAGGCCGCCATCCGGATGCGTGACCGGTTCCTCCAGCAGGAGGTCTGGGAGCGCATGGGGATCAAGCCCGCGGAGATCCTGCCGCTGGTGCTCCAGGACCAGGGCCGGGGCATGTTCCAGCAGCTGCTGTTCTCCAAGATCGTCCCCAACTGCAAGAAGCTGGGGCTGCTGGACGCGGGCGAGGGCTGGCTGCGCACCAAGTTCACCGAGATGGGCGTCATCCAGTTCGAGGACTGGCAGGACACGGGCGAGGAGTACGACTCGCTGCAGGCGACGGGCTGAGAACGCTCAGACCGTCCCGCAACCTCAGTCGAGGCGCCCGTCGATCGTGCTGAGCAGGCCGGCCACGTCGTCGGCCTGAGCGGCGGGGTCGGGCGCGTCCTCGCCCAGCAGGATCCCGTAGTGGAGCAGCACGGTGGTGTCGCCGTTGCGGTAGCCCGCGGTCGTGCCCATCTCGCCGCCGCTGCGGACCAGGAAGGCGTCCTGGCCCGGGCCGTCCAGCGGCTCGGGCGTGCCGCCCCAGCCGGCGGGATCCAGCGCGCCCCCGCCCGTGAACACGGACAGCTGCAGCTGGTAGAGCGTCGGCGCGTCCTCGTCGCCCACCTCGGCCTCCCACAGGCAGTTGGCGGCCACGGCGTCGGTCCCGGCCTCGCCCGGCACCACTTCGGCCGGGTGGCCGAACAGGCCGGACACCTCGTCGGTGGTCAGCAGGTCGCAGGCCGGGCTGTTGCCACCGGCCTCGTCGGGCGCGGTGGTGTCGCCCTGGACCGGGTCGCGGTCCCCGGCGCCGTCCTCGCTGCCGCCTCCGCCACCGCAACCGGCGGTCAGCGCCGCGACCAGCAGGACCGCCAGCGCCCCCCTCGTGTGCATGGACCGCACAATGGCACCTTCGTCAGCGCAGGGCGAAGCCGACGACCGCTTCCAGCTCGGCCAGGGCGGCGTCGGGATCGACGACCTTGATCGTGGTCATCCCCAGGGCCCGGGCCGGCTTCAGGTTCACGCCGAGGTCGTCGAGGAACACGGCCTCGTGCGGCTCGACGCCCAGCTCGGCGCACACCAGCCGGTAGATGGCGGGGTCGGGCTTGCGCAGGCCGACGCGGCTCGACTCGACGAGCACGTCGACGTGCTCGCTCAACCCGTTCCAGGGCCCGCCGTCCCCCCGGTCGGCGACGAAGTTGTTGGTGAGGAACGCGGTCTTGAGCCGCTCGTGGCAGCGCCGGACCGCCTCGACCATCGCCGGGCGCATCTCGCCGCCGAGCAGTGCCAGCACCGCCAGGCCGTCGATCGTGTGGCCGGCGGCGGCGGCCTCGGCCTCGTAGAGGGCGGCGAAGCCGGTCAGGTCGACCTCGCTGCGCTCGAGCCGGGCCCAGGCGTTGCTGTCCGGGTTGGTGGCGTTGAGCCCCCGGAGCAGGCCGTCGGGCAGCCCGTTCGCCGCCTCGTAGCGGGTGAACGCCTCGAACGGGCTGGTGGAGATCACGCCCCCCACGTCGAAGATGACGGCACGGATCGTCATGTCAGCCGACCAGGAGGTCACGGGCGAGGGCCTCCCACAGGTCGGTGGACAGGCGCAGGGAGTCGACGTCCACCCGCTCGTCGTCGCCGTGGAACATGCGGCCGTAGTCCTCGAACGTGAGCTTCTCGCTGAACATGCCGAACCCGTAGGACGGGACGCCGAGGCGCCGGAAGAAGCGGGCGTCGGTGGCGCCCACGCTGATCAGGGGCACGAGATGGCTGCCCGCGTAGAAGGACTGGCTGATGCGGGACAGCGAGTCCCACAGCGGGGTGTCCATGGGGGACTCGGTGGCGGGGTCGTCGTGGACCTGGAGCATCTCCACCCGCCCGGCCAGGTCGCCCAGCGCCTCGTCGAGCAGTGCCTGCACGTCGGCCAGGGTCTGCCCCGGCAGCGTGCGGATGTCGAGCTGCACGTCGACGCAGTCGGGGATGACGTTCGTCTTGGTCCCGCCGTGGACCACGGTGGGGGCGATCGTGGTGTGGGTGCAGGCGTGGAACTGGCGGGCCATGCCCATGGGCAGCGTGGCGAGGGCGTCAAAGAAGGTGTCGGGGTCGAGCAGGGGCGCGGTGACCTCGTCCGGGAACCCCATGCCGCCGAGGAACCGGCGCCAGGAGTCGTGGATCTGGGTCTCGGGCCGGAACTCGGCCAGCCGCTGGACCACCTGGGCCGCGGTCACGAGGGCGTTGTCGGTGGCGTAGGGCTGGGAGGCGTGCCCGGGCGTGCCGGTGATCCGCAGCGTCGACCAGGCCGAGCCCTTCTCGCCCACCAGGACCGGCAGGCGCAGCGCGCCGTCGCCGCCCGGCACCGGGATGCCGCCCGACTCGGTGATCACGTAGTCGGCCGCCACCGCGTCGCGCTCGTGCTGGGCCATGTGGTCGGCGCCCCAGGTGCCCTGGGCTTCCTCGTCGGCCACGGCCAGGTAGACGAGCGTGCCCTCGGGCCGGAACCCCGAGGCGGCCAGGCGGCGGGTGGCCACGGCCATCGAGGCGGTCAGGTTCAGCATGTCGACCGCGCCCCGGCCCCACACCTCGCCGTCGACCAGCTCGCCGCCGAACGGGTCACGCTGCCAGCGCTCGGCGTTGGCCGGCACCACGTCGGTGTGGCCCATGAGCAGCAGGGTCGGCGCGTCGGGGCGGCTGCCCTCGATGCGGGCCACCAGGCTGGTCCGGCCGGGGGCGGGCTCGTAGCGCTCGACGTCGACCCCTGTCCCGTCGAAGTATCCTGCAAGGAGGTCCGCGCTGCGGGTCTCGTACCCTGATCCGCGGGTGCCGTCGTTGACACAGGCATTGCGGATGAGGTGTTGCAGCAGGTCGGTGACCTCGGCAGTCGAGGTGGTCATCGCCCGGCACCGTAGCGGGACCGATCCTCCGGAGTCCCACGTTCGTTTGGTCGGATGCATCCCGCAATGAAGCTCAAGCACGTCATCATCGACGGTTCCAACATCGCTACCGAGGGTCGCGACACGCCCAGCCTCGCCCAGTTGGACGAGGCGGTGCAGGCGTTCGTCGAGGAGTACTCGCCCACTCATGTGACGGTGGTGGTGGACGCGACGTTCCCCAACCGGATCGATCGCAAGGAGCGCCAGACCTACGAGGACGCGGTCAACGCCAACGAGCTGATCACCCCGCCCGCGGGCGCGATCGGCCGCGGCGACGCCTTCGTCCTGCAGATCGCTCGGCGCGCCGGGGCCGCGATCCTCTCCAACGACTCGTTCCAGGAGTTCCACGGCGACTACCCGTGGCTCTTCGAGCGCGGCCGGCTCTTCGGCGGCAAGCCGGTGCCCCATGTGGGCTGGGTGTTCATGGAGCGGACGCCGGTCCGCGGGCCGACCAGCCGCCGGGCCGTCAGCGAGGCCCGCAAGGTGGCCAAGGCCTCCGAGAAGGTGGCGCAGGTCGTGGCCGAGGTCGCCGAGGAGGCGGCGGGTCTGGCGGCGCCGGACGGCGCCGCGCCCGCCGAGAAGCCGGGCCGCCGGCGCCGGGCCAAGGCTGTGGCGGAGAAGGCTCCGGTGGCCGCGGCCGAGGTCGTCGCGGCGGTCGCGGCCGAGCCGGACGGAGCGGGCGACACCGGCCGGGGGCTCGAGCCCTACAACGAGGCGCTGCCCTTCATCGACTTCGTCGGCCGCCACCCGGTGGGCAGCGAGGTCGAGGCCACGATCGAGCGCTTCAGCTCTCACGGCGCCTACGTGCTGGTGGGCGAGGCCCGGGCCTACGTCCCGCTGCGCAACCTGGCGCACCCGGCTCCCCGCAGCGCCAAGGGCATCCTGAGGGTCGGCGAGACCCGACGCTTCGTGGTGGTGGCGATCGACCCGCCCCGGCGCGGCATCGACCTGGGCGTCCCCGGTGTGGTCGAGATCCCGGCGGCACCCCCGCCCGCCCCCGAAGAGGAGGCCGCACCGACCGAGACCGACATCACCGATGCGGCGGCAGCCGAGGCCGCGGCTCCCGTGCGCAAGTCCCGGTCCCGGAAGGCGACGGCCAAGGCCGTCGAGCCCGGTGTGGCCGAGCCGGTGGCGGGGGAGGCTCCGGCCCGCAAGTCCCGGTCCCGGAAGGCGACGGCCAAGGCGGTCGAGCCGGCCCCGGAGACCGAGGCTCCGGCCCGCAGGTCCCGGTCCCGGAAGGCGACGGCCAAGGCGGCTCCGGCCGAGCCCGCGGCCCCCGAGGCTCCGGCGCGCAGGTCCCGGTCCCGGAAGGCGACGGCGAAGGCGGTCGAGCCGGCCCCGGAGGCGGCGGAGGCTCCGGTGCGCAGGTCCCGGTCCCGGAAGGCGACGGCGAAGGCGGCTCCGGCCGAGCAGGCGGAGGCTCCGGTGCGGAAGTCCCGGGCCCGCAACGCGACCGCGAAGGCCGCCGCCAAGGCGCCCGAACCGGTGGTGGAGGCTCCGGTGCGCAAGTCCCGGGCCCGCAACGCGACCGCGAAGCCGGGAGGCGGCACCGGGGACGGCGCGGTCGTGGAGCCGGCGGGCGAGGCGGCCGGGGCCTGACCCCGCCGGTAGGTTGCGTCACCGTGCGCATCGCCACCTGGAACGTGAACGCGCTCACCGTCGAGCGCATGGAGCGCATCGTCGGCTGGCTCGACATCGCCCAGCCCGACGTCCTGTGCCTCCAGGAGACCAAGGCGAGCGACAACGGCTTCCCCGCCCTCGTGTTCCACGCCCGCGGCTACGCCAGCGTCCACCACGGTGAGGGCCGCTGGAACGGGGTGGCGATCCTGAGCCGGGTCGGGCTCGACGACCCGGTGTCCGGCTTCGCCGACGGGAAGCCGGCCGACGACGAGGCCCGGCTGGTGACGGCCACGTGCGGGGGCGTGCGGGTGTCCTCGGTCTACGTGCCCAACGGCCGGGCGGTGGGCCACGAGCAATTCCGCTACAAGCTGCGCTGGCTGGCCCGCCTGCGGGACCACCTGGAGACCGACGCCGACCGGCCGGGGGAGGAGGCCCGGCCCGTGGCGGTGTGCGGCGACTTCAACGTGGCGCGTGCGGACATCGACGTGTGGAGCCCCGCGGCCTTCGTGGGCGACACCCACGTCACCCCCGAGGAGCGCGCCGCGATCGACGAGCTGGAGGCGTACGGCCTGCGGGACGTGTTCCGCGAGCGCTACCAGGGCGTCGAGGGCCTCTACAGCTGGTGGGACTACCGGGCCGGCAACTTCCCCAACCACAAGGGGATGCGCATCGACCTGGTGCTCCTGTCCTCCGACCTGGCCGACGGCGTGCGCTGGGCGCTGATCGACCGCAACGCCCGCAAGGGCGCCAAGCCCAGCGACCACGCCCCGCTCTTCGTGGACGTCGACTCCCCTGCGTGACGGGGGTGCGGTCGCCCTGCTAGACGGGTGCCGTGCCCGATCCCGACATCCAGACGCCGGTCAGTCCCGGCTCGGCCGGCTGGCCTGAGTTCCTCTCGGACCTGGCGGAGGCGCCGGCCTCGCCCCGGCGGGCGGAGCTGCACCGCACCGGCGCGGCGCTGCGCCACATCCTCGACCGGCTGCACGGCAGCCCCGCCCCGGCGGAGGAGCTGGCGGTGGTCGCCGACGAGCTCGAGCGCTTGGCCAAGCGGCTCGACGCCTTCCCGGGCGGGTCGCTGTACGAGGGCTTCGCCGAGTCCACGCTGGCGGGCGCCGATCCGCACGCGTTCTTCGACCACAGCCCCATGCTGGGACGGGCCAACCCGCTCGCGCCGCCGATCCAGCTGTGGCAGGAGACGGACCGCATGTACGGGCGGGTCACCTTCTCCTCCGCCTACGAGGGCCCGCCGGGCTGCGTGCACGGCGGCTACGTCGCCGCCGCGTTCGACGAGGTCCTGGGCTCGACCCAGTCGCTGGCCGGGCGGCCGGGCATGACCGCCAACCTCAGCGTCGACTACCGCAGCCCCACACCGCTGCACACCGAGCTGCGGTTCGAGTCCTGGGTGACCGGGGTGGAAGGGCGCAAGACGTACACGCACGGGACGCTGCACGCGGGCGACCGGCTGTGCGCCGAGGCGGACGGCCTGTTCGTGGCCATCCCCTTCGACCGGGTGGCCGAGCTCCACCGCCAGCGGGACGAGGCCTTCGGCCCCGACCCGGAGACACCGCCCGAGGCTTAGAGCTGGGCGTCGCCCAGCGCGCTGCGCAGGCGGGCCAGCCCGTTGGCCACGGCCACCCGGGCCCGCCCGGTGGACAGGCCCAGCGAGGTCGCCACGTCGGCCAGGGTCATCGGCTCGGCGCCGTCGAGGCCGTAGTGGGCCACCACGGCGGCCCGCTCCGTCGGCGTGAGGCTGTCCAGCACGTGGGGCTCCAGGGCGTGCAGGGCGACCAGGTCGTCGTCGGAGCCCGACCGCACGTCCTCGGGGCCGATGACCCGGTCGTCGTCCTCGTCGTCCGGATAGGGCCAGCCACCCTCGTCGATGTAGAAGTCGAGCGGATCACCCATGCGTCACTTGTCGCGCCGCCCGACTCGCAGCGTCAACCCACGCCACCCTGGGTGGCCACGAACTGGTCGACCAGGGCGACCTCCGCGGTCAGGTGCTCGCGCAGGCCCGACACGATCGCCCGTTCGACCGCGGAGCCGACGATCAGCGCCTTGACCTTCAGCCTGCCGGTGACCGTACGGACACTGCCGCCGTTGGTGCGGTCGCCGATCGTGCACGACCCCGAGGACTGCAGCCGGTCCGCATAGTGGTCCGGGGCCAGGCGGTAGCTGACCGTGCGGGCGACCAGGTCGTGCACGCTGTGCTCGACCCAGCTCAGCTTGCGGGGGTCGACCACCGCCGTCACGGCGGGGGACAGGTCGCCCACGAAGCGATAGCGGATCTGGAGGCGGACCTGGTCACCGTCCTCCTGGCGGTCGAGCACCTCGGGCGGGCCCAGCTTGGGCAGCCCGACCAGGTGCTCGTACAGCTCCCGGGACGCGTAGGCGCGGGCCAGGGCGTCGCCGCCGGCCGTGAACACCTGGTCGAGCATGAAGTCCATCGCCGCCTCTCAGCTCGGCTGGGGTGTCGTGTCGAGGGCCGCGAGCAGGCCGTCGCCCACCCGGGCCGCCAGCTGGGCCCCCATGCCGGGGACGGCCGCGAGCTCCTCGCGGGTGGCCGGCCGGCACTCGGCGATGGCCTCCAGCAACTGGTCGTCGATCACCGCCGCGGGATCGGCGCGGGCGGCGCGGGCGCTCTCTTCCCGCCACGCTCGGAGCGCCGCCAGCGTGGGGGAGGGGACCAGCCGGTCGCGGGTCGCCACCGCCGCGGTGAGGC
>JBKPRS010000379.1:0-4606 GCA_046734695.1 Actinomycetota bacterium | reverse complement strand
TTCTCCGTGTCCCGCTTCTGGCCGGAGATGAACCGGACCGGCGCCACGGTCACGTCCACGCTCGGGACCATGGCGTACCTGCTGGCCCACGACGTCGACCGGCCGGAGATGCCGGGGTCGGGCGCGGCCGAGGCCAACACCAGCCTGCGGCTCATCGGGGCGGCGCCGCTGCCGGTCGAGGTGGACAGCATCCTGCGGTCGCGCTTCGGGGTCGAGACGTTCAGCGGCGCTTACGGGGTGACCGAGGCGTCGCTCGTGTCGTGGCAGCCGCCGGGGGTGGAGAACAAGCCCAACGCCGCCGGGGTGGTCAACGACGAGCACTTCGACGTGCGCATCTTCGACGACGACGACCACGAGCTGCCCCGGGGGACCGAGGGCGAGATCGTGATCCGCCCGCTGCGGCCCCACACGATGTTCGAGGGCTACTGGGGCCGGCCCGAGGCCACCGTCGAGGCCAGCCGCAACTGGTGGTACCACACCGGCGACGTGGGCCGGATCGACGGGGAGGGCTACCTCTTCTTCGTCGACCGCAAGGCCGACTACCTGCGGCGACGGGGCGAGAACATCTCCAGCTTCGAGGTCGAGCGGGTGCTGATGTCCCACGGCGCGCTGGCCGACGTGGCCGTCCACGCCGTGCCCAGCCCGCTCACCGAGGACGACCTCAAGGTCACCGCCACCGTGAAGGAGGGCGCGACCGTGAGCGAGGAGGAGCTGTTCGGCTGGTGCGTGGACCAGCTCCCGTACTTCGCCCTGCCCCGCTACATCGAGTTCCGGGCCGAGCTGCCGCGCTCGCCGGTGGGCCGGGTGCTCAAGCGGGAACTGCGGGCCGAGGGCGTCACTCCCGCCACGTGGGACGCTGAAGCCGCCGGAGTGACCTACGAGCGCCGGTAGCGTCCGGTCATGGCCAAGGCGTACTGGATCAACACGTTCCGCTCGATCAGCGACCAGGACAAGCTGGACGCCTACCGGGAGCTGGCCGGGCCGGCCATGCGGGCCGCGGGCGGTCGCTTCCTGGCCCGGGGGATGCCGGCCGCCGTGTTCGAGTCCGGGCTCATGGAGCGCACCACCCTCATCGAGTTCGACAGCGTCGAGCAGGCGGTCGCGGCCTACGACAGCCCCGCCTACCAGGAGGCGCTGCGGGCGCTGGGCGACGGGGCCGAGCGCGACCTGCGGATCGTCGAAGCAGCCGAGGGCTGAGCCCGGAACGTGCGCCGGTAGGCGCTGGGGGACACGCCGAGCGCCGCGCCCATGTGCAGCCGCAGCGAGGCGGCGGTGCCCACGCCGGCCCGCTCGGCCACCCGGTCGACCGGCAGGTCGGTCGTCTCCAGCAAGCGGCGTGCCAGCTCGACCCGCTGGTGGGTGATCCAGCGGTTGGGGCTGACGCCCACCTCGTCCCGGAAGCGCCGGGTGAACGTGCGCACGCTCATGGCCGCATGCGCCGCCAGCGTCTCCAGGCTGAGCAGGCCGTCGAGGTGGCGCAGCGCCCAGGCCCGGGTGGCAGCGGTCGACGCCTCGGCCGGCTCCGGCACCGGGTGATCGATGTACTGGGCCTGGCCGCCGTCGCGGTGGGGCGGGACCACGCACGACCGGGCCACCCGGTTGGCGACCTCGGCGCCGTGGTCGCGCCGCACCAGGTGGAGGCACAGGTCGATGCCCGACGCCGCGCCGGCCGACGTCAGCACGTCGCCGTCGTCCACGTAGAGCACCTCGGGGTCGACGCGCACCGTGGGGTGATCGCGGGCGAAGTCGGCGGCGTGCTTCCAGTGGGTGGTGGCCGGGCGCCCGTCGAGCAGGCCGGCCCGGGCGAGCAGCTCGGCCCCGGTGCAGATGGACGCCACCCGCACCCCCGGGCGCCGCGCCCGCAGTGCGTCCACGGCCTCGGCCCACTCCGGGCTGCGGGCGTAGGCCAGGTCCGCGGCGGGCACGACGATGGTTCCGGCCCGCCGCAGCGCCCGGAGGTCGTGGGCCACCGCCAGGGCGAAGTCGCCGAGCGTGGGCACCGGTCCGCCGTCCACCGAGCAGGTCCGCACCTCGTAGAGCGGGCGCCCATCGTCGTCGTAGGCGGACCCGAAGACCCGTCCGGGGATGCTGAGCTCGAAGGGCAGGACGCCGGGCAGGGCCAGCACGACGACGCGGCGCATGGCCGGATCTTCGCGCATATTGGCGTTCAGGTCACTGGTCGGAAAGCGCCGGGGCCGGGACGATGCCGTGGCATGGCACCCACCCCCATCGGCCTCGGCCTCTACGTGCAGGACGTCCACGCCGCGATCGACCTCGTCGACCGGGCCGAGCAGGCGGGTGTCGAGAGCGCGTGGATGGTCATGGGCCCGGCCGGCTACGACACCCCGACCCTGGCCGCGGCCGCCCTGGCCCGCACCCGGGACCTGCGCATCGGCACCTCGATCGTGCCCGCGTTCACCCGCCATCCCCTGGCCCTCGCCACCCAGGCCGTCGTCCTGGCCCAGCTGGCGCCCGGCCGCTTCCGGCTGGGCATCGGCACCGGCAACCTCGCGGTCATGGCCGAGGGCTTCGGCACGCCGCTGGACCGGCCCGTCGCCCGGATGCGCGAGTACCTCGACGTCCTGCGCCCGGCCCTGGCCACCGGCGAGGTCCGCCACCCGGGTCGCTACTACGGCGTGGACGCGGCGCTGCCCGCCGCCGGCCCGCAGGACATCCACGTGGCCGCGATGGGCCCGCACATGTTCGCGCTGGCCGGCGAGCTGGCGGACGGGGCGATGTCGTGGATGTGCCCGCTGGACCACCTCGACGCCGTGGCCCGTCCCGCCCTGGCCCGGGGCGCGGCCCGGGCCGGCCGGCCGGTCCCGCCGCTGGTCACCCACCTGACCGCGGTGGTCGAGCCCGACCCCCGCCGGGCGCGGGAGATCGCCCGTCCCCTGGTGCGCGGCTTCGGGACCATCGCGCCGTTCGCGGCCCAGTTCGCAGCGGCCGGGATGCACGTGGGCCACGACGGCGCGCCGAGCGACGAGCTGGTGGACGCGGTGATCGTCAGTGGTGACGAGGCCGGGCTCACCGACGCACTGGCCAAGCTGGCCGAACGGGAGGACGAGCTGCTGGTCACCTTGCAGCCCGGCGCGGATCCCCGAGCCGACGAGGACACGCTCCTGCGGGTCCTCGCGCGGCTCCGGGACTGATCACCATGCCTCCGCCAGCAGGGAGGCGAACAGCGCCTCGGCGTCGCAGGCCAGGCCCTTGCGGGCGAACCAGGTGCACAGCGTCACCACGTCGTGGTGCAGCAGGTCGAACCCGTGCGGGTTCAGCACCAGGTCGACCGCCTGGGGGAAGTCGATGATCCACGCCCGGCCCTGCCACCACAGGACGTTGTAGGGCGACAGGTCGGCGTGGACCAGCCCGGCCCGCGTCAGGGCCACAAGGTCCTCCGATAGCTGGGTGTACGCCAGGGCCAGGTCCTCGGGACCGAGGCGGACGTTGACCAGCCGGGGCGCGGCCACGCCGCCGTCCCCGATCAGCTGCATGAGCATGCCGTCGCCGGTGAACTCGACCGGGTAGGGCACAGTGGCCCCGGCCTCGTAGGCGCGTGTCAGCGAGTCCAGCTCCTGGCCGGGCCAGCGCTCGGCCAGCAGGTGCTTGCCGTAGTCGGTCATGCGATCGACGGCGCGCTGGTCCCGGCTGTAGCGGAACTTGCGGCCCTCGTGGTAGCGGACGTCGTCGGTGAAGGTGCGGGCGCGGGTGAACCCGAGGGCCTGCAGCTCACCCTTGTTCTTGACCTTGGTCGGTCGGTAGCGCTTGTGGGCGAGGATGGCCGACCGGGTGCCGTCGAGCGTGCGCCGCTCGACCACGAACACCTCGGCCTCCTTGCCGGTCTTGAGCAGGCCGAGCACCTCGTCGACGGTGCCGCCCTCCATGAGCCACGCCGGTGCGGCGCGCTCGGTCTCGTGCGTGGGCACGGGTATCCCTCCAGGGATGCGGAGCTTCGGTCGGGTCTATGGGCCCGACGGCTCGCAGGGCGTCCCGAAGTCCGGATCAGTGCCGGTGGAGGGACGCGGAGCCGCGGGCGAGCAGAGAGGTCTCGACACTCACGTCTGACCTACCTCCTTCTCCGCAACGCGGCTCAGGGCCCAGACACACCGGGCGCGTCCGAGGAGCTTCCCACATCGATCCTGGGCGTGCGCTGGAATTACGCCGTGGCCTGGCGGGCCAGCTTGCCCAGGTCGGCGCCCTTGCGGTTTCGCTCGAAGCGACCCTTGTCGAACGACCGCACCGCGACGTCGTGGCCCGCGGCCCGGGCCCGCAGCGCCCCCACGGTCGCCTCCGCCTCGCTCGTGTGGGCGAACGGGTCGTACGAGTACCAGCGCATGGCGTTCTGGTAGGTGATCTTGTCCAGGTCCGCCTGCGGCACGTCGTAACGGGCGGCCACCCGGGCCAGCTCCTCGGGCGCGGCCGGCCACGACGAGTCGCTGTGGGGGTAGTCGAGCTCCCAGGCGATGTTGTCGATGCCGATGTCGTGACGCAGGTTCACGCCCACCGGGTCGGCGATGAAGCAGGTGAGGAAGTGGTCCCGGAACACCTCGCTGGGCATCCGGTCGCCGAAGTCCTGGCCGGTCCACAGGTGGTGCATGTCGTAGGT
>JBKPRS010000378.1:0-4755 GCA_046734695.1 Actinomycetota bacterium | reverse complement strand
CCCCCCACCCACAAGTCGTCGGCAGCGTCAGATGTGTATAAGAGACAGCGTCACCACCAGGGCCGGGCCGGGTCCCGCCAGCCCCGCCCGCAGCGCGCCCACGCCCGAGCGCACCGCGCCGACCGCGTCGTAGGCGGGGGCGTCGTCGGGCAGGCGCAGCGCGGCGTGGATGGCCGTCGCGTTGGTCTTGTCCAGGTACGCAGGGCTGACCGTGGCGAACCACAGCGACGCGGGCCGCACTCCCGGAGCCGCCAGCAGCGCGCGGCGGGCGGCGGCCACGCCCAGCGTGGTGCTGTCCTCGTCGTAGGACGCCACCGTGCGGGTGCCCTTGCCCCCGCCGGTGCCGGCCACGGCCCGGATCTCGGCCCGGTCGAGGCGCCGGTACGGCAGGTAGGTGCCGTAGCTCAGGATCCCGCGGGCGGTCATGGCCCGCCAGGGTACGGCCGGATCTGACGGGTCGTCACATTTCGCGGCTCAGCTGCTCCCGGTGAGCCCGTCCCGCAGCGCGCCGGACGTGACCCTCATGACGCTGCACACCGAGATGGGCGCCTCGAACGCCTCGTTGCGCAGCCCCCGGGTGTTGCCGAGGATGGCGACGGGCCCCAGCGCGTCGCAGTACGGCTCGAGGTCCTTGCGGGTGTAGTTCACGAAGATCACCGTCCCGGCGGGCTGGCGGTCGGGCCACCAGTCGGCGTAGCTGCGATCCGGGGACAGGACGTAGCCGTGGTGCAGGCCGTAGGCCGGCCCGTAGAGGTCGAGGGTGGCGGCCACGCCCGCGTCGGCCGCGATGACCCGGGCGTGCTCCTGCTCGCCCGCGGGCAGGATGTCGTAGATCCGGGCCACCAGGGCCGCGGTCTCCTGCCCGCCGACCTCCTCGGCCAGGCTGGCGTCGAGGCTGAGGTACAGGTCGGTGTAGGAGTCGAGCGAGGTGACCGGCGCGGCCAGCGGCACGAGGATCAGCCCAGCGGCCACCGCGGCCACCGTCTGGTTCCAGCGGCGGCTCTCGTCCGCCGCCCAGACATCGGCGCACACCACCCCGACGGGGACCGCGACCACGTACGCGAAGCCCAGGTCCTCGGCCCGGGCACCCGCGGCGACCAGCCCCACGGTGATGACCACCGCCGGGATGGCCAGGGCCCGCCACGGCCGGTGGCCCCAGGCCCAGCCCACCCCGACGACGGCCAGCACGATCCCCGCCGGCCCGGCCAGCACGATCTGGCGGAAGACGAAGTCGGCCAGCCCGTCCCGGCCTGCGGGGGCGACGGCCGCGGCGTGGAGCTCCCGCGCGGGCCAGTGGTTGAGCGCCTGCCACACCAGGTTGGGCGCCCACACGAGGAGGGTCGCCAGGGCGCCCGCTCCCGCCCAGCGGTTGAGCAGATGGCGCCGGGCCCCGGGCGCCAGGACCAGGCCCAGGACCAGGGCGCCGGCCAGCAGCGGCCCGGTCCACGTCGCCTCCAGCGTGGCCCCCAGCGCCGCGCCCGCACCCAGCCACCAGCGCGGATCCGCGCCCGCGAGCACGGACACCACTGCCCACAGCGCCAGCCCCCAGCACAGCAGCCCCAGCGTGTTGGGATCGAAGCGGGCCCCCGCCGCGACGAACACCGGCATCGTGGCCGCGGCCAGTGCCGCGACCAGGATCGACCGGGCGCGGCCACCTCCCACGACCGAGGCGATGCAGGCCACCACCACGACCAGGCCGGCGTGGGCCGCTCCCGACACCACCCGCAGCGGCCACAGGTGCTCGCCCACGAGCGCCGTGATCCCCCGGACCAGCAGCGGCGCGAGCGGCGGCTGATCGACATAGCCGAGCGCGGGGTGGCGCCCGGCCGCCAGCAGGTAGAGCTCGTCCTGATGGAACCCGAAACGCCCGCTGAGCACGACGTGCACGGCCCCGACGCCGGCAGCCAACCCAAGCACGGGCGCCCAGGTTCGTCGCCGTGTGGCCGGCGGCGACTCGGTCGTCAGCGCCACGCGTCCAGTCTCCCATACTCCGCGTGAGGAAGGCGGACCTGACGGACCGTCAGCTTCGTCCCTACGATGCCCGGCATGCACCTGGGAGACGTCGCCAACCCCGAGGCCGCCCCGCTCGGCAAGCCGCTCGACGGCGTGCGGGTGCTGGCGGCCGAGCAGATGCAGGCGCTCCCCTACGCCACCCAGCTCCTGGCCCGCCTGGGCGCGGAGGTGGTCAAGGTCGAGCACCCGGGCACGGGCGAGTCGGGCCGGGGCGCCTTCCCGCACATGCTCGACCCCGAGGGCCGCAAGGTGGGGGCGACGTTCCTGCGCAACAACCTGGGCAAGCGGAGCCTGGCCCTCGACCTCAAGCACTCCGAGGGCCGCGAGCTGTTCCTCGCCCTCGCCGGGCGGTTCGACGTCGTGTGCGAGAACTTCAAGGCCGGCACCATGGACCGGCTCGGCCTCGGCTACGACGTCGTGGCCGAGCGCCACCCAGCGGTGATCTACCTGTCGCTGTCGGGCTTCGGGAACACCGGCGACTCGCCGTACCGGTCGTGGCCCGCTTACGCCGCCATCGTCGAGGGCATGTCCGGGATCTACGAGTACCGGCGCGAGCCGGGCCGCAACCCCCGGGCCAACCCGGTCGGCGCGCTGGGCGACATCTCCAGCGCGCTGTTCGGCACGGTCGGGGTGCTGGCGGCGCTGCGCCACCGCGACCGGACCGGGAAGGGCCAGTGGGTGGACGTGGCCATGCTCGACGCGGTCATGGCCATGACCGACATCGTCACCAACCTGTGGTCCATGGGTGTGCACGGCCCGGTCGAGACCGAGATCAAGGCCATCGTGGACACGTTCGCCGCCGGCGACGGGTTCTTCGTGCTGCAGGCCGTGCGGCCCCAGCACTTCGTGGCCCTGGCCGAGGTGATCGGCCGGCCGGAGTGGAACGACGACCCGCGCTTCACCAGCTCGGCCGGTTGGGTCGAGCACGCGGGCGAGGTGCGGGCCGCCATCGAGGCCTGGGCCGCGTCGCGCACCAAGGTCGAGGCCGCCGCGGCGCTCAGCGCGGCCGGCCTGGCCGCCGGGCCGTGCCTGACCCCGCCCGAGGTCATCGCCGATCCCCACGTCGCGGCCCGGGACATGCTGGTGGAGGTGCCCCGCAGCGACGGGGTGGCCGAGCCCATCCTGGTCCCGGGCAACCCGGTCAAGCTGTCGGCCATGGCCGAGGGCCCGGAGACCCGGGTACCGTGGCTGGGCGAGCACACCGACGCCGTGCTGGCCGCCGAGCTGGGCCTCGACGGCGCCGAGCTGGCCCGGCTGCGGGAGGCGGGGGTGATCGCCTGACGGCGACCGGGCGGGTGGCGATCAGCCCGATGCTTGCTCGACGCAGGCGGCGACGGCGCTGACACCACCCTCGACGGTTCCACACGCGACGAAGTCGAGAGCCGCCTGAGTGCTGAACCCGGGCCCGGTGTTCGTCGCTCGGCACGGGGCGTCGCCGCCCGACACCACCGACACCTGGACACGCCCGAGCGCCGGATCCTGGTAGAAGATCGGGCCGCCCGAGTCACCGTTGCAGGTGCCGTTCTCGCCCTTGGCGATGTTCATGGAAAGCCTCAGCACATCGTTCACCGGGTTGTGCGCGTTGTACGTGAGGCCCTCGGCGATGTACCGGATGAGGAACTTCGACGTGTTGGTTCCCGAGGGGTCGGCGGGCCCGGTCTCCTGCCCCGGGATGGGGAACTTCTCGCCCGTCCCGTAGCCGACGGCCGTGAACGACAGGTTGTTGGTCGGGTTCCTGACGCTGCTGACCACACGCGTCAGGTAGCCCGGGTCCGGAGCGACCTGGACGGGCGCCAGCGCGCCCCAGCGCTGCGCGATCGTCTGGCCGATGCTGTTCTCGGCAGTCGCCGGGAACACGACCAGCCCGTAATCGAACGTCTCGAAGGGAGCGTCCTTCGCCGGGAAGCTGATCGGAACCCCACCCCTGACGTAGAAGGTGGCGTCGGTCGTGGTCCCGTTGACCTGGTTGTTCTGGTCGAACGACACGCCGACGGAGTCCAGGGTCCCTGCGGCGATCTCGGCGGCCCACGCATCGGTGCAGTGCGCGGCCGTGAGGATCACGACCTTGTCCGCATCCCGGTGGAGCAGACTCCCGCTGCAGCTGACGCGCGCCAGGTTCTGGGCCTCGACGATGCCCCGGACGGACGCGACATTCGGAAACTCGTTGTTGACGTCCTGTCGGCCCCACGTGATGGCACCGGCGCTAGTCGCCGTCGCGACGACCAGAGCGACGACCGTCAACGACACGATGAGCTTCGTCCTCACACCGATCCCTCCCTGTACGTCATCGGTCCCCGGCGGCGACCGTACCAGCGGGACCGGCACCAGGGTGGATGATGGGGGGATGCGCTACTCGGCCCGCCTGGCCCTGTCGGGCCTGCGGCTGCGGCACAAGCGGGCCCACGGGCTGCTGGTGCGGGACTTCGTGTCGTGGCTGCGGGTGGAGTTCCTGGGGACCGCAGCCCGCATAGGACTGCTGGCGGCTCTGCGCGGCCGCCCCCGCACGCTGGACGAGCTCGCGGCCGAGCTCGCGGTGGTCGATCCTGGCCTGCTGGGATCGCTGCTGGAGGTGGGCCGGGCCGTGGGCGAGCTGGGCCGGCGGGGCGACCGCTGGCGGCTGGACGGGGTCCGGGCCCGCGCCCTGGCCGATCCCGCGGTCGACGGGCTGGCGGCCCTGCCGGAGGAGGCCGTCGTGTACGGCAGCGACGTGTACCGCAGCCTCGGCGACCGGCTGGCCGGGGC
>JBKPRS010000377.1:0-6664 GCA_046734695.1 Actinomycetota bacterium | reverse complement strand
CGCCTCGAGCTCAACATCGGCCAGTACCTCGACCTGGCCGGCACCGCCCGCGGCGACCGCGACCCGGCACTGGCCGAGCGCATCGCCCGCTACAAGTCCGGCAAGTACACGATCGAGCGGCCGCTGCACGTCGGCGCCGCCTTGGCCGGACGGCTCGGCGACCTGGCCGGGCCCCTGTCCGCCTACGGCAGCCCGCTGGGCGAGGCGTTCCAGCTGCGCGACGACGTCCTCGGCGCGTTCGGCGACCCCGACCGCACCGGCAAGCCCGTGGGGATGGACCTGCGCGAGGGCAAGCCCACCCCGCTGCTCGCCGAGGCCGCGGCCCAGGCCGGGGACGAGGCCGGCGCCCTGCTCGACAAGGTCGGCGCCCCCGGGCTCACGGACGACGACGTCGCCCGCATCCAGGCCGTGCTGATCGACACCGGCGCCCTGGACCGCATCGAGCAGCGCATCGACCGCCTCACCGCCGCCGCCGTCGATGCCATCGAGGCCGCCGACGTCACCCCCGAAGCCCGCGACGAGCTGGTCGACCTGGCCCGCTTCGTCGCGGCCCGCGACACCTGACCAGCGAGCGTCCTTGGCCCCCTCCTCGCCCCCGCCCGGCCACCGCCGCCGCGGGTGGCGGGGGGCCGTAGGGGTGGCTGTCGTCGGCCTGGTGCTTGCGGCCGGTTGCAGTGAGGCGGACGACGGGGGTGGGGCCGGGGCCGGGCGGGGAGGGCAGGGCGAGCAGGCGGAACCGGTAGGGCAGCTGGGCCAGAGCCGGCAGAGCGAGCGGGCCGAGCGGGCCGGGCAGCCGGGGCAGTCGGAGGCGATGGGGATGACCGTGGAGTCGGGCATCGAGTACGGGAAGGGTGAGGTGCGGGCGCCGGCCGCGGGGGACGTGCCGTTGCTGCTGGACCTGTACCGGCCTGCGGGGGAGCCGGTGGGCGGGTATCCCGTGGTCGTCCTGATCCACGGCGGCGGGTTCGCCGGGCAGAGCCGGGAAGATGTCGGCGTCGTCGCGATCGCCCGCGGGCTGGCCGAGCGGGGCATCGCCGCGGCCAGCATCGACTACCGGTTGATCGGGCAGCGGCCCGTGCCGTCGGCGCGGGTCGACGCCCTGGACGAGGCCCTGCCCACCAGCGACATGTCCACCGGGATGGCCGTCGCCGTCGACGACACGCTCACGGCCCTCGCGTACCTGACCGACCACGCCGACGAGCTCGGCATCGATCCGGACCGCCTCGGGCTGGTGGGCTCGTCGGCCGGGGCCATGACGGCCGACAACGTGGGCTACGTGCTGGACGACCATGGCATCGCCGGACCGCACGTCACGTTCGTGGGCAGCCTGTGGGGCGGGATCTACGTGCCGCCCGGAGTCGACCAGGTCGGAGCGGGCGAGCCCGCGCTCTTCGCCGTCCACGGCGACGCCGACCCCACCGTGCCGGTCCGGCGCTCCGACGACCTCGTGGCCCGGGCCCGCCACGTGGGACTCGACGTCGAGTACCACCGCATCGCCGGCGCCGGCCACGGCTACTCGACGGCCCGTTTCTTCACCCAGCCTGTCAAAGGGACGCAGACATCCTTCGACCGCCTGCTCGCCTTCGCCGAGGGCGCGCTGCGGAGCAGCGCCAGCAGCTAGTCGATCCCGAGGAACGGGTCGATGCAGCGGGCGCGGGTGACCACCCGCACGCCCGGCTCGGCCGCCACCGCCTCCAGCCACGGGGGGCGGACCACGGCGCACACCGCCAGCGCGGTGTCGAGGCCGGAAAGGGTCGTGGCCTGGCGGGCGTACGTCGTGGCGTAGTCGGGCGGGCGGACGTCGAGCGCCAGCTCGAGCAGCGCGTAGGGATCGGGCGTGCCCGTGACCTCCAGCGGCTCGCTCAGCACGTAGGGCGTGGACGGCAGGGGGCCGCCACCGGCCATGCCGGGCCCGTCGTCGAGGATGGCGCCCCGCACCAGCTCCGGCCGGGCGCCCGCCACCAGCAGGCCCACGTAGGCGCCGAGGCCCCGCCCATACAGCGTCACCCGCCCGAGGTGGGCGAGCGCGGTGTCGGCGTCGGACATCAGCACCTCGCAGTAGTAGCCGCCACCGACGGGCAGGCTGGAGGCACCGTGGCCGGTGAAGTCGAGGCCCCACACCGGTCCGGGCCAGGCGACGAGGTGCGGGGGCACGGCCGCGGCCGTGTGCTCGCCCAGCCCGTGCAGCATCAGCAACGGCCGGCCCGAGCCGGACCGCAGCTGGTGCAGCGCCAGGTCGATCCGGGAGTTGCGCAGTGTCACTGTGGACACGGAGGGCTCGGGCTCCGGGAGCGCCGTCACTGCACGTCCTCCAGGAACTGGAGCACGACCTTGGCCACCCGGTCGGGCTGCTCGATGTGGACGAAGTGGCCGACGTCGTCCATGGCCACCACCTGGCTGGCGGGCGGCAGCCACTCCTCGACCTCCTCGGGTCGGGAGCCCCAGCCCATCATCTCCGGCTGCAGGCCCATGATCGCCAGCATCGGCGAGCCGAGGCCGGGCAGTCGGGACAGGCCCCACTCCGGCCGCCAGGGGCCGAAGCCGCCCATCCGGAGCGCCGGGTCGATCTTCCAGCGCCAGCCGTCCGGATCCTCCCTGGCGCCGACCGAGACCAGATAGCGCAGCCAGTCCTGGGACAGGCGCGGGTTCATGCGCGCCCGGCGGGCGGCCAGGCCGTCGAGCGTGTCGGGCCGGCGCTGCCGGTCGACGACGCTGCGACGGAAGTCGAGCCAGCCGGCCAGCTCGCCCGCCAGCAGCTTGGTCCGCTCGTGGTCGGGCACGTCGGGCATCGACCGGCGGGTGGCCACGCCGTCGAGGCTGACCATCGCGGTCACCCGGTGGGGCAGCGCCGCGGCGAACTGCATCATCACGCCCGCACCCTTGGAATGGCCCATCACCGGCATCGGCGCATCGCTGATCGAGTTGACCACAGCTACCGCGTCGCGCAGGTCCGCATCCCAGGAGTACAGCGAGGCGCGGTCGGAGTCGCCGTGGCCGCGCTGGTCCCAGGTCACCACCCGCCAGCCCGCATCGGCCAGGACCGGGGCGAAGCGGCTGTAGGTGCGGGCGAAGTCGAACCCACCGTGGGCCGCGGCGATGGGCGGGGCATCGGCCTCACCCCACTCGTGGACCGCGATGCGCAGGCCGTGGGAGTCCACGGTGCGGGTGCGGTCGGGGGCGCGGGCCCCGGGATACGTGACGACCTCAGGCACGCCCCGAAGATTGACCCACTGGTCAAGTCGACGGCAAGCGAACAACCGCTGTGACTGACGTCATCTGGACATCCGGGCAGGTCAAGGAGTTAGATAGCACCGATAACGTAACTCGGTTAACTTCGCCCGACCGAGCCTGCCTCAACCCCGTCCGGAGGCTTCCCCGCATGCTGACCCGCCTCGCGAACCTGGCCACCCGCCGCTCCCGTGCCGTGCTCGTCGCCGCCGTGCTGTTCGTGGTGCTGGCCGGCGCCATCGGCGGCGGCGTGGCCAAGAGCCTCACCGCCGGGGGATTCGACGACCCCTCCACCGAGTCCGCCCGGGCCGAGAAGGTCCTCGCCGGGAAGTTCGACACCGGCGTGCCCAACGTGGTGCTCCTGGCAACTGCCCCCGGCGGCGACGTCGACTCCCCCGCGGCGGCCGCCGCCGGGCAGGCGCTGACCGACGAGCTGGCGGCCGAGAAGGGCGTGACCGACGTCGTGTCCTACTGGTCCGAGGGCAACGCCCCGCCGCTGCGCAGCGACGACGGTAGCCGGGCCCTGGTGATCGCTCGCATCGTGGGCGACGACGACCAGGTCGAGGCCCGCATCGAGGAGCTGGCACCCCGCTACCAGCGCAGCGGGGACGGTTCGGCGCTCCAGGTCGAGGTGGGCGGTTTCGCCCAGGTGTTCCACGAGGTCGGCGACACCATCGAGAAGGACCTGTTCACCGCCGAGATGATCGCCCTGCCCATCACGCTGATCCTGCTCGTGCTGGTCTTCGGCAGCCTGGTGGCCGCCAGCCTGCCGCTGGTGATCGGGATCATGACGATCTTCGGCACGTTCCTCGTGCTGCAACTGCTCTCCGGCGTCACCGAGGTGTCGATCTACGCCCTCAACCTGACCACCGCCCTGGGCCTGGGCCTGGCCATCGACTACAGCCTGTTCGTGGTGTCCCGCTTCCGGGAGGAGCTGCGAGCCGGCCACGAGCCCCGGCCCGCAGCCGTGCGGACCGTCCGCACCGCCGGGCGCACGGTGGCGTTCAGCGCCCTGACCGTGGCCGCCTCGCTGTGCGCGACCCTCGTCTTCCCGCTCGCCTTCCTGCGCAGCTTCGCCTACGCCGGCGTGGCCGTGGCCCTGCTCGCGGGCGTGTTCTCGCTGGTCGTCCTGCCCGCCATGCTGGCGCTGCTGGGCCACCGGGTGAACTCGCTGACGCTGTGGCGGGGCTCGCTGACCCCGCCCGAGCAGGGCGTGTGGCACCGCATCGCCCGCTTCGTGATGCGCCGTCCGGTCCCGGTCATCGCCGGTTCCGTCGCGGTCCTGCTGCTCCTGGGCGCCCCCTTCCTGGGCCTGCGCCTCACCCAGCCCGACGACCGGGTCCTGCCCCCGGGGTCGGACGGCCGGATCGTGGGCGACGTCGTGCGCGAGGAGTTCACCTCGGAGGAAGCCGGCGCCCTGTCGGTCGTCCCCGCCACCGCCAAGGAGACGGCGACCACGAGCGAGATCGACGCCTACGCCGCCACGCTGGCCCGCCTGCCCGGCGTGTCCCGGGTCGACGCCAGCACGGGCACCTACTGCGGCGAAGGCGTGGCCGCCGAGTTCGGCTGCGAGCCCGGCCAGCTGGTGCTGGGCCCCGACTCCGCTCCCCGCTACGCGGGCTTCACCGCCGCCGGCTACGGCACCTACCTCTCGGTCGTGCCCTCCGTCGAGCCGTACTCCGCCCAGGGCGAGGACCTGGTCCACGCCGTGCGGGACACCGAGTCGCCCTACCCGGTCCTGGTCACCGGCCAGTCGGCCCAGCTCGTTGACCTCAACACCTCGCTGTTCGCGCGTTTGCCGATCGCCCTCGGGATCATCGCGGTGATCACCGCCGTGCTCCTGTTCATGATGTTCGGCAGCGTCATCATCCCGGCCAAGGCCATCGTCCTGAACCTGCTCAGCCTGTCGGCCACCTTCGGGGCCATGGTGTGGATCTTCCAGGAAGGGCACCTGTCGGGTGTGCTGGACTTCACCGCCACCGGCGGGCTGGCGGCCGCCATGCCGATCCTCATGTTCTGCGTCGCCTTCGGGCTGTCGATGGACTACGAGGTCTTCCTCCTGTCCCGCATCAAGGAGGAGCACGACCACGGTGCCGACAACGAGACGGCCGTGGCCGTGGGCCTGGAGCGCACCGGTCGCATCGTGACCGCCCTCGCGGTGCTGATCGCGGTGGTGTTCCTGTCCTTCACCATCGGGCACGTGAGCTTCATCAAGCTGTTCGGCCTGGGCCTGACGCTGGCCGTGCTGATGGACGCCTTCATCATCCGGGGCACGCTGGTCCCCGCCTTCATGCGGCTGGCCGGCGACTGGAACTGGTGGGCGCCCAGGCCGCTGCGGCGCTTCCACGACCGCTGGGGCATCAGCGAGAGCATCGCCCTGGACGACGAGGGCGACGGCTCGGCCCCGGTCACGGTCCCGGCCCCGGCCGTTGACGCCGACGCCGACGCCGGACAGGACGGAGGCGGCTCGGAGTGCGATCCTGTTGGTGTGACGAACGACCTGAGTCGGAGATGAGCCCGTCGGCCACGGCCGCCGGACGCCGCCCCCGCTCCCGCAAGGGCGAGGGGCGGCAGCTCCGCGACGAGATCCTGACCGCCGCCGAGCGCATGCTGCTGGAGACGGGCTCGGCGCAGGCCGTGTCCATCCGGGCCGTGGCCGAGGCCGTGGGCGTGACGCCCCCGTCGATCTACCGGCACTTCGTCGACAAGACCGCCCTGATCTTCGAGGTGTGCGCCCGCCACTTCACCGCGCTCGAGGACTACATCATGGGCACGACGGCCGGCATCGAGGACCCCGTGGAGCGGCTGGCGGGCCTGGGCAAGGCCTACATCGAGTTCGGCGTGGCCCACCCCGAGCCCTACCGCATCATGTTCATGACCCGCCCGGACGTCGCGCCCGAGGAGTTCCAGGGCCGGGCCCTGGCCGAGTCGGCGGCGTTCGACTACCTGATGGAGTGCGTGCAGGCCTGCATCGACGCCGGAGCCTTCCGGCCCGAGCTCGACGACGCCTACCGCCTGTCCCTCGGCTTCTGGGCCCGTGTCCACGGCCTCACGTCGCTGCTGGTGTCCAAGCCCGCCATGCCCTGGCCCACCGACCCGGGGTTCATCGACGAGTACGCCGACGTCTGCCTGCGAGGCGTCGTCCGGTAGCGCTCAGGCGTCGTCGGGGTCGTGGCTCCAGTCGCGGTCGGGGGAGATGTAGATCAGCGGCAGGCTCAGCGCCGAGACCGCGAACTTGACCGTGAGGTTGACGAGGAAGATGTCCCAGACGGCCGACCACGGCAGCGTGAGGGCATCGTCGGTGAGGAACGGCAGGGAGCCGAAGGCCAGGGTCGCGAACAGGGCGTTGTCGACCGGGATGCTGACCGCGTTGCTGACCGCCACCCGGGCCCACTGGTACTGGGTGGTCACCCGGCGGACGAACCAGTGGTACACC
>JBKPRS010000376.1:0-3043 GCA_046734695.1 Actinomycetota bacterium | reverse complement strand
ACCTACGACAAGGGGAGGGTCTGATGTCCTCGGTCGATCTCGCCGCCCGCATCCCCAACAACGTGGGACTGGCCGACGACCGGCGCCTGCAGCGGGCGCTGGAGTCGTGGCTGCCCCGCTACCTCGACTGGTGGCGCGAGCAGGGCCCGGCCGAGCACCAGGACCACGACGTGTTCCTGCGCACGGCCACCGCTGTGGGCCAGGAGGGCTGGGCCCACTTCGACTACGTCCGCATGCCGGAGTACCGCTGGGGCATCTTCCTGGCCGAGGGCGCCGAGGACCGCCGCATCGCCTTCGGCGACCGCCGGGGCGAGCCGGTGTGGCAGGAGGTGCCCGGCGAGCACCGGTCCGAGCTGCGCCGCCTGCTGGTGGTGCAGGGCGACACCGAGCCCGCCTCGGTCGAACAGCAGCGCAACCTGTGCCGCACGGCGCCGAGCCTCTACGACATGCGCAACCTGTTCCAGGTGAACGTGGAGGAGGGCCGCCACCTGTGGGCGATGGTGTACCTGCTCCACCGCTACTTCGGGCGGGACGGCCGCGACGAGGCCGACGAGCTGCTGGAGCGCCACTCGGGCGACGTCGACCACCCCCGCATCCTGGGCGCGTTCAACGAGCCGACGCCCGACTGGCTGTCGTTCTTCTTCTTCACCTACTTCACCGATCGGGACGGCAAGTTCCAGCTGGCCTCGCTGCGGGAGAGCGCGTTCGACCCGCTGTCGCGCACCTGCGACTTCATGCTCAAGGAGGAGGCGGCCCACATGTTCGTCGGCGCCACCGGGGTCGGCCGGGTGGTGCAGCGCACCGCGGAGCTGATGCGCACCCACGACACCGACGACGTCCGCCCCCACGGGGGGATCGACGTGGCCACGCTCCAGCGCTACCTCAACTTCCACTTCAGCGTGTCGCTCGACCTGTTCGGCGCCGAGACGTCCACCAACGCGGCCAACTACTTCGCCGCCGGGCTCAAGGGCCGGTTCCAGGAGGAGCGCCGGACCGACGACCACCGGCTGCTCGACGCGACCCGGACGGTCCCCACGGTGGCGGACGGTGCCATCGGCGAGCGTTCCGTGCCCTCGCTGTCGGCGCTGAACGAGACGCTGCGGGACGACTACATCGCCGACTGCGCCAAAGGCCTGGAGCGCTGGAACCGGACGCTGGCCCCGGTCGGGGCGGAGCTGCGGCTCCCGCACGTCGGCTTCCACCGGGCGGTGGGGGCGTTCCGCGACCACCAGGTCAGCCCCGACGGCCGCCTGCTCTCGGCCGAGGAGTGGGACGCGGGCGCGGCGTCCTGGCTGCCGACCCCGGAGGACGAGGCGTACGTGGCCTCACTCATGCGGCCGGTGACCGAGCCGGGGAGGATGGCGGGCTGGGTGGCGCCGCCGTCGGTGGGGATCAACGGCAAGCCGATCGACTACGAGTACGTGCGGGGGGCCTGACATGACGTACAACGCGGCAGCGTGGCTGGTGGACCGCCACGTCGAGGCGGGCGACGGCGACCGGTTGGCGGTCGTGTGCGGCTCCGACAAGCTGAGCTACGCGGACCTGCAGCGCCAGGTATGGCGGGCGCAGAACGCCCTGGCCTCGCTGGGGATCCGGCGCACCGAGCGGATCGTCCTCGTGATGGACGACGAGCCCAACTGGCTGGCGTGGTTCCTGGGCGCGCTGCGCTCGGGCATCGTGCCGGTCCCGCTGTCGACCATGCTGACGCACGGCGAGCTCGCCCCGATCGTGGCCGACGCGGTGGCGGGCGCGGTGGTGGCCTCGTCCCGCCATGCCGAGCGGGCGGGGGCCACGGTGGCGCTCGACGGTGACGACTGGGGCGGTTTCGACGACACGAGCGAGGCGCCGGTGGCGCCCACGGGAGAGGACTCGCCCGCGTTCTGGCTGTACTCGTCGGGCACGACCGGGCTGCCCAAGGGCGTGATGCACCGCCACTACGGGCCCGAGGCCACGGTCCACACCATGGCCGAGACCGTGCTGCACGTCCGCCCCGACGACCGCTTCCTGGCGGTCCCCAAGCTGTTCTTCGCCTACGGGCTGGGCACGACGATGACGTTCCCGTTCGCGGTGGGCGCCACCGCCATCCTCAACCCGGCGCCGTCGTCGCCGCCCGGGATCGCGGCGCTGGTGGCGTCCACGCAGCCCACGATCCTGGCGATCAGCCCGGGGTTCGTGGCCGGGCTGCTGGACGCGGACCTGCCCGCGGACGCCCTGTCCTCGGTCCGCCTGGCCACCTCCGCGGGCGAGACGCTGCCCGCCGACCTCCACCGGCGGTTCACCGAGCACTTCGGCGTGCCCCTCCTCGACGCGCTCGGCAGCACCGAGGCGCTCCACTGCTTCCTCGGCAACCACCCGGGCCGGGAGCGGGCCGGCACCAGCGGCGAGGTCATCGAGGGCTACGAGCTCAAGCTGCTGGACGACAACGACGTCGAGGTGACGTCGCCCGACACGCCCGGTTACCTGCACGTCCGTGGCCCGTCGGTGGCCACCGGCTACTGGAGCCGCTTCGACGCATCGCAGGCCGCGTTCCGGGGCGACTGGCTGAAGACCGGCGACGTCTACACCCGCTCGGAGGACGGCTACTACACGTTCCTCGGGCGCAACAGCGACATGATCAAGGCCGGCGGGATCTGGGTCTCGCCCGCCGAGGTGGAGGCCGCGCTCATCGAGCACCCCGACGTCCTGGAGGTGGCGGTGGTCGGCCCCCGCGACGCCCAGGGCCTGGAGCAGGTGGTGGCCGTGGTCGTTCCCCGGGCCGGCCACACGATCGACCCGGACGCGCTGGAGGCCCACTGCCGCGCCCGCATGGCCGCGTTCAAGCGCCCCCGCCGGGTGGTCGTGGTCGAGGGCCTCCCCAAGACCCCGACCGGCAAGATCCGCCGCTTCGCCCTCCGCAACGCCCTGGTGTCCGGCGAGCTGTGAAGCTGGAGCGGGAGCTGGTCCCGGGCCGCCCCGACCTCCCCCCGCTGGTCTTCCTGCACGAGGGCCTCGGCTCTCTCGCGCTGTGGCGCGACTTCCCCCGCCGGGTTTCTGCGCTGTGCGG
>JBKPRS010000375.1:0-20634 GCA_046734695.1 Actinomycetota bacterium | reverse complement strand
GCGTCGAGTGCCCGCACCACCAGGGCCAGTGGCACGAAGGTGAGGATGGCGCTGGCGGAGCCAGGGATCCGGGCCCGCACCAGCAGCAGCGGTTCGTCCCCCGGCGTCAGGTCGTCGGTGTACGGGGCGGGGATCCGTCCTCCCATGCCGGCGCCGACGGTAGCCCACTCGTCGCCCCGGCCAGCCGCGGCTCTCGAGATCGCATCGAACCGCCGGCCGGTTCCCGGCGTACCCGAAGCAAGGACCCGAGTAGGTCGCACGGGATCGGAGACTCCCATGGGCGTTCGCAGGATGGTCGGAGCTTTCGCGGCACTGGCGGCCGCCGCGGCGCTCGCTCTCGCGGCCTGCGCCGCTGCCGATGCACAGTTGGCAGGCCCCCCGCCCGTCATCGTCGAGCCGGACTAGGCAACGGCCGGCCCAGCAGCCGCTCGGCGTTCGCCCCCGCCACCGCGTCACGCTCCTCGGGGGTGAGTCCGGGCACCGCATCGAGCAGGCCGAGCGGGTCGTCGAGGCCCATGTCGAAGGGATGGTCGGTGCCCAGCACGACCTGGCTCGCGCCCGCCCGGTCGATCAGGTGGCGCAGCGTGACCGGGTCGTGCACCACGGTGTCGAACCACAGGTCGCGCAGGTACTCGCTGGGCGGCCGGGCGCAGGTGCGGCTGTCCTCCCGGGCTCTGTGGGCGTGGTCGGACCGTCCCGGGTAGTAGGGCAGGTAGCCGCCGCCGTGGGCCGCGCAGATGCGCAGCCCGGGGTGGCGGTCGAGCACGCCCCCGAAGATCAGGTGGGACAGCGCGACCGTGGTCTCGGTCGGGTTTCCGACGACGTTGTACAGGTACGACCGGTCCAGCCGCTCCGCCAGCGTGCAGCCCCACGGGTGGAGGAACAGCACGGCGCCGAGCTCCTCGGCCGCGGCCCACACCGGCGTCAGGCGCTCGTCGGACAGGTCCGTGCCGTCGACGTTGGTGGCGATCATCGCCCCGCGCAGGCCCAGGTCCCGTACCGCAGCCCGCAGTTGCTCGGCGGCCAGGTCGGGGTGCTGCAGCGCGATCATCCCCAGCCCCACGAGCCGGTCCGGCGCCGCGGCCACGTGGGCGGCCACCCCCTCGTTGAGCGCGCGGCACACGTCGGCCGCCAGCGAGGGCTCGGCCCAGTAGTGGTACTCGGTCGGCGCCGGGCTGACCGCCTGCACGTCGAGGCCCATGCGGTCCATGGCCGCCAGCCGAGCCCCCGGGTCGAT
Organism: Actinomycetota bacterium; assembly: GCA_046734695.1. Taxonomy (GTDB): domain Bacteria; phylum Actinomycetota; class Acidimicrobiia; order Acidimicrobiales; family VFJN01; genus ZC4RG19. Next base: position 19,397 of record JBKPRS010000375.1, on the reverse strand, counting down.
CAGCAGCGGGGCCCACTCCCGGGCCAGCCGGGCGTTGAGCGCGGCGGACGCGGGCCCCATGCCTGCGGCCTGGCGGGCCGCGTCGGCCGCTCGGCCCTCCTGCCCCTCCACCAGCGCCCACACCTCGGGGACGACGCAGTGGGCGTGGATGTCGTACGAGCGGGTCACCCGCCCGACGCTACGTGTCGAGGCCGAAGGCGGCGTGCAGGCTCTGCACCGCCGTCTCGATCTGGCCCTCCCGAACCACGCAGGATGTGCGGATGGCGGAGGTGGAGATCATCTCGATGTTGACGCCCTCACGGGCCAGCACCTCGAACATCGTGGCCGCCACGCCCGGGTTCGACTTCATGCCCGCGCCGATGATGCTGACCCGGGCGATGTCCCGGTCGGACGACACGCCGGTGGCGCCGATCTCGCCCGCCAGCCGCCGGCACACCTCGGTGCCGGCGTCCAGGTCGTTGCGCGGCACGGTGAAGGAGATGTCGGTCACGCCGTGGTCGCTCACGTTCTGGACGATCATGTCGACGTTCACGTCGACGTCGGCCAGCTCGCGGAACAGCCGGGCGGCGATGCCCGGGTGGTCCGGCACGCCCGACACGGTGACCTTGGCCTCGCTCACGTCGTGGGTGACGGCCGAGACGATGGCCTGCTCCATGGATGCATCCTCCTCGACTACCCAGGTGCCCGGCTCCCACGTGAAGGCCGAGCGGACGTGCAGCGTGACGCCCCAGCGCCGGGCGTACTCCACCGACCGCATGGCCGGCTTGGGGCAGCCGGTGGCGGTCATCTCCAGCAGCTCTTCGAACGAGATCGCGCCCAGCCGCCGGGCCGCGGGCACCAGGCGGGGGTCGGCGGTGAACACGCCGGGCACGTCGGTGTAGAGCTCGCAGGCGTCGCCGTCCAGGGCGTGGCACAGCGCCACCGCGGTCGTGTCGGAGCCGCCCCGGCCCAGGAACGTCACGTCGTGGTCGGTGGACACGCCCTGCGCCCCGCCCACCACCGGCACGCGGCCGGCGTCGAGCGCCTTGCGCAGCCGGTCGGGCCGAAGCTCCACGATCTTGGCGTTGCTGTGGTTGGTGTCGGTGACGAACCCGGCCTGGCTGCCGGTGAAGCTGTCGGCCGGTACCCCGAGGGAGTGCAGGGCCATGCAGAGCAGGGCCATGGCCTTGCGCTCTCCCGCGGTGATGAGCATGTCCATCTCCCGACCGGGGCGCACGTCGGACACGTCCCCGGCCAGGCGGATGAGCTCGTCCGTCTCCTTGCCCATGGCGCTCACCACCACCACGACCTCGTGGCCGTGGCGGACGGTGCGCGCCACATGATCCGCGACCTCGCGGATGCGCTCGGGATCGGCGACGGACGTCCCGCCGAACTTCTGTACGACCAGGGGCACGATGAGCCACGCTACCGGCGCTGGGGCGCGGCGGACGAACCCCTTCCCGTGGGGAGAGTCAGCCCGCTGAGCGCCCGCCAGGTGCGCCGGTTTGCGACGCTAGGACAGGGTCGAAGGGCTCTCGACGAGAGCACCCCAGGCTTCGAGCCTGGTGACCGCATCCGCTATGTCGGTTTGCAGCAACGCACAGATCGCCCGCAGATCGTCGCGACGGATCGTCAGCACGCGGCCGTTGTAATCACCGCGCTCGACGATGATCGACCGGACGAACCGTTGCACGGGTGCTGCCTCCGGCACCCGGTTGAGAGCCTCCAGATCCAGCACGAGCTTCGGCGGGCCCTCGTGCGTCGAGGTCTGCTCACCGAGCAGCACCGACACGGGCACGTCGTAGAACTCGGCCAGCTCGTGGAGACGAGGCAAGCTGAGAGTGCGGAAACCGCGTTCGTAGGCACCGATGGCCGACGCGCTCCACCGACCTGACGACTGGCGCTCGACATCGTCGAGCGACATGCGCCGGGCCTTGCGCAGAGAGCGCAGCCTCCGACCCACTTCGAGCGTCACGCTCGTAGGGGTCTGGTCTTCTTCTTCTTGGTTGTTGTTCATCTGGTTCTCGTTGTGATTTGGGTCACTAGGGAACCGCCTCGGGATTGATTCTCGCACGTCCCGTCCCGAAGAGTGCAGTTCAGAGCCGTCAGAGTGGTGCCATCACCAGCCCGAATGTCCTCCGCGGTAGCCGTGTGGCTACGCTCGCGCCTTCGTGGCTACCGATAAGCGTGAGCGGCAGAGATCAGCCCGGCTGGACAAAATGGTCGCCGAGCACACGGCTGCTCGCAAGGCTCGGACCCGGCGCACAGCCGTCCGTGTGGCCGTCGCGGCGGTCCTCGTTCTGGGGGTTCTCTTCGGCGTCTCGCAGCTGATGGGGAACGACGACAGCTCGGACACCGCGACGTCGGACAGTGCGACGACGTCGACGACAGCAGAAGACCCCAACGTCACCGCCACGCCCGAGGAGTTCTCCAACCCGGACCTGGCGGCCGAGGTCGAGGCCCGCGGGGCGCCGGCACCGACACCGCCGCCGGCGGACACGCCGGCGGACGCGCTGGACACCTCGACGCTGATCGAGGGCGAGGGCGACGGGGCCGAGGGCGATCAGATCCTGACCGTGCACTACATCGGCTACCTGCCCGACGGCACCGTGTTCGACCAGTCGTGGGATCGGGGCGAGCCGTTCACCTTCCAGCTGGGCGTGGGCAAGGTCATCAAGGGCTGGGACAACGGCCTCGTGGGGGCCAAGATCGGCGAGCGCCGGCACCTGGTGATCGGAGCCGACAACGGCTACGGCGCGACCGGCAGCGGGCCCATCCCGGCGAACTCGCCGCTGGGCTTCGACGTCGACATCGTCGAGATCCAGCCCGCACCCGGCTGACGCCCGGACGAGCCGACCTCAGGCGCGCAGCGCCGCCAGGTCCGCCTGGTGGCCGTCGCGCCACACGCTCACCGACCCGACCCCGGCGACGCGCCAGGCGCCGTCGGGGTTGCGGATCAGCGCGGTGCGCTCGTCCACCTCGGCCAGCGCCACGCCGGCCGGCGTGAGCTGCAGGGTGCGGTGGAGCTTGTCCTCGGACCAGGTGTCGGCGCGGGGCACCATCGCCACCTGCGCCAGCAGGCCCAGGCCGAGCGTGAACGCGCCGCCCCGGGGATCGACCGCGGGGTCGCACAGCACCATGGCGCCCGCACCCGAGGCGGCCAGCACCGTGCCGCCCTGCCACGCCGCGACGAGCGCGTCCCACAGCGGGCTGTGCATCAGCACGGAGCGCAGATGCATGGGCGAGCCGTCGGCCAGGTAGACGAAGCCGGCGCCCCGCACCGCGGCCACGTTGGCCTCGTCCCGGGCGCCGCCGCGGTCCATGGCCGTCACGGCCCGGACGGTGGCGCCGAGCTTGTCGAACCAGCGGGCCGCGCGCTCGACCGCGTGGTCCGGATGCTCGTAGGCGGCCGCCGTGGGTAGCACGACCACCTCGTGCCCGCCGCTCGCCTCCAGCAGCTCCGCGTCGAAGTCGCAGCCGTCGCTCCACTCGCCGCCACCGACGAGCGCAAGTGGGCCTGGCACGGGTCGAACCATGGGCGCACCGTAGCGAGCGGTTGTGCCGCCGTGCGTCACACCCGCTTTGGTCGCGTTGAGTTACCGTCAGTAGCCTCCTGCGATGGGCATCGAACGTCTGGGCATCGTCGGATCGGGGATCATGGGATCCGGCGTGGCGGAGGTCGCCGCCAAGGCTGGGGCCACGGTCGTGCTGCGGTCTCGCAAGCAGGAATCGGCGGACGCCATGGTGGCTGCGCTGGGCAAGTCCCTGGCCCGCCAAGTGGACCGGGGCAAGCTGGAGGAGGCGGAGGCCGAGGCCGTCAAGGCCCGGGTGTCGGCCACCGCCGACCTCGACGCGCTGGCCGACTGCGACCTGGTCCTGGAGTCGGTGGTCGAGGACCTCGAGGTCAAGAAGCAGCTGTTCGCCGACCTCGATCGCATCGTGGGCGACGGCGCCATCCTCGCCACGAACACCTCGACGCTGCCGGTGGTGGAGCTGGCCGTCGAGACCGAGCGCCCCGAGCGTGTGGTCGGGATCCACTTCTTCAACCCGGCCCCGGCCATGAGCCTGGTCGAGGTGGTCCGCACCCTGGTGTCGAGCGAGGAGACCGTGGCCGAGGCCACCGCCTTCGCCAAGGCGTGCGGCAAGGAGCCGGTGGTGGTGGAGGACCGGGCGGGCTTCATCGTCAACGCCCTGCTGTTCCCCTACCTCAACAACGCCGTGCGCATGCTGGAGAACCGCACCGCCTCGCGTGACGACATCGACGCGGCCATGAAGGGCGGCTGCAACTTCCCGATGGGCCCGCTGGCGCTGCTCGACCTGGTCGGGCTGGACACGTCGGTCGCCATCCTCGACGCGCTCTACAACGAGTTCCGCGACCCCAACTACGCCGTCGTGCCGCTGCTGCGGCGCATGGTGGTGGCCGGGCACCTGGGCCGGAAGTCCGGCCGGGGCTTCTACGACTACTCGTCCGAGTAGCCGCCTAGTTTTGACCTGAATGCGCGAGGACCTCGTCGTCTCCGCCCGCCGGGCGGGCCGTGGCGCCGTGCTCAGCGGGCGGTGGCTGGCCGAGACGGTCCTCGACCTGGCCCCCCGCCTGCCCGTGCGCGACGTCGAGACCCTCGTGGCGCACCACGAGGGCCTGACCGGCGACGAGCTGGCAGCCTCGTTGATCCAGGCCGCAGGACGGGTGTCGGCGGGCATCGCGGCCACGACCGGCGGCGTGATCGCCGCCCAGGAGCTGTCGATCGCCGGGCTGGTCCTGGTCCCCTTCGAGCTGGCGGCCGAGACCGCCCTGGTGGTGGGGACAGAGCTCAAGCTGGTGGCCGAGCTGCACCACGTGGCCGGACGCTCCCTGCCCCGCGGGCCCCGGGCGGGAGCCGAGAGCGCGGTGGTCGCGTGGATGTCGGCCCGGGCCATCCCGCCCACCCCGGTCTCCGCGGTCGTGCGGGGCGACGTCCTCGGCCGGGCGGGCCGGCACCACCTGCGGGGCACCCTGCGCAAGCGCTACACCCGCAACCTCACCACCCTCGCCCCGCTCATGACCGGCGCCGCCGCCGCCGGCTACATCAACCGCCGCGCCACCCTCGACGTGGGCAGCAAGATCGCCCGGGACCTGGGGCTACGGGCGTGACAGCTGGTCGACCGCCAGGCGGGCGGGCGGGCCAGGGTCGTCCCGGCCCGGGACCGTCTCGCACGACCTGGACGCCAGCGCCGAGGCCGTCACCTTCGTGACCGGACTCGATCTCTAGGCCCCCGCCAGGGCGCGTAGATTGGGGGCGTGCCCGTCGAACCTCCCGCCGGGCGTTGGGCATTCCCACCCGTGGACGGTGCCGACGAGGACGGGCTGGTCGGTGTGGGCGCCGACCTGGAGCCGGGCACGGTCCTCGCCGCCTACCGCCACGGCCTGTTCCCCATGCCGCTGGGTCGTGGCCGGCATCTGGGGTGGTGGTCCCCCGATCCCCGGGCGGTGCTCCCTCTCGACCGCCTGCGGGTGTCCCGCAGCCTGCGGCGCAGCCTCCGCCGCTTCGAGATCCGGGTCGACACGGCCTTCGAGCAGGTGATCGAGGCCTGCGCCGATCCCCACCGCCCCCACGGCTGGATCAGCGAGGACATCCGCTTCGCCTACCGCCGCCTCCACGAGATGGGCTGGGTCCACTCGGTGGAGGCCTGGACCGAGGACGGCGAGCTGGCGGGCGGGCTGTACGGGGTCGCCATCGGAGGCCTGTTCGCGGGGGAGTCGATGTTCCACCGCCGCACCGACGCGTCCAAGGCCGCGCTGGCCGGCCTGGTCGAGGAGCTCCGGGCCGGGGATCCCGCCGGCCGCGTCCTCGACGTGCAGTGGATGACACCGCACCTGGCCTCGCTGGGCGCGGTGGAGGTGGACCGCAAGGTGTACCTGGACCTGCTGGCCGACGCCCTCGACCGCCCCCTGCCGCCTGCCTTCCGGTTGTGACGTGGCCGCGGTTGTGACCATCCAGTAGCACGCGGGACGATAGGAGCATGAGCAGCGAGGCGCACCTGCCCGAACCGGACCGCCCGTGGCTGATGCGGACCTACTCCGGGCACTCGACGGCCAAGGCCAGCAACCGCCTCTACCGGTCCAACCTGGCCAAGGGGCAGACCGGGCTGTCCATCGCCTTCGACCTGCCGACCCAGACCGGCTACGACCCCGACGACCCGCTGGCCCGGGGCGAGGTGGGCAAGGTGGGCGTCCCCGTGGCGCACCTGGGGCACATGGCAGAGCTGCTCGACGGCATCCCGCAGGGCGACATGAACACGTCCATGACCATCAACGCCACGGCCGCCTGGCTGCTGGGGCTGTACGTGGCCAACGCCGAGAACCACGGGGTCGAGGCCGGGGCCCTGCGGGGCACCACCCAGAACGACATCGTCAAGGAGTACCTGTCCCGGGGGACCTACATCTTCCCACCGCTGCCGTCGCGCCGGCTGATCGTGGACATGGTGGCGTACTGCGCCCAGTGGATCCCCAAGTGGAACCCCATGAACGTGTGCTCGTACCACCTCCAGGAGGCGGGGGCCACGCCCACCCAGGAGATCGCCTACAGCCTGGCCACCGCGGTCGGTGTGCTCGACGCCGTGCGGGAGTCGGGCCAGGTGGACGGGGACCGGTTCCCGGCCGTGTTCGCGTCCGTCAGCTTCTTCGTGAACTCGGGCATCCGCTTCGTGGAGGAGACCTGCAAGATGCGGGCCTTCAGCCGGATATGGGACCGCATCGGCCTCGAGCGCTACGGCGTGACCGACGAGAAGGCCCGGCGCTTCCGCTACGGCGTGCAGGTCAACAGCCTGGGCCTCACCGAGGCCCAGCCCGAGAACAACGTGCAGCGCATCGTGCTGGAGATGCTGGGCGTGACCCTGTCCCGCGACGCCCGGGCCCGCTCGCTCCAGCTCCCGGCGTGGAACGAGGCGCTGGGACTGCCCCGGCCGTGGGACCAGCAATGGGCGCTGCGGATGCAGCAGGTGCTGGCGTTCGAGACCGACCTGCTGGAGTACCCGGACCTGTTCGAGGGATCCAAGGTGGTCGAGGCCCGCACGGCCGAGCTGGTCGACTCGGCCTCGGCCGAGCTGGACGAGGTCCTGGCCCTGGGCGGCGCGTTCGAGGCGATCGACGAGCTCAAGGGCCGGCTGGTGCGCAGCCACGCCGAGCGGATCCGCCACATCGAGGACGGCGAGCTGACGGTGGTGGGGGTCAACCGGTACACCGAGACCGAGCCGTCGCCCCTGACCGCAGCGGCCGACGAGGGCCACATCCTCCGGGTCGATCCCGCGCTCGAGGCCGAGACCATCGCCGAGCTGCAGGCCTGGCGGGCCGAGCGGGACAACGACGCCGTCAAGCGCTCGCTCGACCAGCTGCGCCAGGCCGCCGAGGGCGACGAGAACATCATGGCGGCCACCATCGATCTGGCCCACGCGGGCGGCACGACCGGCGAGTGGTCCGCCACGCTGCGGGAGGTCTTCGGCGAGTACCGGGCACCGACCGGCGTCAACGCGGCGGTGGGCGCGGGCGGCGGGTCCGACGGCCTGCGGGCCATCGCCGAGCGGGTCAAGGCGCTGCCCGGCGGCCCGCCCCGCCTGCTGGTGGCCAAGCCCGGTCTGGACGGCCACTCCAACGGCGCCGAGCAGATCGCGGTCGCCGCCCGCGACGCCGGCCTGGAGGTCATCTACCAGGGCATCCGCCTGACCCCGGAGCAGATCGCGGCGGTGGCGATCGAGGAGGACCCCGACGTCGTCGGCCTGTCGATCCTGTCGGGCTCGCACCTGGAGCTGGTGCCGGCGGTGGTGCGCCTGGTGCGCGAAGGCGGCGTCGAGGCGCCCATCGTCGCCGGCGGCATCGTCCCCGAGGAGGACCGCCAACCGCTGCTCGACGCGGGCGTCGCCGCGGTCTTCACGCCCAAGGACTTCGAGCTGGTCCGCATCGTCAGCGAGATCGTGGACCTCGCCGTCGCCGGCCGGGGCTAGCCGCCACCGGCGGCCTCGCGCCGGGCCCGCTCGATCCAGCGCTCGGCGGCGGCTCCCGCGAACGGCTCGGCGCCTGCGGCCGCCAGGTCGAACGCCTCGGCGGTCGCCCGTTCGGTCGCGGCCACCAGGTCCTCCGGGTAGCCGTAGAGGCCTTGGTGGAGCTCGAACTCGTCGCGGTCGACGATCTCCAGCCGGCCGTCGTTGAACCGCACGATGTCGAGGTCGAGATCGACCGTGGTCACCCGGTCGCCGTCCCACACCGCCGGGGTCTGGATGTTGACGTAGAGCGAGATCTCGGGATGGCCCAGCCACCACGAGAGCGACCACCACGCGTCCCGGGCCACGAGGAACAGCGCGTCCTGCTCGGTGACGAACAAAGGCGTCTCGCCCCGCCAGATCGTGCGGTCCTTCCAGCCCCACAGCCAGATGCCGTGCTCGTCCTCGCCCAGCAGGCGGACCGGGCCCCGGTAGTGCGGGGCGCCGCCCCACTTCTCGATCGCGTACTCCATCGCCGATGAGGTTCTCAGCCGCAGAACCGGTAGCGGGCCGCGGCGGGGTTGTCGCCGTCGGCGGCGGCCAGTGCGTCCGCGTTGTGGGGGGCGATCAGCGAGCCGAAGTCCGGCCGCAGGCAGCCCGCGGACACGGCCGCCCAGCCCAGCAGCACCGTCGTGGCGGCGAGGGTGGCGGGCGCACGGAGCCGGGCGACGGGGACCGCAGCCAGAGGCAGCAGCACGGTGAACCACGCGGGCAGCAGCAGGCGGCCGTGCATGTAGTCGCCGCCGACCCGGGTGATGCCGGCGGCGTGGAGGACCGCGGCGACCTCCAGCGCGGCGATGATCGTCCACCGCTCCCGTCGGATCACATCGCGGTCGGTGCGGTAGCCGATCAGCAGCCACACGGCCACGGCCACCAGCGGGATCGCCAGCCAGTAGGTGCCGGTGAAGTCGCTGAGAAAGCGCCAGCCCTGGCTCCACCAGCTGGCGGAGCCCTCCTTGGCGTAGAGAGTGTTGGGAAAGAGCCGGCCGTAGTACCCCATGCGGAAGACCTGTACCGCCAGCGGCAGCGCCAGCGCCGCCGCGGCCGCCGCCACCAGGCTCCGCCGGCTCCGGCGGGCGGCCACCACCGCCACGGGGACGGCGAAGCCGAGCGACAGCACCGCGAAGTCGGGTCGCACCAGCACGCCGAGGCCGACCAGGACGCTGGTGGCCCCGCGTCGGCGCCGCCGCGCCCCGGGCGAGTCGACCAGGGCCACGACCGCGGCGAAGCTCCCGCCGATCCAGGCCAGGCCCAGGCTGTTCTCCAGGCCGCCGGTGGCGAAGTCCCAGGACACGGCGGTGCCCAGGTACACCAGCACCCCGACGGGGACAGCCCAGCCCCGCCGCGCCTCGGGCCCCTGGCCCAGGCAGGCCAGCCGGACCGCTCCGTACATGGCGGCACCCAGCCCGATCGCACCCAGCGCCAGTTGGAGGAGGACCGCGGTCCACTCCAGCCGCAGCGGGCTCAGCACGTCGCCCACGGCGAGGATCGCGATCCAGGCGACGCTGGTCGTCGTCTCGACCCGCTCGCCGACGTTGAACACGGGGCCGTTGCCCGCCAGGATCTGCTTCACCACCCGGAAGTTGATGAACGCGTCGTCGGTCGAGAACCGGCGCAACCACCCGACGGCCACGTAGACGGCCAGCAGGAGCCCCGGCAGCACGACGGCGGCCGGCAGCCCCCTACGGGCCCGCGGCGGGGCGACGGCTTCCGCCTGGGGGCTCACCTGCACGCCGACAGCATGGCGTATCCCACCGGCTCGGCCTGCACCTACTCCGGGCGGGCCGGTGCGGGCGCGTCGTCGGGGACGAGCCGGGCCAGGCGCAGGCTCGGCCGGACCGGGTGCCGGCGCGCCCAGGCCACCACCAGGGCGTCGCCGTGGACGCAGAGAGCCGGCGCCACGGAGGACCGGGCGGCGAGCTGCGCCGGGCACCGATCCCGGTCGGGTCGCATCACCCGCAGGCGGCCTCGCCGCCCGAGCCACGCCACCACCAGGTCGCCGCGGTAGGAGCACAGCGCGGGCGCCGACTTGGCCCGGACCGGCAGCACCCGCGGCGCACCGAATCGCCCGCCCGCCTCGGGCACGAGCACGATCGAGCCCCGCCAGGTCGTCCAGGCCAGCATGGTGCCTTCGACCGTCGGGGTCACCGCCACGAAGTTCCGCGTGCGAACGGGCAGCTCCCCGGGGTATCCCAGCTCGGCCTGCAGCCACATGGGGGTCATCATCCAGCGCCGGTCCGGGAACTGCGCGGGCGTCCCCATCCGACCATCGCGCAATCGCGCCAGCTGCAGGCCCGAGAGGTCCCGCCAGACCAAAGCCGGCTCGTCACCGGACGCCGTCAGCGCGATCGGCGACGAGATCACCATGTGGTCGACCCGGACCCGGGTCGACTCGCCCGACGACGACCAGGCGAGCATGCCCAGCCGGTTGTCCGTGTCCCGCCAGGCCAGGTGGAGCGCCGCCGGCGTCGACGCCAGGGCCGGCGGAACGCTCTTCACCGGGTTCTCGCGGAACTGGACCCGGCTCGAGACCGGCAGCGTCTCCTTGTCCCCGAAGACCAGGTCGTCGCCGGCAGACATCCGGTTCACCGCCCCGTTGGAGCCGGCCCACGCCAGGTGGAGCCGGCCCCGCCACGAGGCGAGCGCGGGCGCGGCCTGGCTCCACTCGTCCAGGGTCACCGTGTCCGCCAACGCAAACGTCACGAGACACCGATGCTACGGAGGCGGGGGCCGGCCGTTCGGTCGCCCCCCGCCCCGAGGGTGAGATCAGTCGTCGTTGACGATCGTGCCGATCCCGAGCGGATCGGCCGGTAGCACGCCGCCGGACGCCAGCGCGACGACGCCGAAGGTCTCGTCCGGCTCGCGGGCGCGGTTGCCCTTCACCGGGATGGCCAGGTCGATCGAGCTCTGGCCGGCAGTGAGCGTGCCGCAGACCGGGTCGGCGACGAAGTCCGAGTTGGGCTGCGCGGTGATCCCGAAAGGCACCAGGCAGACGATCGCGTTCTGGGACAGCGGCCGGCTCAAGCTGACCGTGAAGCGGGCGTTCGTGAGGCCGCTGTTGCCTTCCCGCACCGACACGTCGTTGACCGACAGCGCGGCCCGGCTGGAGAAGCGGGCCACCTGCGGGTCGTGGTCGCTGAGGCCCCGGTTCACGTCGCCGTCGAAGTCGGCCGGCCAACCGGCGTTCACATGGGCGGCCCGCATCTGGACCAGGTCGCTGTGGGCCGCGTCGTTGACGAACAGGTGGTCCAACGTCTGGGCCTGGCCCTGGAACGTGTACGAGTAGGCCGCGACGGGCACGTCGGCCGCCAGGTCCTCCCACAGGTTGTGCAGCCCGGCGTCGTAGAGCGCGGCCAGCTGGTCCGAGGGGAACAGCGGATCGCCCGGGGCGAACGGGTCGTCGGGCCTCGGGAAGACGTTGAGGTCGCCGCCCACGATGATGCGGGCGGTGGGATCGGCGGCCGCGATGGCCTGGGCGATGGCCGCGGCGTAGGCGGCCTGCTCGGTGCGCTGGCCCACCCGGGCGTCCGGCCCGGACGAGAAGTGGTTGCTCAGCGCCCACAGGTCGAACGTCTCGGTGCTGCCCGGCTGGGCCGCTACCAGGAAGTGCGCCACCTGCGGCGCCCGGGTGAAGACGTTGCCGCCGTCCACCCCGGTCGAGGTGTCGACGTCGGCGGGCAGCACGGCGTTGAGCGTCTTGGGGTTGGACACGTCGGCGTTGGACGGGAGGCCTGCGGACCGGTACTGGACGGCCGGCGACGAGCCCAGCACCGGGTCGTCAGCCGTGGCCGGGGCCAGGCTCACGCGGTCGGGCCGGAACATGACGGCGGCGGTGATGCCGCGGTCGTCGGCGCCGTTGCGGTCGTAGGCGGCGTCGTAGGTGCCGCCGCCCGCGGCGCCGATGGCCAGCGCCAGCTCCTGGAGCGTGTCGGGCTTGCCGTCGCCCAGCTCGGGCCCGCCGCACGCCAGCGCCCCGTTGACGACCGAGCAGATGTCCTGGTCCTCGGCCTCCTGGGTCAGCAGGATGTCGGGGGAGTGCAGGTCGGTGGTGATCTGGGCCGCGATCTCGTGCAGGCGCTGCTGGTAGACGGCATCGCTGGCGGGCACGAAGTCGAACGGCGGGCTCACGCCCGGGCAGCCCGCGTTGCCCACGAAGTCGCAGCCGTCGGTGGGATCGTCGCGGAAGTCGTAGAGGTTCTCGACGTTGTAGGTGGACACTGCCACCTCGCGGCTGCGGTCGGCGGCGGCGGGCGGGTTGTTGAGCGACAGGTCGGGACCGTCGCTGAACGCGGCCGACTCGACCTGGATGCCGTACTTCTCGAACGAGAAGAACAGGCCGCCGACGGCGTCGTCGTTCAGCGTGTCGAGCACCGAGACGCCGGGCAGCAGCCGGAACGAGTCGCCGGTCTGGGCCTTCACGCCCAGCGACGCCATCATGATCCGGTTGCCGTTGCCGTCGTCGAACAGCGGGGACGGCTGGTTGTCGAGCGGGTGTGGGTCGCGGAACACCCGGCGGGCGTACGGATCGGTGCGGGCGGCCAGCGGGTCGTCGGGCCGGATCACCCACACCTCGCTGTCGGCCGTGCCCGGGAACACGTCCCGGCCGCTCGTGGCGATGCTGCCCGCGGGGATGCGCAGGCGCTCGCCCTCGTGGCGCTCCCAGTAGCGGTTGGCATCCGCCAGCACGGTGGGCGGGTCGGCCTCGGTCACCACCACGTCCCTGTCGGGGTCGAGGCCGGTGGTGGCCACCGAGATCAGCCGGGGGCTGGTCAGCTCGGTGAGGGCGAAGAACTCGCTCACGGTGGCCCGCAGCACCAGCTCGTCACCCACCGACGGCAGGTACGCGGGACCGCCGTCGGCCCGCAGGATGGTGGTGAACCCGCCCAGGAAGACGAAGACGCCGTCCGAGGTGGCGGGGTCGCTGTCGGCTGTGGCCGGCGTGTTCTGGAGGAAGAAGCCGTTCTGGAGCCCGCCGGCAGAGGTCCGGGCCAGGGTCTTCTGCGTCACCACGCCCCGCACCACGACCTGCTGGCCCTTCAGCGGGGACTCGAACGTGTCGCCCACGGTGGTGTCGGTCACCGCCCCCTGGACCTCGCCGATGGTCCGGATGCCCTGGACCCCGACCGAGAGCGTGCAGGTGGCGGTCTGGGGCGAGGCGTCGTCGTTGGTGGCGGTCAGCGACACCGTGTACGTGCCGGCCGGGACGTCGCCGCTCACCGTCATCTGGGCGGTCGCGGTCCCGCCCACCCCGGCGGCGGGCGTGAAGGCGGTCCGGCTGATGGTGCCGGCGGCGGGGGTGGGGCTGACGCCGGTCACGTCCAGGTCGACGACGGTGCCGTCGGGATCGGTGGCGGTGACCGTCCGGCTGACCGGCGTGCCGGCCACCGTGGCCAGCGGCCCACCGCAGGAGATGGCGATCGGCTGGTTGCCGCCGCCCGGGTCGAATGTGTGGGAGCCGAAGCCGTCGAGGGTGTTGACCGCGAAGCCCTCCCACTCGGCCGCCGGATCGAACGGGTTGGTGCCGTCGGGGTCGCCCGCGCTGATGGTCGCGATCCGCCGCAGGGTGTTGTCGGCCGTGCTGGTCAGGCCCGTGCCCCACTCGGTGCCAGGGTCGACGCCGATCTGACCGATCACGTCGAGCGGCGCGCCGGCCTTGCGCAGCACCACGGCGTCGTCGCCGTTCCAGTTGACGACGGCCGGGGCCAACTGGTCCGCCTGGGCTACCAGCGCCGGGTCGGCGTCGGCCCGGGACACCACGAACACGTCCCCGTCGGCCACGGTGCCCGACAGCGCGACCGCCTGGCTCACGGTGGGGGAGCCGTTGCTGTACAGCTCCAGCGTGTAGCCGCCCGCGGCCAGGTCGACCGGGGCGCCGGTCCCGTTGAAGATCTCGACGGCCTTGTTGAAGCCGGTCCCCTCGATGTACTCCGAGAAGAACAGGTCGGTCGGCACCGCGGCCGCGACCGGGGTGCTGGCCACGACGGTGGTGCCGAGCGCTGCGACCGGCAGCCCGAGGCACGTGGTGAGCATGATGGCGGCGACGCGACGGAGGCCCATGGCGCCGGACGGTAGACGCTGGAAGCGGCCTCGTGATGCCCTAAGCGCGACTCGAAGGTGAACGCTCTCTGTCCGACGGGGCAACGACCCAGGCCGGCGGGTCGTCCGCGCCGATCGCGCGGCCGGCCCAACGGACGGCACCGGGAGTGGCCGACAGGCGGGCGACGAGGCCCTGCATCGGCACGCCGTCGGCGTCGACGATGCTGCCCCTGGCCTGCACCTGGGGGTCGGCGAACACCGCGGCCATGTCGTAGATCGGGGCGGCGGCGGCGTGGGCCTCCTCGAAGGCGGCCACGACCTCGGCCACCGTGCGGGCGGCGCAGAACGCGGCCATGGCCGCGTCGATCTCGTCCCGGGCGTCGATGCGGCCGCCGAACGACTGCAGGTCCTCCCGCCCGCCCAACCCGATCAGCTCCATGACCCTCCGGCCCACGGACTCGGCCGACGCCGACACCGCCACCCACCCGCCGTCCCGGCACAGCCAGGTGCCGCGGGGCACCGAGTAGGGCAGGCTCGACCCCGCCCGCTCCTGGAGGAACCCGGTCATCCCGAACGCCGCGGGCAGCGGGCCCATGCACTGGAGCAGCGACTCCAGCAGCGTCACGTCCACTACCTGGCCCACGCCCGAGTGCAGCGCCACCATGATCGAGAAGGCGGCGGCCAGCGCCGTCACCTCGTCGGTCAGCGCGATCGGCGGCAGCAGTGGGCCGCCGTCGGGCTCGCCGTTGATGGCGGCGAAGCCGGACATGGCCTCGGCCAGCGTCGCGAACCCCGGGCGGTGGGCGTAGGGCCCGTCCTGGCCGAACGCCGTGACCCGGCACACCACGAGCCGGGGGTTGCGGGCCAGCAGCACGTCGGGGCCGAGCCCGAGGCGCTCCAACACGCCGGGGCGGAAGTTCTCCACCAGCACGTGGGCGTCGTCCACCAGCGCCAGCAGCGTGTCGCGGCCCTCGTCGGACTTGAGGTCGAGGGTGGCGCAGCGCTTGTTGCGGCCGACGACCTTCCAGTAGGCGGAGGTGCCGTCGCGGGGGTCCGGCAGGCCCATCGTGCGGGTCGAGTCGCCCGTCCCGGGACGCTCGATCTTGAGCACGTCGGCACCGAAGTCGGCCAGGTAGCGGGCGGCGCCGGGCCCGGCCACCACGGTGGCCAGGTCGATCACCCGCATGCCCGCCAGCGGTCCCGCGGTTGCCGTCACCGGCGCTCCGTGGCGATGGGGAAGCAGCGGTCCTCGATCGTGCCGAACGCGTACATCTCGTAGAGCCCGCCGTACATGTCCCGCGTCTTGTGGCTCCACGCCAGGGCGTCGGGCGCCGAGATCCGGCGGAACACCTGGAGGATGCCGCCCTCGTAGACCCGGTACTCGGCCCAGGCGCCGGGGAAGTCCTTCACGCAGGCCACCTCGACCCAGGGCACGTCACCGGTGGCCGAGAAGCGCCGCACCCGGTTGCGATGGGTGTGGCCCGCGAAGTACCCGACGATGCGGGGCCGCCGGGCCACGACCCCCACCAGCTGCTCCGAGTCGTCGGGGTTGATGCCGAAGTAGGCCTCCGGGCGCTCGGGCGAGTCGGGGTCCCAGGCGTGGTGGTGCCCGAACAGCAGGATCGGGCGGTCGGCCTCGGCTGCCGTCTGGTCCAACCACTCCAGCGTCTCGGCCGAGACCCCGCCCGAGGCTTTGCCCGGCACGGACGTGTCGATCACCGCCAGCGTGACGCCCGGCAGCGTCACGAGCAGCGGGGCGTGGGAGGCGAAGTCCTCGCCGTAGTAGGCGTCATGGTTGCCCCGTACGTGCACCAGCCGCTCGCCGAACGCGGGCCCGTACGCGTTGAGGAACATCTGGTACTCGGCCCGGGTGCCCATCGAGGTCAGGTCACCCTTGACCACCACGGCGTCCGGGTCGATGGCCTTGATGTCGGCGATGGCGCCCCGGTTCATGACCTCCGGATAGGGGTCGTCGCCCGGGGCCGCGGTGTAGATGGGGTCGTCGTCGACCCCGTTGAGGATGCCGCACTCGATCTCGCCGAAGTGGACGTCGTTGACGGTCGCCACGGTGGCGAGGCGCTCGCCCGGCGGCCGGGGGAGCGTGTGGAAGCGCAACCCGTCGCGCTCGTAGTCGGTGTCGGGCTCGAGCTCCCGATGCTGGTGGATCGCGACGCCGTCGTGGAAGACGGCCTCGTCGTCGGCCACTGTCGTCATGTCCACGGCAGCTGCTCCTCGGGGAGGGGGCGGATCAGACCTTGACGACGTAGCTGTCGACGATGATGTCGTGCCACGCCTGGCTGTCGGGGTTCCACAGCATCCAGAGATACCCCACGAAGCACACCAGTCCCGAAAGCAGCCGGGCGAAGTAGCGGCCGAAGCCCCGCCCGTGGCCGATGGGGCCGCCGGTGAGCTTGTCCACCACCCGGATCCCGAGCACCCGCTTGCCCACCGTCTGGCCCGACGGCCCACCTTCGAGCAATGTGTAGTACACGACGATGCCCACGAGGGCGGCCAGGACGAGGATCCCGAAGATGGTCCAGGTCAGGTCGTTGGGCACGTTGCACAGCGCGTTGGGCCGGTCGTTGAAGCCGGTGATGGTGCCGTTCTCGACGGTGCAGGGCGTCGTGCGGCGGGGGCCGAACGCCACCGCGAAGATGGCGGGGAGGACGAACAGACCTGTGAGGACCAGGTCGACCAGCAAGGCCGCCAGCCGTTCCCAGAAGCTCGCCATGCGGGCGACGGCCCGGTAGCCGCGGGGCTCGGCGCTCCCCGACCAGGTGGCGTCGCCGAGGTCGGGCAGGTCAGACGACGGGGTTCCACCACCCGGAGTAGGAGGAAGGCCGCCCATAGCGGCAGCCTAGGTCACGCCTTCGCCCGGGACTCACCCCGGCGTGGCCCTGAGCTCACCTCTTTGGCGTAGCCGGGCCTCACCACGGTCGGTTGCGGCGCAACGGCACCGGCTTCGACCACCAGCGGCCGGAGAAGCGCCAGCGCGACGGCGGCTCGTCCGGCGCGGCCACCGGCTGGGGCCACGTCACCTCGACCGCGGCCACGATCGCCGCGACCTCCTCGTCACTGGCCTCGCCACCGCGGGTGACGGAGAGGGCGCTGACGTCGCCGCCGGGAGCGGCGGCCGGGGCTTCGGGGTCCGCCATGGCTCTACAGCGGCACGTTGCCGTGCTTGCGCTTGGGCAGCTCCTCGCGCTTCGAGCGCAGCAGCTCGAAGCCGGCGACGAGCTTGACCCGGGTCTCGGCCGGGTCGATCACGTCGTCGACGTAGCCCCGCTCCGCCGCCTGGTACGGGTTGGCGAAGCGCTCGGTGTACTCCTCGACCAGCTCGGCCTTGCGGGTGTCGGGATCCTCCGCCTCCAGGATCTCCCGGCGGTAGGCGATCTCGACCGCGCCCTGGGGGCCCATCACCGCCAGCTCGCCCGAGGGCCAGGCGAAGGCGAGGTCGGCGCCGATCGACTTGGAGTTCATGACCACGTAGGCGCCGCCGTAGGCCTTGCGGGTCACGACCTGGATGCGGGGAACCGTCGACTCGCAGAAGGCGTAGAGCAGCTTGGCGCCGTGGCGGATGATGCCACCGTGCTCCTGGTCGACGCCGGGCAGGAAGCCGGGCACGTCCACGAAGGACAGCATCGGGATGTTGAAGGCGTCGCACGTGCGCACGAAGCGGGCCGCCTTCTCCGACGACTCGATGTCGAGCACGCCGGCGAGATGCATGGGCTGGTTGCCGATGATGCCGACGACATGGCCGTCGAGGCGGGCATAGGCGCACACGATGTTGGGGGCCCAGCGGCCCGCGTACTCGAAGTAGTCGCCGTCGTCGACGACCGCCTCGATCACCTTCTTCATGTCGTAGGGGTGGTGCGAGGCGGCGGGGATGATGTCCCGCAGCTCGGGGCACAGCCGGTTCGGGTCGTCGTCGGTGGCGACCGCCGGCGGCTCCTCCAGGTTGTTGGAGGGGAGGAAGCCGAGCAGGTAGCGCACGTCCTCCAAGCAGGCCGCGTCGTCGGCCGAGGTGAAGTGGCACACGCCCGAGCGGGAGGCGTGGGCGATGGCGCCACCCAGCTCCTGCTGGGTCACGGTCTCGCCGGTTACGGTCTTCACGACGTCCGGACCGGTGATGAACATGTACGAGGTGTCCTCGACCATGAACACGAAGTCGGTCATGGCCGGCGAGTAGACCGCGCCACCCGCGCAGGGGCCCATGATCACGCTGATCTGGGGAACCACGCCGGAGGACTGCACGTTGCGGTAGAAGATGCCGCCGTAGCTGTCCAGGCTGACCACACCCTCCTGGATGCGGGCGCCGGCGCCGTCGTTGAGGCCCACGACCGGGGCGCCGACCTTGAGCGCCAGGTCCATGAGCTTGTGGATCTTGGCCGCGAACACCTCGCCCAGTGCCCCGCCGAACACGGTGAAGTCCTGGGAGAACACGAAGACCTTGCGCCCGTCGACCGTCCCCCAGCCGCAGATCACGCCGTCGGTGTAGGGCCGCTCGTCGAACTCCGACTCGGCCGGGCGGCGGGCCAGGAGGTCCAGCTCGTGGAACGTGCCGGGATCCAGCAGCTGGTCGATGCGCTCCCGGGCCAGCAGCTTGCCCCGATTGTGCTGTCGCTCCCGAGCCCGGTCGGTCCCCGGAGCGAACGCTTCCTCCTTGCGCTTGGCCAGGTCGGCCAGCTTGTCGCTCATGGGACGTTCGACCATGCGCCCACGGTAGTGGTGACCATCGGATGCGGTTCAATCAAACGTTGGCGAGGTTCCGCGGGCGTCGGCGGCCCCGCTAGCGTCGCCCTGATGGGGATCGGACGGCGTGTTCTGGGAGCGGCAGCGCTGGCTGCGGTGCTGACGTCGGCGGCCGCATGTGGCGGCGGCTCGGGCGGATCGGGGTCGGGCGACAGCGCGTCGACCGAGCCACTCGATCGGCCCGACGCCCCGGTTTCGGTCACCACCACGCCCGCCGTGACCGGATCGCTGGTGGCCCAGGCGAAGGGGGCGAGCGTCCAGGTCTACGCGACCGCCGCCGAGGACCAGCCCACCATGGCACTCGCCAACCCGAACGAGAACGGCGGGCCGCTCGTGTTCCTCGTGGAGCAGCGTCAGAGCGACTGGCTGGAGGTGCTGCTGCCGGTGCGGCCCAACGGCTCGACCGGCTGGATCCGCGAGGCCGACGTCGACCTGGTCAGCGATCCGTACCGCATCGACATCGCCCTCGGCGCCCACACGTTGAGCCTGTACCAGGGCGACACGGTGGTGTCCCAGTACCCGATCGGGGTGGGCACCTCGCAGACCCCGACGCCCGGCGGCAAGTACTACATCAAGGAGCTTCTCCAGCCGCCGAGCCCCAACGGCCCCTACGGCGC
>JBKPRS010000374.1:0-4063 GCA_046734695.1 Actinomycetota bacterium | reverse complement strand
GTCCTGGGACCCGGTGACGCGGCCGGCGGCGTCGACGGCGAAGCCGGGATCGTGTCCCGGCCAAGGCAGGGCCACTGCCGCGGCCCGGTCCCCGGGGACGAACACCGCGCCCGCCGCGGCGGCCGCCCGCACGGCGGCGACGGCGCTGGCGAGCCACGGCCGGGGGTGGAGCGCCCGGCCCATCTCCTCCGACACGATCGCCGCCTCGACCATCCCGAGCCCGCTCCCGCCGCTCGACTCGGGTACGAGGACGTCCAGCACCCCGAGGCCGGCCAGACGCCCGGCGGCCAGCGCCCGGCGCACGGTGTCGCGCAGGGCGACCTGCTCGTCCGACAGCTCGAGGTTCACCGGCGGGGCAGCCCGAGCACGCGAACGGCGGTGACGTTCTTGTTCACCTGGGTCGTCCCGCCGGCGATCGTGAGCGACCGGGTGGACAGGCGGGCGACGGACCAGCGGCCGCCGGGATCGTGGGCTCCCAGCACGTCGTGGCCGAGGACGGCGACGTCCTGCTCCAGCTCGCCCCAGACGGTCTTGGCCAGGCTGGCCGCACCGGACGCATCGCCCTCCGGCGCCGAGATCGACCGCTGGCAGAGCACCGCCAGGAAGGCGAGGCGGGTGTCGAGCTCGCCCAGCCGGGCGAGCAGCAGCGGGTCGTCCAGATCGACGAGGCCCAGCCGGGCGGCGGCCCGGAGGTCCCCGACCAGGTCGCGCAGCCGCAGCCGGATCATGGCGTACAGCCGCGCCGCCCCCGCCCGCTCGTGGCTCAGCGTGCTCGTCGCGACGGCCCACCCGCCGTCGAGCGGGCCGAGCAGCGCCGAGGCAGGCACGCGGACCTCGTCGAAGAACACCTCGGCGAACTCGGTGTCACCGGTGAGGGTCCGCAGCGGACGGGCCTCGATCCCCGGCGAGCGCATGTCGACCACCAGGCAGGAGATGCCCCGGTGCTTGGGCACGTCCGGGTCGGTGCGGACGAAGACGGCGCACCAGTCCGCACGGTGGCCGTTCGAGGTCCACGTCTTCTGGCCGGTCACGACGAAGTCGTCGCCGTCGCGCACCGCCCGGGTCCGCAGCGACGCGAGGTCGGAGCCGGCGTCGGGCTCGCTCATCCCCTGGCACCAGATGTCGTCGGCCCGCACCATCCGCGGGAGCAGCTCGCGCTTCTGCTGCTCGGTGCCGTACTCCATGATCGCCGGGGCGATGTTGTTGATGCCGATGACGTTGACCGGGGTCGGCGCCCCCGCCGCGATCGTCTCCTCGGTGAACACGAGCTGTTCGAGGGCCGTGGCCCCGCGGCCGCCATAGTCCACCGGCCAGGAGATCGCGGCCCACCCGGCGTCGGCCATCTTCCGGTCCCACGCCCGCAGGACGGCGAGCGCGCCGTCGTCGTCGCGGCCGCGGCGGAGGGCCGCGTCACGGACCTCGTCTGTCAGGTTGCCCGCGAGCCACGCCCGCAACTGGTCCCGGAACGCCTGGACGTCCGGCGGCAGACGGAAGTCGATCATGGGAGGCCCACGAAGCGACGCTAGCTAACAACCGTGTCACATGCCTGCGGCCCTTCGCCCACCGGCGCAGCCGGGGTACCTTGCGGGAATCTGAAGGAACGGGGAGAGCCGCATGACCATCCTTCGTCCCACCCGGTTCACCGCCGCCGTCGCCGGCGTCGCGCTGGCCGTCGCCGTCTTGCTGCCAGGGACGGTCGCCGCCGCCCAGGCGGGCGGCGGAGCCGTCGACCTCGGCCCCCACGTGACCGTGTTCGACCCCAGCATGCCGGTGAGCGAGATCCAGGCGACCCTCGACGCCACGTACGCGGCGCAGGTCGACAACGAGATGGGGACCGACCGCTTCGCCTACCTGTTCCTGCCGGGCACCTACGGCACCGCGACGAACCCGCTGCAGATCAAGGTCGGCTACTACACCGAGATCGCCGGCCTCGGGGCGTCACCGCGAGACGTGGTCATCAACGGGAAGGTGGAGACCTACAACCGCTGCGTGGCTCCGGACAACTGCGTCGCGCTGGTCAACTTCTGGCGGACGGTGTCCAACCTGACGATCAACGTGAACTCCGCCGGCCAGGACGGCTGCCGCCAGACGGCGAACTTCTGGGCCGTGTCCCAGGCGTCATCCATGCGCCGCGTGGCCATCAGCGGCAACACCCTGTCCCTGATGGACTACTGCACCGCGGGGCCGCAGTTCGCGAGCGGCGGCTTCATCGCGGACTCCAGCCTGCCGAACACGCTCAACGGATCCCAGCAGCAGTGGCTGACCCGCAACAGCACGATCGGGGGATGGACCAACGGCGTCTGGAACCAGGTCTTCGCCGGCGTCGTCGGCGCCCCGGACGACTCCGGCTTCCCGACCCCGCCCTACACGACCCTCGCCACCACGCCCGTGAGCCGGGAGAAGCCGTACCTGTTCGTGGACGAGCAGGGTGACCTGAACGTCCGCGTGCCCGCGGCCCGTACCGACACCAGGGGCACGACCTGGGCGGAGGGCGAGACGGCGGGGCGCACCTTGTCGATCGGCGACTTCTTCGTCGCCCGGCCGTCGGACTCCGTGCAGACGATCAACAACCAGCTCGCCCGGGGCAAGCACCTGCTCCTGACCCCCGGGGTCTACGACGTCGCGCGCACCATCAAGGTCAAGCGGGCCGACACGGTCGTCCTCGGGCTCGGGCACGCCACGCTGACGGCGGTCAACGGAGCCACCCCGCTGGCGGTGGCCGACGTCCCCGGCGTGATCGTCGCGGGCGTGACTATCGACGCCGGCCCCGCGGAGTCGCCGGTCCTGCTGCGGGTGGGCAGCCCCAACGGCCGGAACGCAAGCTCGTCCCAGAACCCGACGACGCTCTCGGACGTGTACTTCCGCGTGGGCGGGCCCCACCTCGGCAGCACGGACGTCGCGCTGGAGATCAACAGCGATCACGTCCTGATCGATCACATCTGGGTCTGGCGGGCCGACCACGGCGTCGAGGGGCTCACCGACACCGAGCGGTGGAACACCAACGTCGGCCGCAACGGCGTCGTGGTCAACGGCGACGACGTGACCGCCAACGGCCTGTTCGTCGAGCACTTCCAGGAATACAACACCGTGTGGAACGGCGACGGCGGCACCACGATCCTGTACCAGAACGAGCTGCCCTACGACCCGCCGACCCAGGCGGACTGGATGAACGGCGCGGTCGAAGGCTGGGCGGGCTACAAGGTCGGCGACGGGGTGGCGACCCACACGCTCTTCGGCGGTGGCGTCTACGTCTTCAACCGGAACGACCCGTCGATCCACACCGAGAACGGCTTCGAGGTGCCCAACGCCCCCGGCGTCCGGCTGCACCACATCATGACGGTCAACCTCGGTGCCGGCACCATCGACCACGTCGTCAACGGCGTCGGCGGTCCCGCCGACACCACCAGGGTGGGAGCGCCTGTCTACATCGTGGACCACCCCGCGCCGTAGGAGCCGCGCCCGTGCTCGGGGTGACCGCACGGCGACATGCACGCCGGGTCGGCGGCAACGGGCGCACCGGAACTGCCGCGATCGCGTTCGGCGCCGCTTCCGACCAGCACCACCCCCTAGCGCCAATCACACGGTCGGCTCGCCCGCCCGTTCCTAGGATGGCGCCGTGAGCTGGCCCGAGCCGTTCGCAGACTGCTACCACGAGTGGTCCGCAACGATGACGGAGGACGTGCCGTTCTACGTCAGCCTCGCGGTCGACACCGCCGGGCCCCTGGTCGAGCTGGCCGTCGGCAGCGGCCGGGTGGCCGTCCCCGTGGCCCTCGCCACCGGTCGCACCGTCATCGGGGTCGACTCCTCGCCCGCCATGCTCGCCCAGGCCCGCAGCGCGGCCACCGACGCCGGGGTGGCGCTCGACCTGCGCGAGGGCGACATGCGCGATCTGGAGCTCGCCGAGCCCGCGGGCCTCGTCTATTGCCCGTACCGGGCGCTCCTGCACCTCCCGACGTGGGCCGACCGGCGGCGGGTGTTCGAGCGCGTCGCCCGCTCCCTGCGCCCCGGCGGGAAGTTCGCCTGGAACGTGTTCGCCTTCGATCATCACGTCGCCGCCCGGCAG
>JBKPRS010000373.1:0-13443 GCA_046734695.1 Actinomycetota bacterium | reverse complement strand
GCGGTAGCCGGGCCGGACCCGGACTCGCCGTCGCCGTCGCCATCACCGCCGCCGTCGGTCGAGTCGCCGGAGCCCTCCGCGCCCTCGGGGCGGGGCTTGCTGCGCTTGCGCCCGCCGCGCGAGCCCCGGCGGCGCCGCTTGCGGGGCTCACCGTCGCCGGTGGGCGTAGGGGTTTCGCCGTCGGCTGACGGGCCGTTGTCAGGATTCGCCGTGGGCCGGGGAGGGGCCTCGGCGGGGGCTTCCGGTACCTCAGGGACCGGGTGTGGCGCCTCCGGGGTGCCGGAAACGTCTGTCTCGGCCATGGATCAGTTCCCTTCTCATGACGCACGCGCCTCGGCGTGCGGAGGCGGCGTCGCTGCCGGCCCGAGGTCGATGACCTCGCACCGGGCGCCGCCGGCCTGCGTCCATTGATGACTTCGTGTGACCCGGGCCACCACCCAGGCCGGATCGATCGCTTCGATCAGCTCGGTGGGGCGCAGGCCACGCGGCTGCGTGGCCAGCTCGGCTGCCAGTGCAGTGCCGAGAGCCGTCGTCCGGGGGGCGAGCGGAGCGACGACCTCGGTCACCGGACCGAGCACGCGCACGTCGAGGATGGCGGGCCGCACGTCGTCGGTGACGGTGTGGCCCTTGCGGGACCGGGTCAGCGGCAGTTCGGTGGCGGCCAGGGCCCGGGCGACGCCCGCGGCCACCCCGTCCGGCGCCACGTCGCCGATCTCGATGTACCAGGTGCAACTGGTCACGGCCTGCTGGAGCGAGTCGGCTCCGGGCTGCAGGACCGTGGCCGCCTGCACCTCCATGCCCTCGGGGAGGGCCGGGGCGAGCAGCGCGGGCAACTGCTCGACCGCTTCGGGCTCCGGCGCTTCGCGCAGGGCCACGTCGAGGTACTCGGCCTCGGACTCGTGCCCGGTGGACAGGGCGAGGCCGAAGCTGAGCTTGGGGCGGGGCGAGAACCCCTCCGTGTAGGCGACGGCGATGCCGGCCCGGCGCAGCGCCCGCTCCCAGATGCGGGCGACGTCGCGGTGGCTGGTGAAGCGCACCTTGCCGTGTTTGGAGAAGCGGATGCGCACCCGCGGCGCAGGACCGGTGCTCATGACCGCGCTCCGGCGAGTGGGCGGGGGCTGATGGTGACCGGGACGGGACCGGGGTGCAGGCCGCCGGTGGACAGGTCCTGGCCGGTGCCCTGGCTGCCGCCGGCGGGCGGGGTGGCGGATGCGACCACGTGCTCGATGCCGTACCCGGTGCAGGCGCCGCAGTCGTAGCACGGCGTCCAGCGGCAGTCGGGCAGGCCGACCTCGGCCAGCGCGTCCTGCCAGTCCTGCCACAGGAAGTCCTGGTGCAGGCCGGCCGACAGGTGGGACCAGGGCAGCACCTCGTCCTCGGTCCGGTGGCGGTAGACGTACCACTCGACGTCGAGGCCGGCTTCGGCCAGGGCGTCGAGCCACAGGTCGAGGCGGAAGTGCTCGCTCCACTCCTGGAACGTGCCGCCCCGCCGCCACACGGACTCGATCACCGGGCCCAGGCGCCGGTCGCCCCGGGACGCCAGCCCCTCGACCAGCGTCGCCTTGGGGTCGTGCCAGGTGAGCTGCACGCCCTTGGCCGAGCGCAGACCGTCGCGCAGCAGGCTGATCTTGCGGCCCAGCTCCTCGGCGGTGTTCTGCCCGAACCACTGGAACGGCGTGAACGGCTTGGGCACGAACCCGCCGACCGACGCCTTGACCGTCACGCCCTTGGTGTGGCGGCGGCCGATCTCGACGCAGTTGCGGGCCAGGTCGAGGATGCCGAGCGTGTCCTCGTCGGTCTCCGACGGCAGGCCGGTGAGGAAGTAGAGCTTGACCCGCCGCCAGCCGGACGAGAAGGCGCTCTCGACCGCGCCGTAGAGGTCCTCCTCCCGGATGAGCTTGTTGATGATCTGGCGCATGCGCCAGGTGCCGGCCTCGGGGGCGAACGTGAGCCCGGTGCGGCGTGCCTTCTGGATCTGGGCGGCGATGCCGACCGTGAAGGCGTCGACCCGCAGGCTGGGCAGGCTCACCGAGGTCTGGCCGCAGGCGGAGGGGGCGTCGACGATGCCCCGCACGACGTCCTCGATGCCGGAGAAGTCGGCGGTCGACAGGCTGGTCAGCGCCACCTCGTCGTAGCCGGTGCGCCGCAGGCCCTCGCTCACCATGGTGCGGACCTGCTCGGCGGGACGCTCCCGGACCGGGCGGGTGATCATCCCGGCCTGGCAGAAGCGGCAGCCGCGGGTGCAGCCCCGGAACACCTCGACGTTGAGCCGGTCGTGCACCACCTCGGTCAGCGGGACCAGCTGGTGGCGCGGGTAGGGCCAGTCGGCCAGGTCGGCGATGGTCCGCTTCTCGACCCGCTCGGGCACGTCGGGGTAGCGGGGCCGGATGGCCACCAGGCGGGGGCCGTCGTACTCGACCTCGTACATCGACGGCACGTAGACGCCGTCGACGTGGGACAGCTCCCGCAGCACGGCCTCGCGGCTGCCCTCGGTGCGGCCCGACGCCTTCCAGCCGGCGATCACCTCGGTGATCTCGGACACGACCTCCTCACCGTCGCCCAGCACCACGAAGTCGACGAAGTCGGACAGCGGCTCGGGGTTGTAGGTGCAGTGCCCGCCCGCGGCCACGAGCGGGTGCTCGGGCCGGCGCTCGGTCGCCCGGACGGGCACGCCGGCGAGGTCGATGCAGTTGAGCAGGTTGGTGTAGGTCAGCTCGGCCGAGAGGTTGAAGGCGAGCACGTCGAAGTCGCCCGCGGGCCGGTGGGTGTCCACCGAGAAGAGCGGGATGCGCTCGCGGCGCATGACGGCCTCGAGGTCGCCCCAGGGGGCGTAGGACCGCTCGGCCCAGGCGTCGTCCCGCTCGTTGAGGATCTCGTAGAGGATCTGGAGGCCCTGGTTGGGCAGCCCGATCTCGTAGGTGTCGGGGTAGGTGAGCAGCCACGACACTGCGCCGTCCGGGGACGAGGGTCGCTGCGCGCCAAGCTCCAGCCCGATGTAGCGGGCGGGCTTGGATACCCCGGCGAGGTGAGGCTCGAGCTGCGGCCAGACGGACGGCATGTCGGGACAAGGGTAGCGGGGAGCCGCTCCGTGCCCCGAACCCCGCAGAACGCGGTCACCCGGCGACGCGGAGGGGAGTCGGTCACCGTTATGATAACGGCCTAGACTGCCACCGGGGTGGCGGTCGCCGGGGTGGAGGGCGTCGGGGCCGAGCGCGCGGGGCGGAGGAAGAGCATCGTCACCGGGATCAGGTAGGCGAAGTAGGCCACGAGCTGCTCGACCGACGGGCGCGGGTCCCAGCCGAACATGGCGCCGAGGAACTTGCCCACCTCGCTGCTGTTGGTCAGCCAATGGATCGAGGTCAGGTCGTACACGCCGTTGAGGCTGAACGAGCCCAGGTCGCCCGCGATCTGCAGGTACATGACCGTGCGGGCCACCAGGCCGGCGGCGAAGACGATCAGCACGAGACCGGTCACGGTGAAGAACGCCTTCATCGGCATCTTCCGCCCGCCCCAGTAGACGGCGTAGGCCAGCGCCGAGGCGATGGCCAGGCCGATGAAGGCGCCCAGGAGCACGCCGGACCCGTCCTCGTCGGTGGCCACGGCCAGCATGAACAGCGCGGCCTCGATGCCCTCCCGCAGCACGGCCACCAGCGCCACGCCCGCCAGGGCGAAGCCGATGCGCTCGGAGGCCAGCGCGGCGTCCACCTTGTGCTCCAGGTCGCCCTTGATGAGCCGGCTCTGGCGCCGCATCCAGAAGATCATCCAAGTGAGCACGACCACGGCCAGGGTGGAGATGGCGGCGAAGGCCCGCATGCGGGCGTCGCCCTCCAGGGCGCCGACGGTGGCGTGGACCACCAGGCCGACGGCGAGCGAGATGGCGACGGCGGCGGCTACGCCGGTCCAGACCGCCCGCGCCAAGTCGAGGCGCCCCAGCCTGCGGAGGTAGGCGAACACGATGGCGACGACGAGAGCGGCCTCGAAGCCCTCGCGCACCATGATGAGCAACGCTGCTTCCACATGTTCAGCTTACTTCACAACTCAGGGCGAGTCAGCCGAACCGACGCATGTGCACGTTGAGCACCAGCCCGATGGCGATCCACGAGGCGATGATCGACGATCCGCCGTAGCTCATGAACGGCAGGGTGATGCCGGTGATGGGCATGATCCCCATGGTCATGCCCACGTTCTGGAAGATCTGGAACACCAGCATCGACAGCACGCCGACGCAGATGAGCATGCCCAGCCGGTCCTGGGCTATCTGGGCTGTGCGCCATATCCGGACGCACATGAGCCCGAACAAGGCGAGCGCGGTGGCGCAGCCCACGAACCCGAGCTCCTCCCCCAGCGCCGTGAAGATGAAGTCGGTGTGCTGCTCGGGGACGAAGCCGAGGCGGGTCTGGGTGCCCTCGAACAGGCCCTTGCCGCTGATGCCTCCCGAGGCGATCGTGGCCCGCGACTGGTCCGCGTTGTAGGCCGCTGACTGCTGGGTGGCCAGGTCCTGCTCGTCGTTGCGCTCCAGGAACAGGGTGAGCCGGTCGCGCTGGTACTCCTCCAGCACGCCGGAGTTGAGCACCCCCACCACCCCGATGACCCCCACGGCCATCAGCACGACGATGTGGCGGCCCCGGGCTCCGGCCATGAGCATCATGCCCATGGCGATGGCCACGAACACGAGCGCCGTGCCCAGGTCGGGCTGGAGCATGATCAGCGCGGTGGGCACGGCCAGCACCACGAGCGCCAGGACGAGGTACCGGGCGCGCAAGGGCGTCTCGCGCTCCGCCAGCACGGCGGCCACGGCCACGATCACTGCCACCTTGGCCATCTCGGCGGGCTGGAACTGGAACGGGCCGATCTGGAACCAGGCCTGCGTGCCCCGCACCTCCTCCCCCAACGACGACACCACCAGGGCCAGCGACGCCAGCACGGCCACGTACGGCAGCCAGGCGAAGTCCCGTATCCGCCGGTAGTCGATCAGCGTGACCGCCACCATGCACACGACGCCGACGGCGATGAAGAACACCTGCTTGCGCAGGAACGACGTGTCGTACGAGCTCGGATCGGTCCCCCGGGTCGAGGACAGGATCATCAGCGCGCCCAGCACCGACACCGCGCCGACGCAGGCCACGAGGACCAGGTCCACGTGCTTCCAGGCCGCGGGGGCGCGGTCGCGGAACCAGGTCTCCTCGCCCCGGCGCCGCGACCGGGCGGGGCGCAGGAAGCGGTTCGGGATGCGGTCCCGGTTGAAGTCCCAGACGCCGCCGGCCATCAGTCGTACGCTCCGCCCGCCGTGTCGCCGGTCAGGCCCGCAGCCGCGCCCGCGGGCAGCCCGTCGGGCCCCGCGGGCTGGAGCGGCACCTGGCCGGACAGGGCCTCGAACAGGGCCCGGGCCACCGGGGCGGCAGCCGTGGCGCCGAAGCCGGACTCCTCCAGGAACACCGACACCTGGTACTTGGGGTTGGGCACCGGGCCGAAGGCGGTGAAGACCGCGGTGTCGGCCTTGCCGTTGACCTGGGCGGTGCCGGTCTTGCCCGCGATCGGGAAGTCGTTGAGCGGGAAGCCGGCGAACGCCCGGGTGGCGGTGCCGCTGCGGGGCACGCCGAGCAGGCCCTGCAGCAGCGGCTCGCGCACCTCGGGCGGCAGGTCGACCTGGCCGCCCACGACCGGGTCGAACTGCTGGGTCACCTGGCCGGTCTGGTAGGCCTCGGCCCGCAGGCCGATCTGGGGCACGTAGCGGGTGCCCCCGTTGGCGAAGGTGGCGTAGCCGTTGGCCAGCTGCAGCGGGGTGACGAGCACGTCGCCCTGGCCGATGGCCATGTTGATGTTGTCGCCGGCCCGCCACACCGGGTCATGGCCGCCGTAGCCCACCTTCCACTGCGGCGTGGGCACGCGGCCCGGCCGCTCGCTGGTCAGCGCGATCCCGCTGGGCGAGCCGAGGCCCCACGGGGTCAGATGGCTCTGCAGCCCCTCGTCGCCGCCGTAGCGGTCCCGGTTCAGCCAGAACTGGGCGCCGACGTTGTAGAAGTAGGCGTCGGACGACACGGTGAGCGCCCGGCTGATGTTCACGTTGCCGTAGGACGCGCCGCCGGCGTTGCGCCAGAAGCAGTGGGGCCCGCTGCAGTTGGCGAGCGAGTAGCCGCCCGAGTCCCGGTAGATCTTGTCCGGGGTCATGACTCCGGCCATCAGCGCCGCGTAGCCCACGAACAGCTTGTAGGTGGAGCCGGGCGCCCACTGGCCCTGGATGGCCCAGTTGTTGAACGGCGCGTGGTTGGCCGGGTCGTTGAGGTAGGCCCACTCCGCCTCGGTGACCCCGTCGGCCAGCATGTTGGGGTCGTAGGACGGGTAGGACGCCATGGCCAGGATCTGGCCGTTGTTGGGATCTTCCACCACCGCGGCCCCGGTGGTGCCGTTGTTGCGGCTGCCGTCGCGGTTCGGCCGGGCCTGGGCGTCGGCCAAGCCCTGCTGCACCTTCTGCTCGGCCAGGGCCTGGAGGTCGGCGTCGATCGTGAGGTAGAGGTCGTCGCCGGCCTTCGGCTGGCGCTCGCTGATGACGCGGACCGGGTTGCCCTCGGCGTCCACCTCGATGCGGCGCAGGCCCGGCGTGCCCCGGAGCCAGGGCTCGAAGGTCTGCTCGACGCCGCTCTTGCCGATCTCGTCGTTGAGCGTGTACGGCTTGGTCGTGTTGGTGGCCTCGGCCGCCAGCTCGGTGTCGTTGATCTTGCCGACGTAGCCGAGGATCGCCGCGGCCAGCGGTCCGTAGGGATAGGCCCGCAGCGCGGTGCGCTCGACCTCCACCGACGGATAGTCCGCCGCCCGCTCCTCGAAGTAGATCTTGGCCTCCTCCGGGACCCCGGCGGCCAGGGGCACCGGGGCGTAGCGGCTGTAGCGCACGTCGTTGACCCGCGAGCGGATCTCGTCGGGCGTGATCGGGTGGCCGTACGCGGCCAGGTTCCAGGACAGGTCGTCGAGCAGCTTGGTCTGGCGCGCCGCGGACAGCTCGTCGAAGCCGTTGCGCTCGATGGCGACCACGATCGCCACGCGGTTGTCGACGAGGACCTTGCCGTTGCGGTCGAGGATGCGACCCCGGGGCGCCGGGAGCGCCACCTCCCGGACCCGGTTGGCCTCGGCCTTGAGCTGGTAGCTGCCGGCCCCCACGATCTGGAGGTCGTACAGCCGGGCGAACAGCGACGCGAACAGCGCGGTCACCACGATGGCGATGACCGACAGCCGCAGCCGGGGGACGTGGCCTCGCTCCGGACTCATCGCAGCAAGACCTCCAACCGGTCCGGCTCGCTGTGGCCGTGGACCCACCACATGACCCGGATGAGCGGGAGGACGAGGAGCGCGCACCAGGCTGCCATGACCAGGGCGATGCCGGGCAGGTGCGAGAACGGGAAGGCGTCGCCGAGCAGGTTGGCCAGCGCGATGTACAGCGTGGCCTGGACGGCGCCGGCCACGGCGGCCACGCCTACCGGCCACCAGCCGCTGGTCCGCATGAGCGCGGAGCCGGCCAGGCCCACGGCGTAGCCGACCAGCGCGTAGGTCAGGGCGGACAGCCCGAACGGCGTGTCCAGCACCAGGTCGTACAGCAGCCCGGTGGCGAAGCCCCAGGTCACACCGCGGTCGGCCCCGCCGGTCAGGCCCGCGGCGATGGTCAGCGCCAGCATGACGTCACCCAGGGCGCCGATGATCCGCAGGTCGGACATGATCGTCACCTGCAGGACGAGCGCGGCGAACAAGACCAGGGTGGCCCGAAAGAGTTGGGCGCGCGTGCTCACCAGCTCACCCCGTGGGCTCCCACTGCAGGACCGTGAGGTACGACAGGCGGTCGAAGTCCACCGACGGCTGGATCACCAGCTCCAGGGCCAGGCCGCCCGACCCGCTGCGGGTGGAGGTCACGGTGCCCACGGGGACGCCGGGCGGGTAGGCGCTGCGGTCCACGCCGCTCGTCACCACGCCGGTGCCCTCGGCGATCTGCACCCGGGGGCCGATGGACGAGTCGGCCACCAGCGGGTCGCCGCGCCCCTGGCCCCGGGCGGTGCCCAGGTCGCCGGTGGAGGCCAGCCGCACGCCCACCCGGATCTCGGGGTCGGTGATGAGGTCGACCGTGGCGCTGTTGGAGGTGACCTGGGTGATCCGTCCGGCCAGGCCCGCGCCCGTGGCCACCGGCATGCCCACGGCCAGGCCGTCGTCGCTGCCCTTGTCGATCTCGACCGCGTGGGAGAAGTTCGAGCGCGGCCCCGACACCACCCGGGCCACCACCTTGGGGATGTCGGTGGCGTAGGGCAGGTCCAGCACGAGGGACAGGTCGGCGAGCTGGCGCTCGGCGTCGGTGCCGCTGATGTCGGCGGCGCCGGCCTCCTCCAGCCTGTCCCGTAGGCGCTCGTTCTCGGCCTTGAGGTCGTCGTAGTCCGTGATGCCGTGCCAGGCGTTGCGCACGGGCCGGGTGGCCGTGTCGACGCCCGACTCGATGGGGTCGGTGACGGTGGCGGCGCCCTCCCGCAGGTTGCGGATGACGGGCGCGTCGCGCAGGCCCAGGGTCACGAGGGTGACGGACGCGGCTACCAGGACGGCGAGCCGGGTCCGGGATCCGGTCGGCGGCGAGATGGCCATGGATCAGTAGCCGGTGGACGAGAAGAGGAACTTCAACGCGTCGAACTCCTCCAGTGACTGGCCGGACCCCACCGCCACTGCGTGGAGCGGGTTGGGGGCCACGACCACGGGCATGCCCGTCTCGTGGTGCAGACGGGCGTCGAGACCGTTGAGCAATGCCCCCCCACCGGCCAGATAGATGCCCTTGTCCATCACGTCGGCCGCCAGCTCGGGCGGCGTCTTGTCCAGCGTGACCTTCACCGCGTCGACGATGGCCGACACCGGCTCCTCCATCGCCTCGCGGACCTCGTCGGTGGTGGTCACGATGGTCTTCGGCAGGCCGGTCATGAGGTCGCGGCCCCGGATCTCGGCGTGCAGCTCCTCCAGCAGCGGCCAGGCCGACCCGAGCGCGATCTTGACCTCCTCGGCCGTGCGCTGGCCGATGGCCAGGCCGTACTCCTTCTTCACGAAGTTGACGATGGCCTCGTCCAGCTCGTCACCGGCCACCCGCACCGACTGGCTGGTCACGATGCCGCCGAGGGAGATGATCGCCACCTCGGTGGTGCCGCCGCCGATGTCGACGATCATGTTGCCCGCCGGCTCCTGGACGGGGAGCCCGGCCCCGATGGCCGCGGCCATGGGCTCCTCGATGATGTAGGCGGGCTTGCGGGCGCCCGCGTACTCGGCGGCCTCCCGCACGGCCTGCTGCTCGACGCCGGTGATGCCCGAGGGCACGCAGATCACCATGCGGGGCTTGCCCCAGCGCCGGTTGTGGGCCTTGCGGATGAAGTAGCTCAGCATCTTCTCGCAGATCTCGAAGTCCGCGATGACGCCGTCCTTCAGGGGGCGGATGGCCTCGATGTGGCTCGGCGTGCGGCCGATCATCCGCTTCGCGTCGATGCCCACCGCGACGGGCTTGCCGTCGCGCACGTTCATCGCGATGACCGAGGGCTCGTTGAGGACGATGCCCTTGCCGCGGACGTAGATGACGGTGTTGGCAGTGCCGAGATCGACGGCCATGTCCCGACCCGTCAGGGAGGAGAAGAAGTTGTCGGGCATGCGAATGCGGTCCTCCGCCGGGTTGGTGGGAGGGCTTGCCGTAGGTTAACGAACCCCCGAGGGCCCGAAGGCGACCCTCTGGTTACGGTTTCCTGGGAACGATGCCCCTAGCGGGGTCAGGCCAATCCGGGGAACCACAGGCCGATCTCGCGGGCGGCGGAGTCGTGGCCGTCGCTGGCGTGGACCAGGTTCTCGGTGGTGATCGTGGCGTAGTCGCCGCGGATGCTGCCCGGCTCGGCGTCGGTCGCCTTGGTGGCGCCCACGACCTTGCGGACCAGCAGGTAGGTGTTCTCGTCCGGGCCCTCGATCACCATGGCCAGGACCGGCGAGCGGGTGATGAAGTCGACCAGATCGCCGAAGAACGGCTTGTCCCGGTGCTCGTCGTAGTGCTCCCGGGCCAGATCGATCGACACCGTGCGCAGGTCGGCGGCCACGAGGGTCAGGCCCTTGCGCTCCAGGCGGCCGATGATCTCGCCGACGAGGCCGCGCTCGACCGCGTCCGGCTTGCACATGACAAAGCTGCGGTTCTTCACAGTCCGTGAAGGTAGAGGAAGTCAGGCCACGAGGCCCAAGTGACGGCACGCGGTGCGCGCGTCACCCACGGTGTACAGCGAGCCGGACACCATCACCATGTCGCCCTCCCCCGCGGCCCGGGCATCGCGCCAGGCGGTGGACACCGCCTCGGCCACGTCCGGGATCACCTCGGCGGCGGCGCCCCGGTCCCCGGCCAGCTTGGCCAGATCGGCGGGTGCGGCGGCCCGGGGCGTGGCCGGGGCGGTGGCGATCACACGGTCGCCGTCGCGGACACCCAGCCCGTCGAGCATCTCGCCCAGGTCCCGACCGGTGAGCATGCCCAGCACGAAGTGCCGGGTGCCCGCCACCTCGAACTCGTCGGCCAGCGTCGCCCCTGCGGCCCGGGCGCCGTCGGGGTTGTGGGCGCCGTCGAGGACCAGCAGCGGCGCCCGGTGCAGCACCTCGAACCGGCCGGGCAGCCGCAGGCCACCCAGCGCCTCGGCCACGACGTCGGGATCGAGGGCCCGCCCGAAGAACGCCTCGACCGAAGCGACCGCCACCGCCAGGTTCTGGGCCTGGTGGGCGCCGTGGACGGGGAGGAAGACCTCTTCCAGCACCCCGTTCGGGGTCCGCAGGTCGACCACGTGGCCGCCGAGCGCCTGGCGGTCGGCGATCACGCCGAAGTCCTCGTCCCTGACCCAGATCTCCGCCGCCGCCTCGGCCTCGAACACCGGCCGCAGGGCGGGATCGGTCTCCCCCAGCACCAGGTGGCTGCCGGGCTTGATGATCCCGGCCTTCTCCGACGCCACCCGCCGGCGCCAGTCGCCGGTCCCGTCGGTGTGGTCCTTGCCCACGTTGGTGATCACCGCCACCTGGCCGTCGGCCACGTTGGTGGCGTCCCAGCGGCCCAGCAGCCCCACCTCGATCACCGCCAGGTCCACGGCCACCTGGCTGAACCAGGAGAACGCCGCCGCGGTCAGCAGGTCGAAGTGATGGGGCTCGGAGAAGAAGCGCTGGGCCTCCAGCGCCGCCAGCTCGGCCATGACCGCCCCGAACTCCTCGGGGTCGATCGGCTCCAGGTTGCGGGAGATGCGCTCGGTGATGTGCTCGAGGTGCGGGCTCGTGTAGGTCCCCACCGAGAGCTGGTGGGCGGCCAGCAGCGCCGTCGCCATCCGCACCGTCGAGCCCTTGCCGTTGGTGCCGGTGACGTGGATGACCGGATAGTCCCGCTGCGGGTTGCCCAGCACGTCCACGATGGCGCGCATGCCCTCCAGCGACAGGCCCTCGGGATGGCCCGCCGAGACGGCGACGGTCTTCTCGAGGTTGATGTGCGCGTCGAGGTACGCCTGCGCGTCGGCGAAGCTCAGGACGCCGCCCGCCGGGGCCGCTGCTGGCGCGTGCTGTCGGTGCGCGGCACCAGCGTGGGGTTGACCCGGTCGAGCACGACGGCCCGGTCGATCACGCACTGCCCCACATCGCTGCGGCTCGGCAGCTCGTACATGAGGTTGAGCAGGACCTCTTCCAGGATGGCCCGCAGGCCACGGGCGCCGGTGCCCCGCAGCAGCGCCTGGTCGGCGATGGCCTCCAGGGCGTCGTCGGTGAACTCCAGCTCGACGTCCTCGAACTCGAAGATCTTGCGGTACTGCTTGATGAGGGCGTTCTTCGGCTCGTTGAGGATGCGGATGAGCGCCTCGTGGTCGAGGCTGGACACGGCCCCGATGACCGGCAGCCGGCCGACGAACTCGGGGATGAGGCCGAACTTGAGCAGGTCCTCCGGCTGCACCTGCTCCAGCAGTTGGCCGAGGTCCTTGTCGTCGTAGCGGGTGACGTCGGCGGTGAAGCCCACGCCGGTGCGCCCGATGCGGCTCTCGATGATCTTCTCCAGCCCGGCGAAGGCGCCGCCGCAGATGAAGAGGATGTTCGTGGTGTCGATCTGGATGAACTCCTGGTGGGGGTGCTTGCGACCCCCCTGGGGCGGCACCGAGGCGGTGGTGCCCTCCAGGATCTTGAGGAGCGCCTGCTGGACGCCCTCGCCCGACACGTCCCGCGTGATCGACGGGTTCTCGCTCTTGCGGGCGATCTTGTCGATCTCGTCGATGTAGATGATGCCGGTCTCGGCCTTCTTGACGTCGTAGTCCGCGGCCTGGATGAGCTTCAGCAGGATGTTCTCGACGTCCTCGCCCACGTAGCCCGCCTCGGTCAGCGCCGTGGCGTCGGCGATGGCGAAGGGCACGTTGAGCATGCGGGCCAGGGTCTGGGCCAGCAACGTCTTGCCGCAGCCCGTGGGCCCGATGAGCATGATGTTCGACTTGGCCAGCTCGACGTCGCCCGAGGGCGTGCCCCCGTACTGCACCCGCTTGTAGTGGTTGTAGACGGCGACGGAGAGGATCTTCTTGGCGTGGTCCTGGCCGATGATGTAGTCGTTCAGGAACTCGTAGATCTCGCGGGGCTTGGGGAGCTCGTCGAAGCGCAGCTCACTCGGCTCGGCCAGCTCCTCCTCGATGATCTCGTTGCAGAGGTCGATGCACTCGTCGCAGATGTAGACGCCGGGCCCGGCGATCAACTTCTTCACCTGCTTCTGAGACTTTCCGCAGAACGAGCACTTGAGCAGCTCGCCACCGTCTCCGAACTTGGCCACGTCGGTCGCTCCCCCGTGCGTCCCTAGCTGGCCCTCGTGATGGGCCCGGTCATGTCTGCTGCCTGCCGTGACGAGATCACGTCGTCGATGATGCCGTAGTCCTTGGCTTCCTCTGCGCTGAGCACGAAGTCGCGCTCGGTGTCCTTGTGGATGCGCTCGACGGGCTGGCCGGTGTGGGTGGCCAGGATCTCGTCGAGCAGCGAGCGCATGCGCAGGATCTCCCTGGCCGCCAGCTCCACG
The DNA here is from genome assembly GCA_046734695.1 of Actinomycetota bacterium. GTDB lineage: Bacteria > Actinomycetota > Acidimicrobiia > Acidimicrobiales > VFJN01 > ZC4RG19. The sequence goes on along the minus strand of JBKPRS010000373.1, from coordinate 404 downwards.
TCGGTGGCCTGGCCGCCGGCCTGGCCCCAGGGCTGGTGGAGGAGGACGCGCGTATGGGGCAGCGCCAGCCGCTTGCCGGGCGCCCCGGCCGCCAGCAGCACCGCGGCCGCGGAGGCCGCCTGCCCGAAGCAGATGGTGCTGATGTCGGGCTTGATGAACCGCATGGTGTCGTAGATGGCGAACAGCGCCGTGATGTCCCCGCCCGGGCTGTTGATGTAGATGTTGATGTCCTTGTCCGGGTTGTCGGACTCGAGGTGGATCAACTGGGCGCAGATCAGGTTGGCGATCGTGTCGTCGATCGGCGTGCCCAGGAAGATGATGTTCTCCTTGAGCAGCCGGCTGTAGAGGTCGTAGGCCCGCTCGCCCCGGTTGGTCTGCTCGACGACGGTGGGCACCAGGTAGTT
>JBKPRS010000372.1:0-7178 GCA_046734695.1 Actinomycetota bacterium | reverse complement strand
CGGCCTGGAGCCGTGGGCGCCGCCCGCCTTCGCCAACGTCAGCCGCACGCGGGGCGAGGACGCCGCGCCGCCCATGGACCCGGTCGCTCAGCGCTACCTCGCCGACGCGTTTGCCTCCGAGCCGGCCGACCTGGAAGCCATCGGGATCGACCCCGCCTAGCCGCCGCTACCCTCCCGGCGCCGGCGGCGGCCCTCGCCGTTCCCACCACCACCGCCGCCGCTGACCTGCGGTATGGGGGTGTCCCCGGCCGAGATGGTGGCGTTCCAGGCGGGGCGGGGCTCGCCGGGCTGGTCGGCGGGGCGCACCACGTAGCTGCCGTCGGCCCCGTTGACCTGCAGGTGGGTCGCCTCCGGCAGGCCGTTGCCCAGCCAGAAGGCGTTGCCCTCGAACGTGCAGTTCTCGAAGTCGTAGAGCTGGGGGTGGTTGCCGCCGTCGGGCAGGCCGACCTGGGCCCGGTTGCCGCCCTTGAACGTGCATCCGGTGATGCTCGTCACCCGGTCGCTGTCGCCCCGGGAGATGTGCTTGGTGATCTCGACCGCGTACTCGGTGAGGCCCGCCTGGTCGATGTACATGTTCTCGTAGGTGATGGTCTCGCCGGTGCGCTCGCCCTCGCGCGACGGCAGGGCCGAGATCGTGAGCCCGGCGCTGTCGCAGGCGTAGATCGTGCAGTCCCGGTACGACACCAGGTTGGCGTAGGAGCCGGCGAAGATGCCCTTGCCCGAGTGGTACACGGTGAAGCGGTCCACGATCGTGCGGGGCACGCCGTTCTGCCAGAAGTACACGCCGCTGTGGCGGTTGTTGTGGGCCAGGTTGTCCTCGAAGGTCCACACCCGGTTGTTGCGGGAGTGCGAGGGCCAGTGGTAGCCGGTCGACGACTCGGCCCCGCCCTGGATGCCCACGGCGACGTTGCCCCGGGCCACGTTGCCGTCGCCCGCGCCCATCAGGAAGCCGGTGAGGTTGAACTTGGAGTTGGTACCGCTCTTGACGAAGTGGGCCACGCAGCGCTCGTAGGTGATCCCGTTGGAGGGGACCAGGTCGCGGCCCTCGCCCGACACGCTCAGGTCCCACCAGAAGGCGTCGTCCACCATGTCGTGGGCCACGCACTCCCGGAAGGTCACGCCGTCGGACAGGTGGGCGGCGAAGCCGTGGCCGGTGGAGTCGTAGGCCACCACACCCTGCACGACCGAGCCGACCGAGCCCGCGTAGTTGGTGTGGAAGTGGATGGCGTAGCGGCCCAGCACCTCCTCGTCGTTCTTGCGCGGGCCCATGTAGCGCAGGCCCAGGTTGGCGATGTTCTGAGGCCGGGCCGCACCCAGCATGATCACGTGCGAGCGGCCGTCGGGCGTGCCCTGGATCAGTGCGTTGCGGCTGATGTTCAACACCTCGGCCACGTGGGTGACACCCGGCCGGACCGTCACCGCGGGATGCGGGTAGGTCAGCGGCGAGTCCAGCGACACCTGGTTGCCGGACACGCCGGTCACGGTCCGCCGGTCGTGGTGCAGCCAGTGCTCGGCGACGCTGGTGGGCTCGGTGGGGGTCACGACGACCTCGTCGCCCACCCGCCAGCCGGTGGCGTCCGCCACGGTGATGGTTCGGGCCCCCGAGTCCACCGCCCCGGTGAGGTTGGTCCACGAGGTCTTCGGGCTGCCCTGGACGTCGAGCACCCCGTTGCCGATGACCCACACGCCCACGTCGGTGTCCATGGGGGCCTCGCTGTGGCCGCCCATGAACCGGTTCTCGTCCACGTCCACGAACGTCAGGTCGTGGACGATTGCCGGGCTGCCGGGCCGCATGCGGATCCGCCCGGCCACGACGACGTTCTCGCTGGAGCGCAGCTGGCGGCTCACCCGAGGGTCGAAGACCAGGTCGCCGGCGTTCTCGATGCGCACGCCCGCCACCCGGGCGTCCACGTCGAGCAGGATCGGCTGGGTGACCACGGCCTGGTCGCCCTGGCCGGGGACCTGGCCGCCCCAGCTGGCCGGATCGCTCCAGAGGGCCGTGGGCAGGTCCTCGGACAGCACCACCGGCGGCTCGTCGGGCTGCGGGACGGTGGGCTCGGGCTCGGTGTCGCCGCCCTGGTGGCGAGGGTGGTGGCGGTCCGCCGTCGACTCCGGCTCGCCGTTCTGGCGCAGGTCGCGCAGCAGGTAGGCCCCACCGGCCAGCGCCGCGCCGCCGGCCCCGCCGAGGACCAGCAGCTGGCGCCGGGTCAACCGCCGGGGACCGCCGCCGGTGTCCGGCTCCTCCTCCGCCGGCTCCCGCGCCTCCGGCGACTCGAGGTCTGGCTCGCCGTCGCCCATCGGCCCCAATCTACGACGCCGGCGGGGCGCGGTGGTCACATCAGCTCGACGTCGCCGAGCCCCAGGTGCCAGTGCGCCGGCGCGGGCATGGTGGCCAGGTCGAGCCCCCGGAACACGAGCGTCGGCCCCTGGCCGGGGACCGGCACGAAGCCCGCCCGGGGGGCCTGGCCGGCGAGGCGTACGGCGTGGTCGGCGCCGCTCTCCCGCAGCGCCCGGGCCAGCAGGTGGGACGTGAGGCGGGGGTCGCCGCCCGGCACCAGCTCCTCGCACACGGCCGCCTCCCGGGCCGCGCCCCGCGGCCGCAGGCGGAACACGACCATCCCGGCCGCCGGGCCCGCCGGGCCGGTCACGACCCGGTAGCCGAGGGGACCGAAGCCGTAGCGCCAGGCCAGGTACTCGGGCGTGCGGTGGGTGACCAGCCCGTCTCCGGGCGACAGCGCCGCCAGCAGCCGGCCGACCGCGGCGGTGTCCGCCAGGGCCTCGGCCGCGGGCACCCCCGCGTCCGACGGCTCCGACCACTTGCCCGCCGCGGTCCGGGCCCGGGCCAGGCGGATCAGCGCGGCAGGCGAGCGCGGCCGGGCCAGCACGCCGAGGCGGCCGACGGTCTCCCACCCCATCTTCAGGTAGCCGGGACGGCTGCTGGCGTTCGGCGTGTTGAAGACGAACCCGATGCCCTCGCCCGCCAGCGACCCGAGCGCGTGCAGCGTCAGGGCGCGGAACACGCCCTGGCCCTGGTGGTCGGGATGCGTGGCGGTGTCGACCGCCCGCACGGCCCGCACCACCTTGCCGTCGAGCAGGAACTCCCAGCGCAGGAACGTGCGGAACCCCACGACGCGCCCGCCGACCGTCGCTACCCATGCGGGCGACGGGCCGAAGGCGTTGTCCCGGTGCTTCCAGGTGAAGAAGGCCCGGTGCTGGGCGTCGGGCACCCAGCCCATGGCCGCGTCGAGCAGGCTCATGACCGCCGACTCGTCGCCCGGCTCGTAGCGGCGCAGGTCGGTCATGCCGCCGGGCGCCCGGCCAGCACCCGTACCCCGGCCCGAGCCGCGGTCCAGGCCCGGCCGGTCGCGTCCGCCAGCACCCTGCCCTCGGCCCGCGCCCGCACCGTCACCGGCGGGGACGGGGCCGCGGTCTCGTAGCCGTGCGCCTTCAGCTCCGGCCCGGCGATGGCCTCGAAGCGGGCGACGTCGTCCGCCGGCATCTGGGTGCGCCAGTCCCGCAGGCCCGGGGTCGGCGGCAGCACCAGCCGGGTGTGGGCCTCGGGGAAGCGGGTGGCGGCGATGACCTCCCCCGCTCGCGCCGGGTAGCGCAGCATCGCGTCGTCCCACGCCAGGTCCACGAACGCACACAGCTCGCGGGCGACCCGCTCGGGCTCGGCCACCAGGTCTTCGTAGCGCACCTCCCGGTAGCGGTCCGGTCCGAGCCGCCGCCCGGCGCGGCGCCCCGCGCCCACCCGGCGCCGCCACAGCAGCGCGGCGTCCTCCACGGTCTCCGGCCCCCAGGCGACGCTGCGGTACGACAGCGCCACGTCGCGCCCGTCGCGCACCAGGTGCACGAAGCGGGCCTCGGGGAACATGCGGGCCAGCCGGGGCAGGTGCAGCACGTGCATCGGTGTCTTGTCGGCGTAGCGGGGCTTGCCCTCCCGGGCGGCCCAGGCCGCGTAGGCCCTCCTGACCATCTCCGCGAACGACGCGGGCGGGGGTTCGACCAGCGCGGCGCGGCCCTCCGCCGGCGGGATGCCCCAGCGCCGCCACGAGCCGTTGGCGACGATCAGATCGGCGGCCCGCTCGGCGTCGAACCGCCGCGGCCAGCCGTAGCGGAGCGCGTAGTGGGGCCGGGCCAGGCGGATCACGAACGACACCTCGTCCGGCACGGCCAGGTCGGGGTGGGAGTCGAACATGGCCCGCAGCAGCGTGGTGCCCGACCGCCCGCAGCCCACGAAGAAACCGAAGGCGGGCGGGCCGGTCATCCGCCCGCGCCCTTGGCCAGGCGCTTGGCCTGGCGGCGCACCGGGGCCAGCAGCCGGTGGCGGCGCACCGTGGCGACGGGCCCCCGCTCGTACCAGCCGCGGCCCTCGACCTCCCGCAGCGCACGGCGCACCAGCGGCGGCGACGGCAGGCCGTCGTAGGCGAGGCCGAACGCCTCGGCCCGGGCCCGGTTCACCGCGTCGATCAGCGGGTTCAGCACTGCATTGCGCGAGCGGAAGACGAAGCCCTGCCCGTCGATCTCGTTGTGGTAGTGCAGCACGAACGGCGGCGTCACCTGGTGGGCGAACAGCGGGTGGACCCGCACGGTGGTGGACAGGTTGCCGGCCACCGGCAGCGGCTCCACGGGGATGCCGTCGCCCACCAGCGCCAGCGCCAGGGCCAGCTGGTTGGTCCAGTGGCGCTGCGGTGGCGCCACGATGTCGGGCCGCCGCGTGTAGAGGTCGAGCACGTCCGCCACCCGCTTGGCCCAGGCCTCCCGCAGCGTGCCGCACAGCGCCCGGGGCACGAACACGACGCCGCTGTTGTAGTACGGGTAGGTGACCTCGGCGGTCGAGGTGGTGACGATGGAGCGCCCGGGCTCGGGGATGCCGAGGTCGGCGAAAACGCCCCGCCAGGTGGCGGCCGGGTAGGGGTCGGTGTTCTCCGGCTTGACCGCCACCGCACCCGCCACCGCGTAGCGGCCCACGTCCCCGACGACGACCGTGTCGGTGTCGATGGCGAGCAGCATGTCGAAGTCGTGCGTGGCGGCGAGCTCCAGCATGCGCAGCTTGTTGCTGGGCGGGTTGCGGGCGTCGACCCGGTCCACCACGCGCACCTCGGCGTCGAGAGCCGCCAATCCCGACACGAAGCGCGGCTCGACACCCTCCACGAAGCAGGCGACGAAGGGCGCGGCCGACAGCTCTCCCCCGAACCGGCGTAACGACAGCACCAGGTTCTGCACCTCCTGGTACCACCCCTCGCTGTTCTCCGCCACGCACGCGACGAGCGTTCCGCCCACGGGCGGCGATGGTATCGACTTCACTACTGTGGCGCCGTGGTGGCACATGCCGTCGCCGGGCGGACCATGAAGGAAGCGGCGGTGCTGGCCGATCGGCTGCACCCGCCCCAGCGAGGCGTCGTCGTCCTGCTCTACCACCGGGTCGGCGGGCGCAGCGGCTCGGACGAGATCGACCTGCCCGCGTCGGTGTTCGACCAGCAGATGGCGTGGCTGGCCGACCGGCGGCTCGCGGTCACGCTCGACGACGCCCTGGCCGTGCTGGGCGAGCCCGCCGACGAGCGCCCGCCCTACCACCCCGTCGTCGTCACCTTCGACGACGGCACCGACGACCTCGTGGACGTGGCGCTGCCCATCCTGGCTCGCCACCGCATCCCCGCCGTGTTCTACCTGGCGACCGATCACGTGGAGCGGGGACGCGCCTTCCCGGGCGGCGGGCGCCCGCTGTCGTGGGCCGCGGCCGGCGAGGCGGTGGACTCCGGCTTCGTCACCATCGGCTCCCACACCCACCGGCACGCTCTGCTGGACCGGCTCGACGCGGCGGCGGTGGCGTCCGAGCTCGACCGCTCCCGCGGGCTGATCGGCGAGCGGCTGGGCGTGGACGCCGAGCACTTCGCCTACCCCAAGGCGCTGCTGGCCGCGCCCGGGATCGAGCCGCTGGTGCGCGAGCGCTTCCGCTCGGCCGCGCTGGGCGGCAACCGGCCCAACCACTACGGCACCACCGATCCCCACCGGCTGGCGCGCTCGCCCATCCAGCGCCGCGACGGCATGCGCTTCTTCGTCCGCAAGGCCAAGGGGGGCATGGCGCTGGAGGAGCGGGCCCGGCGCCGCCTGGACCGCTGGCGCTACTCCCGCAGCGTGAGCTGATCCCCGTAGCGGCCGTAGGCGTCGAGCACCCGGGTGACGACGGCGCGCTCGTCGAACTCGCGGCACGCCTTGTCCCGCCCGGCTCGGCCGAGCTTGGCCCGACGGGCGGGATCGTCGCCCAGCGCCCGCACCGCCTCGGCCAGTGCGTCGGGCTGGCGCAGCGGGACGAGCGCACCGGTCACGCCGTCCTCCACCACTTGGCGGCAGCCGCGCACATCGGTCGCCACCACGGGCAGCCCGCTGGCCGCCGCCTCCATGGCGGCCCGGGGGAAGCCCTCGCGGTGCGAGGGCAGCGCGAACACGTCGGCCCCCCGGTACAGGACCTCGATGTCGTCGCGCTGGCCGAGGAAGCGCACGCCCGCCCGCACCGCGGCCGCGACCTCGTCCCCGGACAGGGCGTCGGCCTTGGACGGGTCGTCGGGGCCCACGCACACCACCGCGTAGCCCGGGCCCAGGCTGCGGGCGGCGGCGAAGAGCTCGGGATAGCCCTTCTCGGCCACGAGGCGGCCCACCATGAGCACCGCCACCTGCTCGGGCGGGACGCCGAGCGCTTCGCGGGCCCGGTCCCGCTCGGCGGCGTCGTCCGGGGGACGGAAGCGCTCGAGGTCGACGCCGTTGCCGAGCAGGCGGGTCCGCTTGGCGCTGTTGAGGTGCCAGCGCGTGAGGCGGTCCATGTCCTCGACGTTCTGCACCAGCTCGACGTGCGAGAAGCGGGCCGCCAGGCCTTCGAGCGCCAGGACCAGCGCCGTGCGCAGCCGCCGTCCCTCGCTGATGTAGAGGCCGTGGTTGGTGTTGACCACCAGCGGGACCCGGGCCAGCCGGCCCACGATGCGCCCGTAGACCCCGGGCTTGGGGTTGTGGGTGTGGAGGACGTCGAAGCGCTCGCGCCGCAGGATGCGCCACAGCTCGGCCGCGGCGCGCAGGTCAGCGGTGAGGCTCCAGCCCCGGGTGGACGAGCGCAGCGCCAGGTGGCGCACCCCGTCGCCCGCCAGCGCGGGGACGCAGGGGCCGGGGGCGCTGATCCCGGTGAC
>JBKPRS010000371.1:0-4133 GCA_046734695.1 Actinomycetota bacterium | reverse complement strand
CGACAACCTGCGCCAGCGCAACGGCATCCGTACCGCGCTCCAGGTCACGTGAGATCCGCGCGGTGTGCGGTGCGGCGGGGTACGCTGTGATCCCGTGACAAAACACATCTTCGTCACGGGTGGGGTCGCCAGCTCCCTCGGCAAGGGCATCTCCGCTTCGTCACTGGGTCGCCTGCTCAAATCCCGTGGCCTGCGCGTCACGATGCAGAAGCTCGACCCGTACATCAACGTCGACCCGGGCACGATGAACCCGTTCGAGCACGGCGAGGTGTTCGTCACCGACGACGGTGGCGAGACCGACCTCGACCTGGGCCATTACGAGCGCTTCATCGACGAGCCGCTGTCGCGGGGCAGCAATGCCACGACCGGCTCGATCTATTCGGCCGTGCTGGCTGCCGAGCGGCGGGGCGACTACCTGGGCAAGACCGTCCAGGTGATCCCGCACATCACCGACGAGATCAAACGGCGGATCACCCGGCTGGCCGGCGACGATGTCGACGTCGTGATCACCGAGATCGGCGGCACGGTCGGCGACATCGAGATCCTCCCGTTCCTGGAGGCGATCCGGCAGCTGCGCCTCGACGCCGGGCGCACCAACGTCTGCTACGTCCACGTCACGCTGGTCCCGTTCATCGGCCCTGCCGGCGAGCAGAAGACCAAGCCCACCCAGCACTCGGTGACCGAGCTGCGGGCCCGGGGCATCCAACCCGACGTGATCGTGTGCCGCAGCGAGCGCCCCCTGAGCGACTCGCTCAAGCAGAAGATCTCCCGGCTGTGCGACGTGCCCACCGAGGCCGTGGTCAACGCAGCCGACGCCTCGAGCCTCTACGAGGTGCCCCTCGTGCTGCACGAGGAGGGCTTCGACGACGTGATCTGCTCGCTGCTGGGGATCGAGGCGGGCCCGCCGGACCTGGCCGAGTGGGACGCGATGGTCCGCGGGGTCGAGTCCGCCACCCGTTCGGTGCGGGTCGGGATCATCGGCAAGTACGTGAGCCTGCCCGACGCCTACCTGTCGGTCGTCGAGGCCCTGCGCCACGGCGGCTTCCATCACGGCTCGCACGTCGAGGTGGAGTGGATCCAGGCCGAGGAGGTCGAAGGGCTCCTGGCCGAGGGCCGGCTGCGGGACCTGGACGGCATCGTCATCCCCGGCGGCTTCGGCGAGCGGGGCGTCGAGGGCAAGATCGCGGCCGCGAGCTACGCCCGCCACAACGCCATCCCGTGCCTGGGACTGTGCCTGGGCATGCAGGTCATGACCATCGAGTTCGCCCGCAACGAGCTGGCGCTCACCGGCGCCAACTCCACCGAGTTCGACCCGGCCACGCCCCATCCGGTCATCGACCTCATGGACAGCCAGCGCGACGTGACCGACAAGGGCGGCACCATGCGGCTCGGCGCCTACATCGCCGAGCTGGTCGAGGGCTCACAGGCGGCCAAGGCCTACGGCAAGACGGTGGTGTCCGAGCGCCACCGCCACCGCTACGAGTTCAACCCCCGCTACCGGGGCAAGTTCGAGGGCTCGGGCTTCGTGTGCTCGGGGTCCTCGCCCGACGGCCGCCTGGTCGAGTTCGTGGAGCTGCCCGACCACCCGTTCTGGGTCGGCACCCAGGCGCACCCCGAGTTCAAGAGCCGCCCCAACCGCCCGGCTCCGCTGTTCCGCGACTTCGTGGGCGCGGCCCTGGAGCGGTCCGAGGGCCGGCGCCCGCACCTGTTCCCGGTGCACGAACCAGAGCCGATCCGGTCCCTGGGGTGACGTTCCACGTCGCCGGCGAGCGGTCCGCGTGGACCGGCTCGCGCATCTCGGTCGCGATCGTCGAGGTCCAGGGCCCCGGAGGCGAGCGCCACGAGCGCGAAGTCGTCCATCACCCCGGGGCGGTGGGGGTCGTGCCCCTGCACGACGACGGCGCGATCACGCTGGTCCGGCAGTACCGGGCTGCGCTGGACTCGGACGTGTGGGAGATCCCGGCCGGCCTGCGCGACGTGGCCGGTGAGCCCACCGAGGTCACCGCCTCCCGCGAGCTGGTGGAGGAGGCGGGCCTGCAGGCCGGGCACCTGGAGCACCTGATCACGTTCCACAACTCGCCCGGGTTCTCGGACGAGGCGGTGGTCGTCTACCTGGCCACCGACCTGACCGACGTGCCGGCCGACCGCCAGAGCCCGGAGGAGGAGCACATGACGCTGGCCCGCGTCTCGCTCGCCGACGCCCTGGCCATGGTCGACGACGGGCGCATCACCGACGCCAAGACGGTGATCGCCCTGCTCGCCCTGGCGCGCCGGGGCGACTAGCTCACCCGCAGCCGCAAGCTCCGCCGCAACACCCGCCACCGCCATCGCCGCCCGCGGGCATCGGGGCGGGACCGGCCGACGCCCGACCCCCCACGGAGACGAGCGGGAGCAGCTTGAGCGTGTCGGCGTGGCCCGCCGGGCACGCGGCGGGGGCATCGGCTTCGGCCATGGGCCGGCTGACCTCGAACGTGTCGCCGCACTCGCGGCAGCGGAAGTCGTAACGCGGCACCCGTGCTCCTCCCCTCGGTGGGGTCACAGTATGGCGCGGGGCCTCGTCCTAGCGTGATCCGTGCATGAGCACAGACGTCGCCGGCATCGCCGATGATCCCGACATAGTGCCCCTGGACGTCGAGGAGTGGCTGTCCTGGCTGGCCACCGAGCGGGGGCGGGCCCGGTCCACCCTGGCCGCCTACCGGCGCGACGCCCGGCGCTGGTGCCGCTGGCTGGACCCGCGGGGCGTGGCGCTGCCCGACGTGCGCGAGGCGGACGTCGAGGCCTACATCGCGGAGCTGCGTGGGGGAGAGCTGGCTCCGGCCACGGTGGCCCGGGCGGTGGTGGCCGTGCGCTCGCTGCACCGGTTCCTGGCCGACGAGGGCCGGGCGCCGGCGGATCCCGGCGCCGACGTCGCCACCCCGCGGGTGCCCTCGGGGCTGCCCAAGGCGCTGAGCGAGGCGGAGGTCGAGGCACTGCTGGCCGCGGTGGTGGGCGACGAGCCGGTGGCGCGCCGGGACCGGGCCATGCTCGAGGTCCTCTACGGGACCGGCGTGCGTATCTCCGAGCTGGTCGGCCTGCGGCTGGGCGACGTCGACCTGGAGTCGGGACTGCTGCGGGCATTCGGCAAGGGCTCCAAGGAACGGATCGTCCCCCTGGGGCGCCACGCCGCCGCCGCCCTCACCGCATGGCTGGGGCCGGGGGGCCGCCCGGCGCTGGTCCCCGAGCGCTGGAAGCGCCGGGGCGACGCCGAGGCCGTGTTCCTGAACCGGCGCGGCGGCCGGCTGACCCGCCAGGGCGCGTGGCTGGTGGTCAAGCACCGGGGGAGCGAGGCGGGCATCGCCGACAAGCTCACCCCCCACGTGCTGCGGCACTCGTGCGCCACCCACATGCTCGACCACGGAGCCGACCTGCGGGCGGTGCAGGAGATGCTCGGGCACGCCTCGGTCAGCACCACGCAGGTCTACACGAAGGTGTCGACGGAGCGGTTGTTCGCCGCTTACCGTGCTGCTCATCCCCGCGCCACCTTCCCTCACGGGTAGGGGTGACGAGAACGCCCAACGTAAGACCTATCGCTTCCGGTACCCTCTCGGTGATGCCCGACCAGACGATCCTCTCCACTCTGCGCGGCCAACTCGAGGACGAGCGCGCTCGTCTCTCGGGACAGATCGCCGCGCTGCAGGTCGGGCACGAGGGATCGCTGTCCTACGACGAGAACTTCGCCGACTCGGGCCAGGTGGCGGCCGAGCAGGGCGAGAACAAGGCGCTGCTCAACCAGCTCAACGAGCAGTTGGACGAGATCACGCACGCCCTGGAGAAGTTCGACTCCGGCACCTACGGGCTGTGCGAGCGCTGCGGCGAGCCGATCGGGGAGGCGAGGCTCGAGGCGATGCCCGCCACCCGGTTCTGCATCAACCACGCGTGACCGCGAGGGCGTCGACGACCGCGGCGACCTGGCGGCACCTGGCGACCCGCTTCTTCGGCTCGCTGCGCCCCGGCGGCCCGCCCCCATCCGACGAGGCGTGGGCCACGGCGGCCCTGCTGCCGGGCGAGGCCGCCCTCTGGCGGCGCATGAGCGGCCCCGACCGCCGTCACGCCGTCGGCGTGGCCCGCCGCACCGAAGCCGCCCTGCCCCCGCC